>JBHLQK010000050.1:0-15420 GCA_048884925.1 Candidatus Thorarchaeota archaeon
GCAGATTCTTCAGGTTCAGAATGCTGAAAAATGACAGGAAGTAACCTCAAGGGGCGACCGACTCAAGAATAGCAAATTAAAAAGTGGCGCCAATTAGGGGTGTACTCGATATTGGGATTTTAAGCTTGACAATTCCACGGTAGCCCTAAATAGGGTGATTGAACAAAAACCAAATAATGTCAAAGGAACGGTGACTCATCAATGCCAGTTTATCTCAAGGCCAAGACACCTGTTGATGGATGGACCCGGGCTGTCAAAAAGATTATGGAGAGTGGAATGATCAGAGTGGATGAGAGAGGCAGCGAGACCCGCTGGCATTCCAATATGATGATCCATGTAGAGGACCCCTACAAAAACAGAGTTTGTAAGGAGTATCCTTTTAGTGAGAAGGTTCTGAGAGAGAAGTACGCCACACAACTTCTAGACCCCGACCGTATGGATTTCGATTACACATATGGAGAGAGACTCAATGCATGGGGCGTGGAAGTCCTGAATCAAATAGAGTTCGTAATCTCCAAATTGAAGGAAAGTCCGAATAGTCGAAGAGCAGTTGCTACTACATGGGACCCACGTAAAGACACGATACACGATGAGGTTCCTTGTCTCAACCACTTTGTGTTTATGAAGAGGAATGAGTTTCTTGATCTGTCAGTCATGATTCGATCTAATGATATGTATGGAGCTTGGCTAGCTAACATGTATGCTCTTGGTGAGCTCCTCACCTACGTGTCAGAAAAGGTGAATCTCAAGGCTGGAACAATTACAACACTATCTGTAAATGCTCATGTGTATAGTCATGACTGGGAACGAGCTGGTTTGCTATAGTTTCATTTAAGGAATGAAGGGCCCAGAAAATAGGCATCATTATTAACCGGATTGCTCGTCTAGGTTACACGTGTTAACTAGAAATTTCACTCTTGTAAGATCTGGAGCGTAATATAATTGGATAACGTAGACAAGCAGTTAGTCACGCTTCTTCAGCATGATGGCAGAAAGAGCCTATCAGAGATTGGGAAGAAGCTTGACATGTCGCATGTTGCAGTTAGCAAGCGATTGGACAAGTTAATTGATGGAAATAAGATTCATGTGACTGCTGGTGTGAACGCAGAGGAGCTAGATGTGAAATTGCTATTCATGGGATTAGAGGTTGATAACATAGAGGTGGCAGAGCGCATCAGGGAGAAGTATCAGCATTGCCCTCGCCTACTCATGCTTGCACCTGTAACAGGCAGCTATAACCTGATAGCAATCATGGCGGCTCAAGACACCTGGAGTCTCCAGTCAATCGTCGGAACCTGTAGCATGAGAACTGAAGAGGGCGTTAGAAGGTCCGAGAGCTGGTTCGGCAATGCTCCGATAGTACCAACATTCCTTCAACTGCAACTTGCGCCTGAAGCAACGAAAGGCTCCAAAGCGCCATGTAAGGCAGATTGTGCTACTTGTAAACGATACATAGATGAGAAATGCGTGGGCTGCCCTCCCACTTCTGTGTACAGAGGAAAGCTATGGTCATCACCTCTAACCAAAAGAAAACGCCGAGGTAAGAGGAAGAGTTAACATCATCAGGAGAATCTTGAATCCTGTGAGTTCAATGGTTGATGTCTTCATCCACCCCCTAGCCGTAGTAGACGAAGGTGCACGAATCGGTAAGGGAACCAAAGTTTGGCATTTTGCGCATGTTAGGGGATCTGCCAAGGTAGGTAGTGGGTGCGTTATCGGAAAGGACGTTTATGTTGATGCAAACGTAACCATTGGGGACAATGTAAAGATTCAGAACGGTGTATCAGTGTATCAAGGCGTGAAAATCGAAGACGATGTATTCTGTGGTCCCCATATGACATTCACCAACGACCTGTACCCAAGAGCGTTTGGCGATTCTTGGGAGATAACTGAGACCCTTGTCAAACGAGGGGCTTCGATTGGTGCAAATGCCACCATAATCTGTGGTATCACTCTGGGAACCTATTCTATGGTTGGCAGCGGAGCAGTAGTCACTAAGGATGTACCTGCTCATGCATTGGTTGTTGGCAATCCAGCTAGAATAGCAGGTTTTGTATGCAAATGTGGTCAGCCGCTAGAGAATGAAGTCAGGAGTCAGAAAGTTAGTGTGACCTTCGAGTGTGGAAAATGTAAAGAGGAGATCACAATCTCTATGTCTGATTACAAGAAGATGGTCAGGTAGAGAGCTCGTGTCACATATTTACAAGAAATTCGTCAATGAACGCGCTGCTGCGCTCATAGATAAGACTACTCGGATTCGGAATTGTACAGTGATTGCTCATATTGACCATGGAAAGACCACGCTTACCGACTCACTCATTGCAGCTTCGGGACTTTTATCAAAGGAAGTAGCCGCCACTGCGCGTCTTCTTGATTATGATATGATAGAACAAGAACGTGGAATAACAATCAAGGCCTCTGGCATCTCACTCATTCACGAATTGGATGGACAGGACTACCTCATTCATCTAATTGATACACCTGGACATATCGACTTCTCAAGCCATGTCACAAGAGGGCTTAGACTCACCGATGGCGCAATCATCGTTGTTGATGTCATTGAGGGGATAATGGTACAGACTGAAACTGTATCAAGGCAGGCTATGAGTGAGCTTGTTCGTCCTGTTCTATTCATCAACAAGGTTGATCGACTAATCAATGAAAGACGCCTAGGTGCCAAGCGCGTTGCAGGAGAGATTAACAAGACTGTACGCGAGTTCAATGCCATGTTGGGAAAATACCTTGGTGATGATTCACTAGAGAGATGGGAGGTTTCATTCAGTAAATCGTCACTATGCGTAGGGTCTGCGCTGGATAAATGGGGCTTGGATCTATCGGTTCTGAAAGAAGCCTCTGGAGGGAGTGAGAATGCTCGAGACCTGGCTAATGCATTCATAGAGATATTGGAAGAGATTGTGGAATCCTACTCAAAGGAGGAGGAAGGAATTTTGGCACAGAAGTATCCCGTCGCCAAAGTTATACTGGACTCAGTTGTAAAGACAATCCCGAATCCATCAATAGCCCAATCGTATCGCCTCCCAATTTTCTGGACACAACAGGGCAATGAACATGACAAGAGGCTTCTCGAATGTAACAGTGATGGTCCAGCTGTTCTGCTTGTAGGTGATGTGCAGCCAGATAGACACGCAGGTCTTGTTGCAGCAGTTCGGGTGTTCGCAGGGACTCTCCATCGGGCAGAGCCGCTGGTGAATCTTAGAACTGGCGGAGAGGGGAAGACTCTCCAGGTTGGCATCTTCATGTCCAAATCCAGAATAGCACTTCCTAAAGTGCCTGCAGGGAATCTCGCATTCATAACAGGCATCAAGCATATCGCTGTGGCGGATACTCTCGTGTCAAAAGGCGCCCAAGGCATCTCACCAATGATGGAACTTGAATACCCAACAGAACCAGTCGTCACCTATTCGATTGAACCAAAAAAACTGTCTCAGCTTAATGAAATTCAGGAACTGATATCCCAGTATGCAATAACAGATCCTGCGCTAGAGTTTGAAGTGAATCCTGAAACTGGAGAAATGCTTCTTTCAGGCGCAGGCGAACTGCACATTGAAATAAGTATCGAGAAGCTTGCTCGGCAGGGAATCGAAATTGTGCTGGGTAAGCCAATGGTTCTTCTAAAAGAACAGATGACTAGAGATGGAATATCATGCATAGCGGGAGATGAATCAACTAGCATCTTTTCTGTACGAGCTATCCTTCTTGAAGAAGGATTCAAAATGGATGATTACGGAACTCTCCTCGACTCAGAGCCGATGGGCGGGTGCTATATCTTCGATTCAACTGGTCAAATCAACCTCTATGGTGAGGAGATAGAATGGATAAGAGAAGCATTCAGATCACTTGTGCGGAACGGCCCATCTAGTGGTGAGAAACTTCGACAACTAGCAATCATAATAGAAAAAGCACAGCTAAGATTTGAAGCACCAGAAACATCTTGGAGGGATGTGACAATTCCACTGATACAAGCCATGAGGTGCAGTGTCAAGTCAGGCAATCCTCAGACGCTAGAACCTTGGGTTCGTCTAGAGATTAGTACTCCAGAAGAGCATGTTGGCGAACTTACAGCGATTCTTTCGAGAAGGAAAGGAAGAGTACATGAAATAGATTCAGAGAGAGCCCTTTACCGAATAAGCGCCGAGATTCCAGTCCAACAATCATTTGGACTCGCGAGGGAAATTCGAACTTCGACTTCCGGCTGGGCAACATGGGGTGCAAAGCCGGGCGGATATAGAAAAGTTGGAGCAGACGAAGATGAGGAACCAGTCTACTAACTTCGAAGATAGTACCTTCGATTCATAACCTCCCCAAGCATTAGAAGAAGCCTTCGATCTACCATTGAAATGTCATCCATCATTCGAAGAGCACGGGATATATTCGAGAAGACTGCATTAAGATATGGCTTCGCTTCAACCATCTCAGATTGTTCGACCATCTGAAGGTATGCATCCGCGATTTTCATCAGCCCAAGCCAGTCATCAGCTAGTATAAACTGGTATTGGCCACGATCATAAGTTTCAGGGAATTCCTCGAATCGATCGCGGTCAATAGCTGCATCATATTGATTCTCAAGTGCAAGTGCAAATCGAAGAAGGACTTCCGATAGTGATACGCATGTTGCTTGAATGAACTCAGTAGATTCGGGAAACACTGGCTCGACTATACCCACGGTTCGTAGTGTAAGAGCTGCACCATATAGTCCAGTAGCAAGATTGCTGTAGTCTTGATTCTCGAAAAAGGACTTCACAGTTTCCACCAATGCTGTCTGGCCTCTCCAGTACATAGCAAGTAGCGCGTCAATCTCTTCGACTCTGGTAGTGATTAGGTTCTCAATGCGTGCTGTGGGTCCCAGATTGACCGCTTCCAAATTCAGCTTCGCAGTGGATAAAGCCTCCATCAAAGCGCCTACCCTTGAAAGGTCAGACTTGTGAGAAGTCAGATGACTTGCACGGTTCTTGAGAACAGCCCAAGATTCATTTAGGTAGGGAAGAACCAAAGTTACGCCCTGGATGAAAATCGAATCATTCTGAGCTCTTGCATCTGATAGAAGTCTATCTATGTCATCCAATAGACGAACAACTCTAGGGGAGAGTTTCTCTCCATGTCTGAAAGCAATCCAGACTATATTATATGTGGCGATTGCCACCTCAACAAATGCACGAGGGTCTGTGGGAAAGAGAGGAACGAACTGCGCAAGCACATCACGTAGAGATTTCAGAGCTTCAGCAGAGTATTCTGGAGAACGCATCATGGACAGCGATAGGCCGAGCTTGCTACCCAAGATTTCCAGCTCAGATGACCTACCTTTCTTTTGAAGCTCTTCACGCAAATGAATCGCGGATTCAAAAGCGGCGACTCCTGCATCCCAGCACTCATCCGATTCAGTGCTCAGGCATACCCAGCCTAACGTGTTTTCAGCTCTTGCTAAATGCGCAGTTATGTCTTGACCCATAGATTCCATTTGCTCTAGTATGACCTTGGCTCTTTCTAGATACCCAATACTCTTCATTGTATTCTCATGGTCGCTCAATAATCCATGTGCAAAACCAAGCCCTGCTAGGATTCTAAATAGATGAAGAGATTGTTCGAAGTCGGGATCCTCAACTCCTTCATAGACAAGAAGTCCCTTTTCAAGGCGATCTATTGCTTCTGGCACCCCCTCTCTCCAGCCATTTGCTAGAATACTTGAACCAATAACAAGGTGAGCTAAACCAATATCATCCTTGGATCCCATATCTTGGTCTACTCGCTCTTCATACAGTTGTGCAGCTCTATCACTAAGAGCACGAGCTTCCTCATGGGGGACTGTATCATCACGAGTGTCATTCACTCCTAGTTGAAGAATAACAGCTGCAAGTTTCTCCTTGTTGGTTTCAGCCTCAACGGTTTTTTCCAGATTATTCAGAATATTACGAGATTCCTGAAACATTCCTAGTTCTGTGAGCACGCATGAATAGTCGAACATTACCTCGAAGAGAAGGTCCTGATTTCCCATTCTGGAAGTGATTTGAACCAGCTTTTTGAGCAAGAACTCCGCACCAACAAAAAAACCCTCTTCAATCAGGATACTGGTAAGGTAGTGTACCTCATGAAGAGCCAATGCAGATGAATATACATGGCCTCTTGCGTGAATGGCATCAAGGGTCATTGACACCTCTTCAGTTAGAAAGGGCAGCAGGGGTCTTAGATTCAGGTTCAGAGCGGAGATGATTGATTGTGTTAGTTGGCCTAGGATATCAAGCAGTTGAGGTATTGCATCGATGTCTGGAAGAAGCTCAGTTTCACTTCGGTGAAAACTGTTGGTGTAGCGTACGTCTAGCAGAGCAAGCATCTCAGGAAGAACACGGTTCGCTTTGAATGAAAGACGGACCGTCAATTCTGTGAGCTTCGCACTAGCGAGTCCAGGCCTTCGTAGAATGATCTCTTCGATCACGCGAGCTATTTCAAACAGAATCTCATTATCACTCGTGTCTCCTATTGCCAGATTCTGGATTGCTGAGAGACCATCATCGAGGGAGAGTGATGCACATAGAACGTCTCTCAGTGTCACAATCAGCAAGGAATCCACGTCGGCCTCTCCTCTTCGGTACTCAACTCTGTGAGGAGATATATCGCTTTAAAATCTTCACAGAAATGATTCATCATTCCAGAACGAAGTCGTTCCAGACTCTGGATGTGTCAGTACCGCGCATTCGTTCCATTCGAACTTTATAATTATGCACATCACCTTCATCGTCAATCTTGAATCGAAGGACTGCATCTGCCATGTAGGAGAATGTTGCGTAGGTCTTCTCATCATGAACTCCCTCTTCAAGTACAAACATTATGCTATGCGAACTCTGTGTGACTCGACCGCTTAGTCTCTGAACTGCTCTGGGCATCGTCACAGGATTTGAATGGAGAATCAGAGTGGAAAGACTATCAACCACGACACGGGAAACAACAAGAGTGTCAAGAACTTCAGAGAGTACAATTCCCAACTCACTTATGTCATCTACCTTGGCTAGGGAGCGAACAGTGCTTGACTTTGGAGCCCCCATTCGTTCAGAATAGCCATCAATGAATACAAACTGACCGGACTTCTCATAATCCTCGATAGACCAACCATGTCTACTCATGTCATTTCTAATCACTCTTGGAGAAACATCTGTTGTAACAAAGACTGCAGGGAACCCATGCTTTAGACCATCGTGAAGAAAGGCTTCAGCGTAGGTGGTCTTTCCAGACCCAAGTGGACCAAGAAGCAAGTAGGAAACCTGTGTGAGTTGGCCGAATTTCACCAAGTCCCCAATCATCGGCCGGGCTGTAACTGGCGGGGATTCAGTGCTTTTCGACTTCGTTTCTTCTCGCAAGAGTCACGCCTCAAGTTTTTTATTCTACGCTCCAGAACTGATTTCGGCGGGCCATACTCTCATGCCTTCGTCTGTTATCCTCATCGAATGGATTCGTGAGCTGTGTTTTGAACCTCTGAGTTTTAATATTTCTATGGACCTTGAGCGAGATGTTTCGCTAATCATTTCATTGTAGAGTACAATCACACCACTTGCCAAGAATGCTTCGATATCAAACACACCAAGACCATCATGATGCGCAGGAATTTCGCTTGTGAGAATGAGCGTTGTGCCTGCACGCGTTATGCTAGCGGCAAGCTTGAAGAATTCCTCACGAAGTATGTCTCGGCTACGAAACTTGTAGGCCAGAATAGCTAGCGTGTCGATCACTACTCGTTTAGCACCAAGCTTCTTCACATGATTTAGAATAATCGCTTCTAAGCCTGAGAGGTCAAAGCTAGGATATTCTCCAATCTTCATCGGAGTGACCTCCTTTGAAGGAGACAGATCCACAATAGCTAGTTTCTTCTCCTTCACAAGTGCATCCAGGTCCATTCCAAACCTCATCATATTGCGCTTTATCAGAAGCGGCGACTCCTCTAGAGTCACAAGAACTCCAGGTTCATTATACTCGGTTGCGCCCTTGTACAGAAACTGGTTTGCCATGATGCTCTTGCCTGTACCTGCTCTCCCTGCGATTAGGATTGTATCTCCTCTGGGAAATCCTCCCTCAATTAGCTCGTCCAATCCTGGAATCCCAGTCTTTACTCTTTCAATAACAAAGTCACTCATTTGGATGCACCTCTCTTCGAACTCACTTTCGCTCCCAGAATCATCTTCATTATCATGTCAGGCTCCGGAATTCCTGTCACTGAAACCCCACCAATCATTGTAGTGGGCAAGGCGAAGATTCCAAACTCCTCTGCTGCTTCCGGATTTTCGCTCACATTGATGACCTTGAGGACGAAGATTCCACTTCCGAAGCCGTTAAGAGTTTCCCTAAGTACCTCTTCGGCTCTCGGGCAGAACGCACAGGTGTCGGACTTGAATAGGACTACCTCAATTGGACCGTCCTCTTCAGTGTCCTCCCCTTCCGGGGATTCCTTCGGTTCTGCATCATCGGCCAAACGGTAGCACTCCTACACCTAGGGGATAATCTGGATGAAGCATGAGAAGTAACTTAATAGTTTTGACGACCTAATCACCCGAAATCATCTATATCTCAGAATCTTCCTGATCTTGGTGGCAGCTTTCCCAACAGCTCTTGAATGATAGCGCACGTTCCTGGGCATGATTGTGCCAAGAATCAAGGCCTGATTCCCTTGTGATGATATCTTTTTGAATACTGCTTTCCCTTCTGAACAGCGAACAGATATGTCTCGGGTCTCTCCTAGAGACAACTCGTTCCTGACCCTTTCAACGGTGTCTGCGATGTGCCCTGCCATCGCGGCCACCACGTCAATATTGGTTGTAGGGGATACTGCGTAGGCCATGACTAATCCATCATCCCTGGCAAGGACTGATGTTGTAAACCCGCCCTCCTCATTCATTTCCTCCAACGTTTCCGTCAAAGCTCGATAGTCCGGACGCTCCATACTCATAGCATCATCCCTTGACTGGATACGATTTGCGCATTTCCCTATTAAACGTGATGGGCATCTCTTATCAAAATAATGGGATTGAAGGCATCCACCCAAATCACCACCAAATAGGCGGCGACACATCTTCCAGCATGTAGCCGCATTACAATTAAAAGCAGGACTCAGTAGTCTGTTAAGGCCAGGAGACCGCTGAATGCCTTCCGAGTATCGCTTCAAGATCGCCATGCTAGGCGACGGTGCAGTAGGAAAGACCGCACTGACGATAAGATTCACCGAAGGAGGATTTGAAGCAGACTATAAGCGTACCATTGGCGCGGACTTCGCCATCAAGGAGCTTGAACTCAAGGACATGAATGCCAATGTGAAACTGCAAATTTGGGACCTCGCAGGACAACCGCGTTTTGTATCAGTGCGGCAGGGGTTCTATCGAGGCGCTCGAGGAGGACTCCTAGTATATGACGTTACGCGACGTCGCACATTCCTCAATATCGATACTTGGAAGGAAGAGTGTTTTACCAGTCTGAGGGGTAACATTCCCCTTGTTGTTGTGGCCAACAAAGTGGATCTCGAGGACAGCAGAGCAGTATCATCGGAAGAGGGTGAAAAGTACGCTAAGAAAAACAAGTTTCTATACGTCGAGTCTAGTGCCCTTACGGGTGAGAACGTTGAGGAAGCATACGCGAATCTTTGTAGATATATGGTAAAGGAAGCGAAAATTCGAACGAATAGCACCGAACGTTAACAAATGAGTAGGCTAAGTGCGTCTAGGTGTGCCTTTCAAAAGACCTAGTGCTCTCTTGCATTGCCAAAGGATATAGAACACTTTCTTGTCTCTGAGAACCTCTTCATCAAACTGATTTGAGATATCATTGAGCTTCTGAATAAGCTCGTCTTGACGAATCTTGTCAGTGTCGGCTTCAATCTCAGATAGTAGATTCTTGAAAGGAGCGAGCATCGCTTCCATCTCCTTCACATTCCAGCGTATGATAGCGCCAGAGCCATCAGCGGTTAGGAATGCATCAAAGTCGGGATACCACTCAATGCCATCAATCTCACTAGCTGTTCGACCTTCACCCTGAATCATGTAGGAATCAGTTACCCATATGTAGAGTTCCTTTTCACTCGAGCCGGATGCCATGTACTTTCCATCCCGGCTGAACGAGATCGCTCGAACCTCCCCTTCATGTCCCATCAAGGTTCTTTCAGGTGTGAATGAGCCCCCTTGAGATTTCCAGATAATGATACTCTGATCCGAGGAACCAGAGGCCATTCCAAATCCATCCGGCATGAATCTTACAACCTGAACCGCCGTTCGATGGTCGTTAAGACGCTGTAAGAGATTTCCACTCTCAGCATCCCAAACAGCTATTGTACCATCGACTTCTCCAGATATTATTCGTTTGCCATCAGGAGACCAATCACATGTTACGACATAAAGCGAGTGCCCCTTTAGATGATTGACCTCAGTACGATTCTCTACATCCCAGATTCGCAATGTGGTGTCACCACTCCCCGAAACCAAGCGACTGCCATCAGGGGAAAATGCAAGTGCAAGTACAGGATACGTATGACCTTCCAGCTTTCCAAGTAATTCTCCGGTGCGGATGTTCCATAGCTTAACGACTCTGTCCACACCGCCTGCAGCTACTACATCATCCTTTGGGCTGAAGGCAATGGATGTGCAAAGAAATTCGTCCTGTATGCGTAGCTTCTCTTGGCAGTCTCGTGCGTCATAGAGTCTGATACTCCGGTCCTGCATTGCTACAGCAAGCATCCTTCCAGCATTGTTCATTGCAAAACGACGCGTGATCTCCGAACCCTGGTCTGCATATGGCTTCATTATCTTTGGTTGAAGAAAAAGGGAAATCTCTCTTTGCTCCATGCAATGCACCTTTTGAGGTGGTTCTAATTGCCCGGACCTTGGGCTCTGCTAAAAATGTTGTGAAAGGCTCAATTAAATGAGCCATCACAATAAGTATTAAGATAGGCTCAGAGGACCATGAAGGGCGAGGCTTAGCATGTCCCACAAAGACGAGATATCGACTCCATCGAGTAACGACTCGATTCGCAGCTTCAAGAGAGCGATGGGCAGAATATTCAAGCCCAAGGAGGACAAACTCCAAAAGGCATTATCCACCATTTCGTCGATTCAAGCATGCAAAGATGCGGCTATAACTGGTGATGATGATGTTAGACTACTTGCAGTCTGCAGATTGGGCGACTTCGGCTCGGATTCCTTTGAAACTCTAGATATCACTCTTAACGATGAGAGTGGAATCATTCGAGCCATGACTGTTGGAGTATTTGCCTCAATAGCTGACAAGAGAGCGATTCCGATCCTAGAGGCACATAACTCTGATGATGATGAAATGGTGAGAGATGTCATCAGTTATGCCCTGGACTGGCTGCAAGAACGTGGCGAGGATGTTACCAATCGGCTTCTAATACCTGAGGAGCTGAGTGACGAGGATAGATTCCTTGAAACTACTCCAATTCGGACAAGTGACGAAGTCCTTGTTACAAATGGCTATCAAATATTGGATAGTTCGCTAGATTTCAAAAGCACAATTGCCAATAAGACGAATGAAACCATCTCAGACGTAACAATCACAATTCTCTCATATCCTGCAGATAGTCTAGTGCCGCCATTGGTAAAAACGCAGAACATATCCTCAATCAAGTCCGGAAATTCCAAATCTGGACAGTTCGAGTTCTTTGTTAACTCAGAGGCTATAGAGGGAGAAATCATCTCATCGGTGACCTTTGTGGACGGAAACGGTGAAAAGATTGCAGCAAAATCTGGCAACTGCTTCATCAGGTCAATATATTCGCAAATCGAGCCATTTGAGATGACACCAGATGAGTTTCAGGCAATGAAGAAAGGAAAGAGTGCATGGAACCGTGAACATGTCGTAGAGGTAGAAGCAAAGACGCTTTACAGAATTGTGAAGAAGTTGGCCAAAAGGCACCATCTTCATTCGCTTAGGACGGATTCCCTTACGAAAGACGAAATGCTGATGGGAGTTATCGCGGGCACCGGAAAAGGGAGATTCAGCGGTGCCAGGTTGTCAGTTACAATCACTCTAGTTGGAAAGGTCGGTGAAGGTATCTCAAAGGTGAGAATCGATGTGATTTCAGATGATTCAGAATTGAATCAGATTGCAGCGAGTGAGTTCTTTGAGCGACTTCAGATTGAGATGCAGGATACCGAATGATTGCAGCTATTGACCCAACAGCTTCAACAATGTCACTTCACTAAGAAGACCCAGCTTCTCGGCAATGGCCTCAACTGCTTGAAGAGCAGGTGATTCGTCTGGCAGGTCGAAAACAGGTTTCCCCATGTAATTCAGCTTCGCGACTTCATCGTCGTTCGGAATCATCCCAGCCAGATAGAGGTCATTCTCTTCAAGTCCTTGTGAAACCGCATCTACTAGGTTGGAAGGAATACGATTCCCAATCACTACGAGCTTTTTGAAGTCGATATGAACCTCCTTCGCAAGATCTCTAATTCGTAATGCTGCCTCAAAAGCGGCCCTTGAAGAATCAATCACAATGATAAGAATGTCAACATTCCTGTTGGTGCGGCGACTGAAGTGCTCGAGACCTGCACTCATATCAAGAAGAGTGATTTCGTAATTCATGGTGAGTGTGTCGAGAATCTGTGTTAGGATTCTGTTGACATAGCAATAGCAGCCTTCCCCCTCTGTACGACCCATGGCTAAGAAATCAAACCGATCTCCCTCAATGAGTGCTTCAAAGATTTCTCCCTCAAGAATGTCTTGTTTCGCAGCAGAAGCCGGGAGTGTTCCATCATCAATGCTCTTTCTCATCTGAGTAGCTATCTCGCCCACTGATACCGGTACATCAACTCCCAAGACTCGTGGAAGATTCATGACTGGGTCCGCATCAACTAGTAGCAATGATCTTCTGGTCTTCTCCGCAATTATCCTGGAGAGGAGCCCCGATGTGGTAGTCTTACCAACGCCACCTTTGCCTGACACAGATATCACTAGACGTTCTTTCATTCTTCTCACTCTCTATAGGGAGAAGGGGCTGGAAGCCCCTATGACCATTTAGGTATGGTCTCTCAATCTTCTTTCCATTTGCCCGATTGGAGGTACTTTGGTATTCCGCTGGAGTCTTGCGGACCAACCTTGATAGTCCATCCTGAAACCTCTTCGGTTTCACCACTGATTCTCGCAGCCATTCCCGGGCTGATGAGAACCTTGTGTTTGACCTTATCGGCCACCTTATACTCCTCAAGAGCCTCTGCCACCTTCTCTGCAGTTAGCTTTCTGCCAGCAACTGCTGATTGCACACTCATTCCTTCAGTATCAACAACCACAAGATAGGCATTCACTCCGGCCTGTTTGATATCGCTCTCTACAGTAAAGTAGGTAAGAGCAAAATTGGTTGTATACATAACGGGAGAATCTGGGCCTACGTCACCGAATTCCTGCAATCCGGCCTCAACTGCTACTGGTTTTACGGGATCAGTATAGAGGTTGCTGCGTAGAAAGGTGAGTGGCAAGTTTGTCCACATATCCAGACTGTGTACCACAATGGCATCTGAATACCGGACTATCATTGATGCTGCAGTAAGAACTTCATCCCATTTGGTCAACTCCGGAGCACTGCCCTGCTCATAATCAGCCCAGACAGAGATTGGAGTCGCAAGTAATGGATAGCCAACCAGCTCGTTCTCTTCAAGGGTAGCAGCTCGTCTGAGTTGAGTGAAGTTGTCAATCGTGGTTCCAAGTCCGGCTCTAGAAGCAGTACCGGGATCAAGAACTATCTCTTCTACACCCATAGCCCTGATTGTGTTGACAAGTGTAGCAAGATCGTTGAGTCCACTTGGCGCATATGCGACTAACGGTAGCCCGTGCTTGACAGCAATGTCACCAACATCAGACCATGTGTCTAATGTTGCAGCGTAGAGTAGGGGGCGCTTATCAGATATTGCGTTGGCTGCAGCAGCTAGCATCTCAGGTTTATATGAGCATAGGATTATTGGCCAGTCCGTAAGCTCAGACACTTTCTTTGCAGCCTTGGCGAATGTCTGTGGGTCCTGCGATACACCTCGAAGTGCTATACCATCCAACCGTAGATTCTGTCCGATGTACACATACGTCCAATCCTCAATGGCCTTGACTCTCTGCGTAAGAGCCGCGTCTTCGAGTGTATCAGCCACGTCAACAAAGAACGAAATCGGGTTTGAATACCTGAGGTCATGTCTGTACAGGACCAGTTTTCCGCCAATCGAGGCAGCATTTTCACCTGTTCCAATCACAACTTCTCTGACTGGGGGACGAATAAGATCCTCAAGCTTTGTCAGCTTCTTGCCATACTTAGCCTCATTATAGAGTGGAGTGCACGCTGCAAGCTTCACCGTGTATTCAGCAAGCTTTGTTGCAAAAGCCATGCAATTGGCTTCACCACATTCCTGGCAGTTAGTACCGGGCAATAGGGGGTAGATGTCCAAAGGACCAGGTAGCTTTGCCATTTAGGTCCCCTCCGGTATCTCTATTGATGTCCAGTCAGCGTATTCCTCAACTGGTATCGTTCGCCTCTCTCGCAGCCACTCGATTAGGTCGTGCACCGTCTTCATTGCAGCAGGATGCATCATCATGAAGAGGTCATTGCCAGCCAGCAAAAGTGACAATGCTGTTACACTTTCCCAGATTGGTCCACGAAGCTCTCTTGGCCCTAGTTCGGGTGCTTTCAGCCATGCCTCTCGAGCAGCCCAAGCATTTGTTGTACCTGAGCTGATTGGATATTGTAGCTCATTGTCACCCAATAGGCCTGCTAGGCGCATTCTCTGCATCATAGTGAACGCGTACTCAAGGCCGTAGCCTAGTGCAGCAGTTGTAGGATCGATTACTATCTGATCTGGAGTCAGCCACTCTATTAGCCTTCGATTCAATTCCTTCTGCTCATTGATGTCGAGTGAGGTCCAGGATAATACAATTTGTTCATGCTCTTTAGCTGCGACAGCCACAGGTTCGTATACATCAATTGTCGCTGAGCAGAGCAATGTCCGTTCACCTTCACACACCTCTGCAGCTTTTGCTAGAACAGGACCATCTTTCTCAGGGTCTCCCGCAGAGCCGATGAGTACTGGGACCTTGACTGCTTGCAGAACCTCTTCTACAGTCTTTGCAGCCTTTTGAGGTGATGTGTCTCCAAGCTGTCGATCAGTGCTAATTAGGTGTATTGTAATCAAATCAGCTCCAAACTTGTCCACGCAGAGCTTCGCCCATTCTGCGGGATCATCCAGCACTTCCTTGTAATGCGTCTTCACTGCTTTTGCCAGTGGAATTGGCATATCAAAAACATCAGCCGCAATGATTGGGGGATTCTTCGGTGGTGATTGAAACAGGTCCCATGCAGGTGCAGTATGACCACCAATCGTCACAGTATTGCTCCTAGATCCGCCCTCTTTCTTCGTAGCTCCTATTGTGATCTCCCGAATG
>JBHLQK010000051.1:0-15408 GCA_048884925.1 Candidatus Thorarchaeota archaeon
CGTTTTGGGAAAAGGCAATCACTATTGCGCAATCTGCTAAGCCAGATGACATCTATCAAGCAACTACACTCATCCAGCCGACTGAATCCGTTGATGGAATCTCCGAAGACACAGCAAGGGTGCTCCCAGAACTGGATGGAGAAACTCCACTCTCAATCGCTGCGGAAAGAGTCAAGACAGCTGATCTCAAGCGATTCTTGGATGAAATCGCCATTTTAGCCCAACGAAAAGCAGTGGAGCTTGTACCGCCAGCTCAAGCAACTACAGTTTTGTATACTGCGGCATTGCAGGAAACTCTGAAGAGATGTGCTAAAATACTTGGAATAAAGCCTGCCAGAAGCATGTTCTTTAGCTCTAGAGATGCTTTGACTTCTGAGATGCCTTGGCTGGCCTTTGTTGGATTAGAAGAAGGAGTTGATGTCGAGATCAAAACCTCACTAGTATCCGCCACCGTAAGGGGAAGCATCACGCCCGAAACACTCAGTGGTGGATTTAGAGACCTCTTTCAGGAGTACACCAGAAGAATGAGCACTCTCATGGGATCAAGTCCTGTGAATACAATCCTCAAAGGAGCTAAAACCGCCATAGAACGACAATATCCAAGCACTGCTTTTGACATTCATTGGGAGTCATTTAAGGTAGCATAGACATCATAGCTATAGGGAACGGATTGATAAGGAAAACAATCAAATCGGAGATTGCACGACTTCAAATCGACATTTGCGTGGAGAGCTACTGACTGGTGTCATATCGTGAAAGATACTTGGCATTTGTATTCATAGTTAGCGCGCTTGTTATCTTGCTTGTCAGTTCCTTTGCGTGGATTAACAATGATCAGTCCCTTCTATCAGGAATAGGTGTGATAACCGCGCCAATTTCAGCTCTTCTTATGGGAGTCATTGGTCTATGGTTCTTTGGTCGGGAGGACTTCAGACGCGAAGACAGATTTCATCTGATGAACATATTCTTCTCTCTAGGTCTTGTCCTATATTCCATTTCGGAGATAGCTGCTAGCCTTCTCGCAAACCAAGAAGGCAGTGAGGCATATCTCTTCACGGTGAGTCTAATAGAGATGCCAGGTTTAATCCTCTGGGCGATAGGTGTTCTAGGATACCTGAGAGCTTCCAACTCAGTTCTACAGACTACCAATGATAACAGACTAGTTGGCATCATCATAATTGTTCCAACGGTAGCCATGCTCCTATTGGCATCTCTTGTGATGGTTTTTAGCCCGACAAGAAATCCTATTGAAGTCTTTACTACAGCGCCCCTCGCAATTGGTATGGGCGTCATAACTCTGGCTCTTGGGTATGTGGTGCTTGTCTTTCGGGGGGGCAGATTGTCTCGGCCTCTAGGACTTGCGTTCCTAGCGGTTCTGGTCCTTACAATACAGACCGTACTTTGGTTTTGTATAGCGCTTTCGCCTGTTGAGCCTTTAGGACAGGTAGTGAGAGCTGAAGCCTATATCATACTAGGCACGGCACTCACTGCTGCCAAGTCGATTGAGATTTTCTAAAAGCTTGGCTCCTACTCAGATTTACTATCGAGCATTTTCAGCTTCAGTAGAAGCTCCTGTATTTCAGCGTCATCAGATGTTTCAAGCCTTGCGATTAAATGATCACGCATTGGGGGAGGTATGTTTTCGGGATTCGCGAGTATCTTCTTCAACATTTCAGGAGAGGGAGTCATTCCTCCTTGTGGCATACCTTCATGAGAGCCCATCATGCTGTGAGGATTGCCACCCATCGTCATCATGGGCATTCCTTGCGCTGTCGTGGGCTTTTCCAGAGCCATGGCCCCACCGACTTTTGCTACCTCCTCTTCAGCAACTCTAACGGTTTCTTCGGTTAGCTCTTCAACACCTTGGTGTGCATAGTAGGTGTCATAGAGTGCCTTGAATGTGCCATTTAGTGCGAGCAACTCTTCATGGGTGCCTTCTTCCACTATCTCACCGTTTTCAAATACGATTATTCTCGCTGCATTGGTGATTGTGGTAAGGCGATGAGCTATGACTACTGTGGTTCGATCAGAGAAAAGCATGGCTTGAGCATCCTGTACAAGTGATTCACTGTAGGCGTCAAGACGGCTCGTCGCTTCATCAAGGATTAGGATCCGAGGATCAGCTAGCATAGTCCTTGCAATTGTTATCATCTGTCTCTGACCAGCACTCAAGTTCTTCCCGCTCTCAAAGACGAGCGTTTCATAACCGTCCGCTAAGACCTCAATGAACTCATTTGCACCAATGATGTTGCAGAGGTCCTTTACCTCCTCTTCAGTTGCATCGGGTCGTCCATATCTGATATTCTCAAGGATAGTTCCATCGAACAAGTATGGTTCTTGTGGAATCAAAGACACGGTGTTATGGAGTGAATCAAGAGTAATATCCCGGAGGTCTGCATCACCAATCCTGATACTTCCCTCCTGAGGATCATAGAAGCGGTTCATCAGCGCCGCAATGGTTGTTTTTCCAGCTCCAGTATGTCCAACAAGAGCTACCATCTCACCTGGCGCTATCGAGAAACTAATGTTCTTCAAAACGGGAGTTTCCTTAACGTATTCGAAGGTGACGTTCTCGAAAGTGATTCCATCTCTGTCTTCAGGCAAGGCTACTGCAATTTCACTATCATCAATGGCACGCTTTGATTCAAGAACATCAAATAATCGGTCCATTGCTGCAAGGGACGCCTGAACCTGAGATGACATCATTGTAAGGGATAATAGGGGCCACATAAACCTTGAAACAAGCATTATACCTAGAAACACCTCTCCAATGGTCAATACTGGAAGGGTGCCCACTGCCAAGGAACCACCAACAAAAAGCAAGGCTGCTGTCGCAAACTGACCGATGCTTCGAACCATGGGTTGCATCGCACTCATGAGTATCATGAAACGGAATCCATAACGGTATGCCTTTTGGTTCAGCGTCATCATCTCCTCCGCTAATTCTGCCTCCCGGTTGAATGCTTTCGCTATGTGAATTCCAGCGAGGTTCTCAGCAATTTGGCCAGATACCTGTCCAGAGGCTCTTTGAGAGGCAAGCATTATCCTTTGACCTACTGTCCCAAATAGAACAGCAATGAAAGCCACACCTGGGACTATGAGTAAGGAAGTAAGTGCTAGAATCTCTGAAGTGAAGAGCAAGATGAGAAAGGAAGAGAGTAGCATTAGAGCTTGGCTCGCAAAGCTAATTAGATATTGGATTCCCGTTCCCAAAGAAACGGTATCGGATGTAACTCTAGATGTCACATTGCCGCTCTGCTCAGATTTGTGATATGACAGATCTGCGCTGATGAGATGCCTGTAGACATCCTCTTGTATGTTCTGCACAAATCCTGCCTGCGCGCCTGCAAGAATCCAAATATTCGAGCTTGAAAGAATCCAACTGGTAACCTTTAGAAAAATATAGAGACCAACGAGGAATAAAAGCACCTCAAAAGTCCCACTAGCTAGCTGGTCTATACCAATACTCAAGACAATTGGATCGAAAACTGAAACAACTGTAGCAATGATTGAGAGTACTGCACCTATAGCGACTATCCTTCTGAATCGGCCTAGATATAGCACCATTCGTCCGAGAAGGACTCGGATTGGGCGACTGCGTTTCTGCTTCTGACCAACAAGCGCTCTGGGTCCACCATGTCCTCTCATTGCCATTACGCAACACCTCCACGCGCAGGCACAGTGCCAATTACTGCCTCCGCTCCTGGTAGACGTTCAAAGATACGTCGATAGTGGTCAGATGTCTTCAAAAGATCTTCATGGCATCCTGCAGCTATTAGTCGTCCCTTATCCATAATTATAACCAAGTCGGATTCGATGAGAGTACGGAGCCGTTGTGTAACTGTAATACTGGTTCTTCCCACCATGACCTCATCAAGAGCCTTTCTCATCATAAACTCGGTCTGCGCATCAACCGCACTAACTGAGTCATCAAGCAGCAGAATCTTGGGGTCTTGGACAAGAGCTCTTGCGATGGCTAAACGTTGCCGTTGACCACCACTAAGATTCATGCCACGTTCTCCAATAATAGAATCATAACCATTAGGCAGGTCGGCAATAAACTCATGAGCCTGTGCTCGCTTGGCTGCATCAATTACTTCCGTTTCGGTAGCATTGGGCCTGCCAAATGCTATGTTGTCACGAACACTCATTCGAAATAGGAATATGTCTTGCTCAACAAGACCAACCACGTCGCGAACAGTTTCTGTTCTCAAATTCCTGAGGTCCACACCTCCAACACTGACTGAGCCTTCAGTCGGATCATATAGTCGTAGGAGTAGTTTCAGAATGGTGCTCTTGCCACTTCCTGGTCCTCCAATGAGAGCAACACGAGACCCACCAGGAATAGCGATTTTGAAGTCTTTCAGCGCATAGTGCTCTGAATTGCCATTATCAGCATTGTACATGAAGCTGACGTTTTCAAACACAATGTCACCAAGCCAATTTACATCATCAACCTCTAAGTCTGGCTCTATCATCGGGTCATTCCAGTTCAGGATATCAACAACTCGTTGGGCATTGACATACCCACCACGAAGCATGAGAAGCATCGCTGGCATATGATAATTAAGACCTTCCAGTGAGATTAACAGCCCCAGAATCTCCACTACAACACCTGCGGTAAGTGCACCATTCAATGCTGCAAAGGTTGAGTAAGCAAATGCGAGTGTGGTCATACCAATCAGGACAAGTGCAGGGATATAGAATGCAGCTAATTGCCCCTCTCTTGTTACCATTCGCTCATAATCCTTTGAGGCAGTCCTGAACTTGTCAAGTTCTCTGTCCTCCGCCCCAAATGCCCGGACAACCTCTATTCCCTGAAAGACACCCTGTGAAATGGAAGTGAGCTGTTCCATATCTTCAGCACGTTTCCGTCGCACAGGCTCGACCGCATTTGCATATCTATAAGCAAATGCAAAATAGAGTGGCGTGCCTATAACTAGTATTGCTGTGAGGACAGGAATCGGGACTCCGAAGATTGTAATCAGACCGGTCAGACCTGGCGTCTGATCTATCATGATTAGAAGAATTGCTGTAATGGCAAATGACGTAAAGCTGCCTATCAGATTTCTAAGAGCAGGATTGAGGGCGAAGCGAATCCAGCCTATGTCCTGCATAGCAACAGATAGTAGTCTTTTGCTGTCAACTTCGTCGTGAAATGTCATGCTATGTTCTTGCAAGACTTCAAAGAACTCCTGTCTGGCATCTCTCTCCCATCCAAGAGTAACAATTGCCCAAACATATCCAACAACGAAGTAAAGCCCCATGTAGATGAGTCCGAAGATAACAATGAGCCAAACAAACATCATGAATTGGGATGTCAACATGGGTGCATCGATCAATTCATCCACGGCTAGTCCAGCCAGCACGCTGGGTATCACTACAAGCAGTGTCGATATGACAGTCAATATTGTGGCGAATATAATCGCTCCTGGATGTCTTCTAAGTCCCCCTAACATGTATCGAGCAGCAGCACCGCGGCTAACGCTGCTATTGTTCTCATTTGTCAATGTCCTAGTCTCCCTGTTTCAAAGTTTGATATAGTATGTCCAGCTTGTCAGCGGCTTTCTTAACTCGCTTGCTGAGCTTCCTGCGGTCAGAACTGCTCAATTCAGCAGCAGCTTCGCCGAGGTCATCAATTGCATGGGATATCCCACTCGCATGGAAGTTTGCTCTGTCATATGGCTCAAGCATTTGAATCCAAATCATTCTATTAAGGCGTGCTTTATGCTCTACGTCATTCCTTCTCTTTTGAAAAATCTCTATCTGAGACCTTCCTTCATCAGAGAGCCGATAGGTCTTACTTCTTCCCTCTGTCTTCACTGTCTCTATAAAACCCTCTTCCTCTAGACTAGCTAGTAAAGGATAAATGGACCCAGGACTTGGACTCCATTCACCCTCACTTCTTTCACGAAAGTGACGCATGATATCAGTGCCTGTCATCTCATGATGGTGTAGCAGTCTGACAATCAGAATTCTAAGCAATCCCCGTGGTATCGAATGGGGCATTCGCATAGGCTCGCATTCTGGACTGTCTGACTCCTGCTTGGCCAAATTACACACCTTCCTCTGTCATAATCTATTATCGAATGTGATATTGAATGCGATATCGAATACGATATAAAGATGTCGGTATGTTCGATAACTTTGATAAGAGGCGGACTGACCGAGGGGTAGAGAATACAGGAAGGATTTGCAGTGGGTGAGAAGGCGAAGGTCAAAGAAACTGTAAGGCTCTACTCCAAGGTATGGCAGCTTCCGACCTATCGCGGAATTATAGCTAGAATCTCAGTCTCGGTCCTAGCAGGCGCAGTCATATCCTCATTCCTTCGGATTGCATCTTCGCCAGGGATTGACCCAATTGCTACGCTTTCTCTCTCCATTCTCGTTCTTGCCATTCCATCCTTTGCAGGTACAGGACTGCTATATCTGATCGTTAGAAAAGAGGGTTCACCTCTTGATGCAAGAAGGACTGCAGGCTCCGTCCAATTTGGTATATTTTTCTGGGTGGCTTTTGGAGTATTTGGTGGTATTCTTAGCTTCCTGACAGGCAATGCCTACTACGAGGTGCGCTTCTGGATACTAGGACTCGGTGCAGCTTACATGCTCTGCGCTTTCCTTGTTACAGGTTTGAGTGATTATCATCCAATTCGTAACTTTCTTGCTGCCATTATGATACCAACTCTATGGTATCTGATTGTCTTTGTACTTGAAGGGTATGGAGGAGCAATCTATGTCCTACCCATTTGGTGGCCAGTAGCGGCCATTGTCATGTTTCTCATTCTATCTGTGGCT
This sequence comes from Candidatus Thorarchaeota archaeon, assembly GCA_048884925.1. Classification (GTDB taxonomy): domain Archaea; phylum Asgardarchaeota; class Thorarchaeia; order Thorarchaeales; family Thorarchaeaceae; genus SMTZ1-83. The sequence continues at coordinate 6,796 of JBHLQK010000051.1, forward strand.
GTGAATTATATCTTCCATGCAGTGAGCGTGCCATTTGAGAGGGATTTAGGTATCAATGGCCCAGAGCTTCTGCGAGCGTTTGGCTATGACTATCTCACCAATAATTCCAAACCTATGGAGGCAACTCTATCAAAAATTGGTGAGATGCAGGATGTGCCACTTGAGGTCCTTGTCATCAAGAATGATGCAGGCCTTGTTACGGTAGGAGTTGTCGAATATGTTCACCCTGGACCATTTCGACATATTGGAAGTAGTAGTCTTCCATCCGCTATTATAGATCATGTTGAGCAAAAACATGGGGTTCCTGCTTTTGTCATGCATGGAAGCTGTACACATCAACAAAACCTCACTTCAAAGAAGGACTTTCCAATTGTAATGGCAGAGATTGACCGACTCATTGATGAAACAGAAGTTCACGACATAATGTCTGGTCCGCATTGGTCGGATCTCGGCAAGTTCAAGGTCTGGACACTCTTTGCTGGGGCCGATGTTCTCACAATCAGCACAAGTGCACCAGAGTTCACTGATGATATCTCACTAGATGTAGGCCGCGATGCAGCTGAAATGGTGAGAAAAAGGCTACCAGCTATCAAGAGGGTGTCTATTGTCGACGCTCACAACTGCATCGATGGAGAAGCTGTTTCCGTGATGCCGGGAGACCCTGAGGCCGGAGAATATGTTGGGGCGGTCTCAAGTGCTGTGTTCTCCACGGCTAATAATCCAAGGATGAAGGTATCAGCAGGCGTCTATAGGGCTGTGCCTGAGGACGTTCGTCCAGATGAAGGGATGGGACCGGGTGGTGTTACCGCACTTGTATTGGACGGAGGGAATCGAGAAATCGTTCTGTTGTCCCTAGACGGAAACAACATGGAGCCGGGTTTCAGAGAAGAAGCAATTCGAATATTGAAAACGCAAGGATTCGACGATGCGGAAGTCTTGACAACAGATACTCATGTGGTGAATGCAATCTCACTCTCAAGTCGAGGCTATCCTCCAATAGGACAGAATAAGCCTCAGGAAGTAATGGAAGCAATAATAATTGCCGCCAATAAGGCTCGTGAGAATGTTTCTCCAGTAAAGATCGGTCTTGGCTTTGGTGAAGTGAAGGAACTCTGTACATTCGGTGAGAGAGGATTTGACATACTCACTCAAGACATTGCGGAGGCTGCGGGCATTGCGAAACGTGTAGGAATCCGCCTTGGTGCGGCATCCTTTCTATTTGCATTGCTGCTCACTTTCTTACTCTAGAGAATCTAGTGTCGATACAGAAAGGCAAATGAGGAATCAGGTTTGGAAAGAAAACGTTTCAGAGGAGTCGACAGATGAATGAATAAGAAGATCCTTGTCTGCATAACAGGAGCTAGTGGCGCAGTCTATGGAGTGGAGCTAATTCATGCTTTGAAGGCACTTGGACATGAAGTGCATCTCGTGGTGACAAAGTGGGGGCAAGCAACGCTGAAACATGAAACAGGGATGAGTATTGAGGATTTGGGAAAGGAAGTACACCGAACATATCGCGAGGATGACATGACTGCGGGTCCCGCAAGCGGAAGTTTCCCGTTGGATGCAGTAGCGATTGTACCTTGCTCGATGAAGACATTAGCTGGCATCGCCCATGGATATGCTGATAATCTGGTGGTAAGAGCGGCTGACTGTGCTCTAAAGGAAAGAAGAAGACTTGTTATTGTTCCCAGAGAAACCCCTCTTAACCTCATCCACATAAACAACATGGCTGCTGTCACCGAAGCAGGAGCGGTGTTGATGCCAGCGAGCCCGGCATTCTGGCATCGCCCCAAATCTGTAGATGACTTGGTGACCTCTCTAGTAGAACGGATCATGATTCATCTCGGGGCCTTGGAAAAGCCCTCTATTGAATGGACTGGAGAATAGAGTCGCTTCTCACCAATGCAGAGGGACTCCACAATGCTCGCAAAGAGTTGTTTCACCAGGTAGTCCTCTTTTGGATAGCCCAGCACCGCATTTCTCGCACAGTATAATGAGGGGTTGCACATCATCAGCGTCAGCACGAATGCGAAGTAATATTTCCCTGAGATTTTCACGCATGTGAGCCAAAATGGTACCGAGCTTCTTCTCATTATCTGAAAACACTCGTATCTTGATTTCTCGATTTTCTTCAGACACAGCTCCTACTACAACAAACTGACTTCCACGGAAACCCTTCCCATAATACCACGCAGACATCATGTTATCTGACTTGCCCTCAGACACAAAGTGAAGGTCATGTTGCTCTATGACACTTCTCACGATCTGAAGTATCTCATCAGGATCAGCTCCAGCATTAAATTGGAAAGAGCACGAATCTTCATGGCCCAATGTTTCCAATATAGACTCAAGGTATGGCATTGTCGCCTTAGCAGTGAAAGCATCTCTAACCGCTGCACTATGTTCAACAGGAATCTCATGCTTTCTCTCTCCATGCTTCTCGCATGACATCCTTACTCTGCCAATTGACTCCTCTTGCTCAATCTCCAGAAGTTCAAGCGGTTGATGGCATTTATGACACTCATACGCCCTATCATATATCTCTACTAAAGCACTGGATGACAATGATTGGAGATACTCTCTACTATCTCCATGACCCCTCTGACACTCAACCTTGGCTTCGACTGTGTTTTTGCCAGTCTTTATCTCCTTAATCACAACAGGAGTCCCACATTTCACACATTTCAGGCTCTCATCAATCGATGGCTGTCTATCAATGCTGTCCTCCACACGCCCCAAATTCTTGAGTGCATCAACTGTGAGTGCTTTGCGCATGGAGCCATGGAGAGGACACAGGACCTCTATTTCGGCTTTTGTGCCCTCAAACTTCTTTGAGCCTATTTCAGTTAGTAAGTCACACTGATTGCATTTCAATATGGACCGAGAAATCTCTTCAGTGACATCGTCACTCCAGTCAATCTGCTGAACCATCTCGAATGAGTGGCCATCGGCGCAGGTAGTCTTTATCTTGTAGTCATCCTTTGATGCTTCGATGCTGCGAACTGAAAGCGGCTTTCCACAATCTGCACATTTGAGCGTGGACCGAAGAAGAGTTCCCTTTGTGACTGCCTGAGAAACATCATCAAGTAAGTTTCCATAGGCAATCGGCATTTCCTTCTTGTTTGTGCCATGGACAGGACATATAAGCTCTAAACGAATCTTATTGCCTTTTGCGCTCTTATCCTGAATGGTGCATGGCAGACCACAATTATCACAATGAACAAGTCGTTTGAGAATTGTCTTCAATATGGAATCATCTGCATCGCGGCTTGCGTATCGCAATTCCTTGTGACCATTGGGACACTTTGATTTCAGCTCCAAGAACTCGCCTTTTTCCCCAATCTCATGTATTGCAAATACTTGACCACAGCGTGGACAGCTCATTGAGTCTAGGACGGATTTAGCTGCATTGACCTCTGTGCGGAGCTGATTAATCGTTGGATGGTATAACGTTGGTGCGACTCTTCTCTGTGGACCATGGATAGGGCAGAGAAAGATATACTCAACCTTGTCACGATGGGCATCTGTGCTCGCGATGTCCATTGTTGAACCACATTCAACACAAGTGAAAAGCCCCTTAAACAAATCAAAGGCGGCACTATCAGCCTGGAACTGTGACAAGTCCCGTTTATCCTTGTGTCGATTGATACATTGAAGAAAGACCCGAAGATTTCTGCCCCTTATCTGGGCTGCCAATACAAAGTAAGGCTCCCTGCATTTCCTACAAGTGAACATGATACTCCCGCTCCTGTGGCGTGCAGGGTGGAGGTCCGTGGTTGCTTCAATCTTACTTGCTCTCTAAAAGGTATTTCGCTATTGGGAAATCGCTTGTCATTCATTTGCCGCAGAATCTTCTTCTGTTGGTTTGCTAGTCCTTGATTTTGATCTCTTCGCCCACTCATCCTGAAAGGTATCCACTAGTGGTGCATTGCTGTATCTCAGCGCAATAGGAATTGCAAAGAAAAGAATCAGCACTGCTCCTGGAATTTGCACAAGCGGAGCAAACAGACCCAATAGCGGAACCCAAGGCAAGAAAAGCCCAACAAGGTACAGCGCTGCACCTATCATTAGCCCTGGCCACGCCCCGTTCGTAGGTCGAATTGCAGCTGTGGATGCTGTAGCGAACACCGTGATAACAAATCCTGCAGTGATAAAGAATGGTCCAATTAATGGGATGTAGGCCCCAAGGAGCCATAGAGCGGCAGCTAGGATTAATACAAGGAAATTTGGATCTCTTGCTACATCATCAAATCCAATTTCAGAAATGGCATCATCTTTCATATTGACCACCAATGAGCCATCTGATATACAAGCAGCTATTCTATCTTTCCCTCAAGTTAATTCAATATAGATACGCTTGTTGATTGCGCCTTTGCTCTTGTAATCTACAACCTGAATCTTCCCCACTTCCTCAGTATTCTTGACATGAGTGCCTCCATCTGCTTGCATGTCAAGGCCATCAATCTCAACAATCCTAATCTCTTTGACACTTTCAGGAACAAGGTTCACCTTTGTCTTGATTAAGTCAGGAATCTTCAATGCCTCTGCTCTTGCCAAGGTCTTGGTCGAGATACTTCTGGCAGCAGCTACCTCTTCATTGCACCGTGTCTCTATTTCTTCAACTAGCTCCTTTCTCATGGTTTCAAACTCGAAATCCATTCTACCACGACCTGGCTCCATGTTTCCTCCTGTAACACTTGCATCATACTCGTTATAGACGACTGCACCGAGGATGTGTAGAGCAGTATGTGTACGCATGGTAAGATACCGCCGTTCCCAATCAAGCTCACCTGTAGCAAAAGATCCAACAGTCAGTTTTTGTGAAGAATCTGTCTCAATATCATGCCACACCAATCCCTCTTGCCTCTTCACCCTTGTTACAGACGCTCGTTCATCGTCAACAACTAGCCATCCGGTGTCAAATGGCTGACCACCGCCCCCCGGATAGAAAGCAGTCTTATCTAACACTGCTCTAAGTCCCGAATCTGTTTCCATTTGCAGCACTTCAGCTTCAAAAGAACGAATATATGAATCGGAATAGTAAAGCAATTCAGTCATTGTGCTCATTCCTACCAAGCTTTGAGATCTAATCAAGACTACCTGGAGCGTCGATGCTCTCCAAAAAAGCATCAGCGGATTTCTTTACCTTTGAACGATATCCCCGAGTGGTGTAGACTCGTATCAGCTTAATCTTTCTCTCGAAACTCCTGGCAAGGAGACTCACATCTTCGACATGCCAGAACTCATAACCCTTGGAACCTCTTTCAAAGAACACAAGGTCTTCCAGGTCAAATTTGCCTGGATAAAAACTCACAGAGGGCCTATCAGGGTAATCAACGAAGACATTGCCTGGATCTATCCCTGCGTCTTCGGCTATTTCTTTCTCTACTTTGTACAATCCATCGGGAGTAGTGATTGATTCGAGAAACGCGACATCAGAAATTGCACGTTCACTAGCCATCTTGATAAGATAGCGAGCACTGAAATCTGTAAACAAATTACTAGCGGACTGCATTCCTTCAGACGCATCATCAGCTGGATTTAGTAGTTGATCCATGAAGGATATATCATCCAGATTCAGGAATGTATTGATATCATCTCTTGGTGACGGCGCAAGCTCTGCTCCAGCTTCGTCTAATATCCTCAGCAGCATGAGCTCTGCTGCACGCACAGTTTTGTGATAGTACACAGCGTCGAACATATTGGCTCCCGCAGAGAGATAAGACTCGAAGGTGAATAACGCACCGCGTTCTACCGCAATCTTGTTCTTTGCAATCCTGGTGGACAAGAACAATCTACGGAATTCGAGCTGCGCGTATTCAACTCCTGAGAAGTATGAATCGCGTTCAAGCCGGTCGACTAGCTCGGGATTTATGGGGGCAGTTTCAAGGTCAAAGCGGACACCCTTTATTGGTACTCCGCGATTGATAGTTCCCACAACTTCATCAATGGAATACCCGAAATCATCTAGCTTTTCACCTGCTGGTGATTCCCTGATAATCAACTCCGCGAGCTGTTTGCGGCTGGTACCGCGGACAGCCAAGTATTCATTGATGACATTCTCCCAAGGACCTGTAGACAACGCGAGAAACATAGCGGCAAGGCGGGCTCTCTGAATCTCCTCTTTGTCACCTCCCAGATAATCCATGAATATGTGGGTGGTATGGATAAATCCCAATAACTTTCCCATCAGAGATGTGTCAGCGCCTGAGTAAACCATATACACACCAGCAGGTGAGCGGATTGTTCTCAGCCTCTGGGTAAGTCTTAGGTCTATGATGGCCTTCTCTATATCAGAGAGAGCTACATAACCATGCAAGGGATCTTTTATCTCAGTCACTTTGGGGAAATCTGTCAGCGGCATAGTCAGACACAGCCAATTCGTTAGGCGACTAAAATCAAGTAAGTATCTATGTAATATGGTTTGAGTATATGGCTAGAATGCGCATAAGGAAGATTACACAAATAACAATGTTCTTCTAGCCTTGCTGAACGAGAATTCTCATGAGACGGCTCTGGCTTCTATCGTTTCTCTTGATTTTTCTATTGACATCACCTAGTTTATGCCAACAACCAGCAAATGTAGAGACTTTCACGCCAGAAGACGCCGCAGAACCTTCGTTCCAGAGAATATATGGAGAGGACATTTCGAGCACTATCCATGCATTGGTCAATCAAGATTCATATCTGAATCTGGTTAAGATGCTCACAGAGAACGGCTCACGTGTGATTAGTTCTCCTACAATCTATAGTGAGGCAAATGCTCTTGCCCGGGATTGGATAATCAGCCAACTCGAAGAGTTTTCAGACGGACGGATTGAAACAGAGGTTATAGGCGACTACATGTCCGTCGTTGGTCGTCTTCCAGGCTACTTGGGATTTGGGCCAGTCTTGATGGTTGGGGGGCATTATGATTCAGTGACTGGTGCGCCTGGAGCCAATGACGATGGAACAGGCGTTGCTGCCGCCCTAGAATTGGCAAGAGTCATGTCTATGTATGAGTGGCCCTTGGACATCTATTTTGGCTTCTGGAATGCAGAAGAGATTGGTCTTATTGGCGCAGGAGAAGTGGCAGAGGAGTTTGTTAGTCGAGGCATTGACATCCTGATGTACTATAATGTAGATATGCTTCTCGTCGTGGACCCAGAAGCTCCAATGGATGAGAGAGTCCTACTCGCCTATAACAGTCCAAATGGAGGCGAGTATACGTATGCAATTGGGCAATACTGGAGTGAGCTCGCTAGGATGATGAGCAAAAATATTGGATATGACATGATCAAACCTGTGCCTCATACTCAGTTTGGCAGCGCGTGGTCTAGGTCCGATCATTATGCGTTTCTAATTAAAGGCTATGACAGAGTCATGTTTGCTCATGAAAGCGGAGGGGCCTATGATACTGCTTATCATAAGCCTTCAGATACATGGGATAATCCAATGTATGACTACGGTGTAGCCACTGAATTAGTTGCGTGCATCGGCGCAAGCATGGCTTTCACTATGGCGCGGGCTTATGAGAAGAAGACGGCATTGAACTTTGCACGATCTCTATCGCTGGGTGATATATCGGAATATTACTTTGCAATCAGTATTGAAACAGAGTTTACAATCAATGGCACTTGGAACCAAGATGCTGAATTCACACTGTATGGACCAGATGAGCTTTTGCTAGATTCTGCCACAGCGGATTATCCAATTCATGGCGAACAGACAATAATGGACATAAGCCTCTTGACCAAAGGGCTGTACAAACTCGTGATTGAGAATCAGGGCCTTGGGCAGCTTGACTATGACATTCATGTGGTCTATGACTCTGACGTCGATGGAAACACTCAGCCCGATAGTCAGGAATTCTGGCTAGACCAAAGCATGTTTCAGAGCGATATGGACTCAGATGGCTTGACCGACGCACTAGAGCTAATCATTGGAACTGAAATTTGGGACTCAGACAGCGATGACGACACCATGACCGACGGATGGGAATATGATCATGGGCTCAATCCGCTCATTGACGACTCGGCGCTGGACCCTGATGAAGATGAGTTAGACAACATTGAGGAATTCTTGAAACAGACAAATCCAAACAATGCAGATACAGAAGGTGATCTATGCCCGGACGGATGGGAAGTGAACTACGATCTTGACCCACTCTTCGATGATGCAATGGAGGATCCTGACCTGGATGAGTTGGAGAACATCTATGAGTATCGGAATGGTACATCTCCGCGAAATCCTGATTCTGACGCGGATGCCATGCCTGATGGCTATGAGGTCGAAATTGGATTGAATCCACTTGTCAATGATGCTGCTGCTGACATCGATGGCGATGGTGCGAGCAATCTGTTCGAGTATCAGAGAGGCACAAATCCGATGTCTTATGACTTTCCTGTTGTAACTCTGGCGTTTGGAGTCGCAGGTGTTGCCTTAGTAATTGGTGGGGGCGTCTACTACTACAAGAGGCATTGGGTACATCTAGGAGGCTGACTGGCAACTAGAATATGCGACGTGTCTAAGTGAATGTACGCATCACAAGGTCCCATCTGTGCTGGACGAAATCCTGAAGTTCCTTTATCTTCTTCTCATCCCTTTTGGGTTTGAACAATCTGGAGAAAC
>JBHLQK010000052.1:0-14999 GCA_048884925.1 Candidatus Thorarchaeota archaeon
ATTCTCTTCGTTATGATTTATGCTGCTTTCGCAGGAGTCAGAATATATTACAGAAGCCAGAATCTTGGTAGGACCAGTGAGAAGGAATACAATCAGATAACTAAGTCTTTTGTTGCCCTCACTATTGCAATTCTGGGATACTTTGCATCGATTTTTCTCTGGATTTTCTTTCCTCAGACCATCCTTGTTTTTCAGATGGCGCTGCCAATCCTGATTCGTTGGGTTGGAGCTGGACTTGCTATGATTAGTGTTGCCTTCCTTTTGTGGATTCACCACACATTAGGGAAACAGTACTCCGCAAAGCTGGAGATACAGGATCAGCACCAGCTAATAACAGTAGGACCCTACAGCATAATCCGTCATCCGATGTATGCAATCTTCATCCTCTTCTCTCTATCAGTTTCACTGATCTCCGCCAATCTATTGCTCATCTTGTTTGCCATCTTCTTGTCTATTCCATTTCACTGGATTACAAGAATTGAGGAAACATTGCTTATTGACCAGTTTGGAGATGAATACGTAGAGTACATGAAGCGTACAGGTAGATTTGTGCCTCACATAGGTTAAGATGGGGGGAAGGCAGGCAGATGTAAGGACTTGCCATTCTTTCTTTAGACAGCAGTTTTATGTGGAAACGCCACTTATGGTCCTTATAATAGTACAAATCCTACTCGGAAGGATACTCTAAAAGGGATTTGAGCGACTAAATTAGTGAGGTGGTCGAATGGGTTCGGAGGATCTCAAAATCTCAGGATTTTGGAAGATGAAACTCGCCTTTCGACTAATCATGCTGGCCGGTCTCATCATCATCTGGTGGGGTTTTGGTGAGCTTGTGGCTGACTACATCATATGGGCGGGCATCGAGTGGGTTCGAGTTTCAAGCGTTGGCTCCATTATCATTGGATTCGGCATTGTTGTATCTGCTGCTATTGTTGACAGGATGATGGACAGGCTCTACCGTTTATATTCTGACACATTAAAAAAATAACAGGGGGACAAGTAGTCCCCGGGTTAGGTCGTCTACCGAGTAGATTCCTAGCTGTATTGGGAATGCTGATAGTCCTATTCATCACGGTGGGGGGATTGTTCTTCGTGCCCATTTACTACAGAACCTACTCCGCAGCTCCAGCCCTCCTCTTGTCTGGTGGCGATTCAACAGATGTCTATGGATATGTCTATCAAGAGCCATTCAACGATACCACTGGAGAGTGGACTCCAGCTGTGAATGTTAGTGTCCGCATTTTTGCCACTGACGAACTCTTCAGTGAGATTGTCCTGACAGATAGCGAAGGAAGATTCAGGTCATATAGTTCCTACAGATCAGGACAAGTCGTGACACTGACAATTGAGGAACAACGATTTCGTGCGTTCATACCCTATTTCGCCAAGGGGTCCGTGTTCCTCGGAGATTTCTATCTGGAGAGCGAATCATGAAGAAATGAGCATGTGAAGTCAACAGATGATTGATGCTTGGAGGGTCTGAATTTTAGATGCAATTGCTGGTTCTTCCTCTTCCGTCCATGACACCACTCCATGACTCGGGTGGATTGGTTATGAGATTATCCAGAACAAGTGGGGGAGAGGGGCTGGTGCCCACTCTCTTTGAACTGAATTATAGTCGTTCTTTGATCAGGGTTTCAACGACGGTCGGGTCCGCCAGTGTGGTGGTGTCACCGATGTCGTCAATCTGACCTGCTGCAATCCTCTTGAGTATTCTGCGCATGATCTTGCCGGATCGGGTCTTTGGCAATGCATCAGCGAACTGAATCTTCTCTGGAGTTGCGATTGGACCAATCTCTGCACGCACATGGTTCCTGAGCGCGAGTCGGAGATCGTCAGTCTTCTCAATGCCCACCTTCAGAGTAGCGAAGACATAGATTGATTCTCCTTTGATATCATGTGGGAACCCAACTACCGCACACTCTGCAACTGCAGGATGCTTCACGAGAGCGCTCTCGATTTCAGCAGTACCGAGCCGGTGACCTGAAACCTTGAGCACGTCATCTATTCGACCCATGACAAAGTAGTAGCCGTCCTCGTTAAAGCGGCCTCCGTCCCCTGTCATGTACATCGGATGGCCAGTATCAGGATCCTTGTACTGCACCCAGTATGTGTTCCTGAACCTCATATGGTCTCCGTAGACTGTCCTCATCAGACCAGGCCATGGCTCACGGATACAGATGTAGCCTCCTTCGTTGGCACCAACAGGCTGTCCACCCTCATCAACAATAATGGGTTTCACGCCAAAGAAGGGATGTGTAGTACTGCCTGGGATGGTGGCTGTGGCACCAGGCAGTGGAGTGAATATCACACCGCCGGTTTCAGTCTGCCAATATGTGTCGACAATCGGACACTTCCCTTTGCCAATCTGCTCATGGTACCACATCCAAGCCTCAGGGTTGATAGGCTCACCGACTGTACCAAGCAAGTTCAGACTACTAAGGTCGTGCTTCTTCACTGGGTCCTCACCGAATCGCATCAGGGCTCTAATGGCTGTAGGAGCAGTATAGAACTGGTTGACCTTCCAGCGCTCAACCTCAAGCCAGAAGCGGTCGTTGTCGGGATAAGTTGGCGTACCCTCGAACATCATTGTGGTAGCGCCTGCGGACAAGGGGCCATAGACAATGTATGAGTGACCTGTAATCCAGCCGATGTCTGCAGTACACCAGTAGACATCGCCGGGGTGCCAGTCGAAGATTGTCTTGAACGAATAGGTTGTATAGGTCATGTAGCCACCAGTTGTGTGTAGAACACCCTTTGGTTTACCAGTGGAGCCGGATGTGTAGAGAATAAAGAGTGGGTCCTCGGCGTTCAGCCACTCAGGCTCACATTTGTCATCGACCTTTGCGTACTCATCGTGGTACCAGGCATCCCTGCTCTCATCCCAGGGAACGTCTTCAACATCCATACGCTGAACTACGAGCACCTTCTCAACAATGTCGAGGTCCTCGAGTGCAATGTCGGCATTCTTCTTCTGGGGCACAATCTTGCCATTCCTGTAGTAGGCATCAGCCGTGACAAGGATCTTGCTCTGACAGTCCTCGATTCTATCCTTAAGTGAATCAGCAGTGAAGCCACCGAAGACTATGCTGTGAACCGCACCAATCCTGACGCAGGCCAACATGATGATGGCCAACTCGGGAATCATTGGCATGTAGATAGTGATTGTGTCACCTTTCTTCACACCGAGGTTCTTCAGGACGTTAGCAGCCTTGTTGACCTCGCTCAGAAGCTCCTTGTAGGTGTAGGTCTTGGACTCATCGAGTGGGTCACCTTGCCAGATAAGTGCCAACTGGTCACCGTTTCCAGCTTCAACATGCTTGTCCAAACAGTTGTAGGCCATGTTTGTGACGCCATCCTCGAAAAAGGTGAATTTGATATTGTCAATATCCGTCCACTCGAACCCCTTGGTTGGCTCCTTCTTCCAGTAAATCAAATCCTTAGCGATCTTGAGCCAGAACTCGTCGGGATTTTTGATTGACTCCTTCCAGAGCTTCATCCTCTCGTCGTGGCTCTTGATATAAGCCTTATCGACGAAACTCGGTGGAGGTGGAAATCTCCGTTCCTCTTGGCTCGTAACAGTGATCTTCTTTTCTTCGGCCATGAAATAATCACCACAAGCAAAGTTGCTTTGGACCTCCGCGCTAAGTCGCACCCTTAAGAAGATTTGCCAATAGATGCATTTTTGGTGAGGTTTAGGCGGAATGTTTAATCACGAAAACAAAGTGTTAAGTCATGCAGGAAAAAGAAACTGAACGAGGTCAAGGAATAACGTCCTCGACCTCAAAACATAGGGACTGTGTTACTGCAGATTCTTGCGCATGAACTTCAGAGCAATCGTGAAGACAACCGCAATAATCGCGAGGACGCCAGTAACAACAAAAGCCATGAAGTATGAGCCTGTTGCGTCAACGATTGGTCCAGCTACAAATGCACCTGTTATACCAGCAATACCGTAGGCTGTGAACATCACACCATAGTTCTTACCGACATTCTTGGAGCCCCAGAAGTCGGCAGTCGCAGATGGAAAGAGCGCAAAGTTTCCTCCGAAACAAAAGCCTACAAGAGACGCAATGAGCATGACTGCTATCCAATCAACTGCTAGGGTAGTGACGTATGCAAAAGTAAACATACCTAGTGCTAAGACCAAGAACATTGTGGTCATAGTATTCTCTCGTCCAAGTCTGTCAGAAACTGCTCCCCAGACAATCCGTCCGGCTGCATTCAAGAGGCTCATAACACCAACAATGACTGCAGCAAATGCGGCACCGCCAACTGGATCAACCTCTACAGCCGCACTCTTGACATTTCCAAGCGTCATGAGACCGGCTGTGGCTGCAAAAACAAACATGAGCCATAATAGCCAGAAGCTCATTGTCTTAATCATCTCACTGGGCATTATGTCTATACCCTTTCCGTCAGCTGTGGTTGCAGGTGGAGAATAGCCTGCAGGAAGCCAGCCTACTGGAGGATTGGTTAAGACCTGTGCCCCAAGGATTACAAGAACCAGATAGGTCACCCCTAGAATCAGAAATGGTGTGCCAACTTGCAGAGTCGTGGGCACATTGAACATGCCAAGCAATAATTCTTCAACATAGCCAAAGACGAGTGCACCGCCACCAAATCCAGCAACTGCAATACCGGTGATTGTTCCCTTCTTGTCTGGGAACCACTTCACAAGTGCAGCAATTGGACATACGTAAGCAAATCCGATACCAGCGCCACCTATGATCCCATAGGTGATGATTAGCCAAATAGTGCCAATAAGCTCGTTGCCAGCTGCTACGATATCAACTAAGAACGCGAGTATGTAACCTAAACCGAGAAGAACACCTCCAATTGTGGCAACCTTTCTAGGACCTACTCGATCCTGCCACCGCCCAGCAAAGATCATGAACAGCGCGAACGAGGCGAGACCTGCAGCAAATGGCAGCTGCGTGAAGAACGCAGACCATGTGTATGTGCCACCCCTCAATGCTGTCTGGAAGAATGACCAGGCGTATATTGAACCCAGACATAGCTGGACGATGATAGCACCTAGAATCACAAGATTCCGGTTTCCGACCTTTTCTTCAGACATTATATCCACCTGATTGATTGTCGAGTCTTGTGCCGTCGCGCGATGCTACCACCTGATAAGGTTTCTTACATGACAACAGCCCAGTCGTATTGGTTATCAGTTTGCAAACGTCTATATAATCCAAATCAACTTCGGTTCGTTGAAAAGAGGGATTGCAATGTCTGGAATCAGATGGGAAGAGAAGTACAAGAAGAAAATACTTGCAGCCAAGAACGCTATCAAGAAAATCAAGAGAGGCACTCGTATCTTCCTAGGAACAGGATGTGGAGTGCCGTATCATTTGGTACAGGAGTTGGCAAATCATGCTCATCAAATGTCCGATAATGAGATAGTCCATCTGCTCACTCTGGGCGACACCCCCTCTGCAGATCCGAAGTTTCAGGCACAATTCAGACATAACACCTTTTTTGTATCAGAGAACATCCGCGAAGCGGTTTCGGAGGGCCGAGCTGACTACTCACCAATAATGCTCTCTGACATCCCTCGCCTCTTCAGGACAAAGAGGATGCCTCTTGATGTAGCCTTGATACAAATCAGTCCACCCGATGAACATGGGTTCAGCTCCATGGGGATCTCTGTGGATATCACCAAGTCAGCTGCTGAAAGCGCGGACCTAGTCATAGCTCAGGTCAACGAGAAGATGCCTGTCACACATGGCGATTCGTTTATCGATATCAGGGACATCGACTACCTAGTTCCATTCAACGAGCCTCTCAGGGAGTTCGAGTCACACAAAGGTGATGAAACTATTGATCTCATTGGTTCCTATGTTGCGCGACTTATCGAGAATGAGTCTACTCTGGAGCTAGGAATTGGGGCTCTGCCACAGGCGGTTTGTAGCAATCTTCAGGAAACTGGTGTGAGAGACCTCGGAATTCACACAGAGATGTTTAGTGACAGTTTAATTCCCCTAATAGAAAATGAAGTGGTCACTAACAAGAAGAAGAGCATTCACAAAGGTCAGGTCATTGCCAGTTTTGCTATGGGCACCAAGAAACTCTACGAATATATTGACAATAACCCGATGTTTCACTTTCATGACACAGCCTATGTCAACGACCCGTATGTCATAGGCCAGAACAAGAAGATGATAGCTATCAACTCGGCTCTTGAGATTGATCTGACTGGCCAAGTGTGCGCAGACTCAATTGGCCACAAGTTTTACAGTGGGATTGGCGGTCAGGTAGACTTCATCCGTGGCGCATCAAGGTCACCAGGTGGGAAAGCCATCATCTGCATGCAGTCAACAGCCATGGACGGCAAAGTTTCGCGGATTGTGCCCCGGTTGAGTGAGGGGGCCGGAGTAGTGACAACACGTGGCGATGTTGATGTGGTGATAACCGAGTATGGTCTAGCAATACTACATGGAAAGACCATTAGAGAACGAGTCCTATCACTAATTGCTGTTGCACATCCTGACTTCAGGAACGAGCTGCTTGAGGCTGCAAAGAAAATGCATTATGTCTTTGAGGATCAGGTACCCTTTCAAGTCAAAGGAACCTACTTCCCAACAGAATATGAATACCAAGAAGCATTCAAAGGTGTGGAGGGGACTGTTATAGTCCACTTTAGACTCGCCCGACCAGACGATTCAGATAGAATCAAGGATTTATTTTATGGGCTCTCAGAAGAGAGTATATACTTCAGGTTCCTCACGCCTCTAAAGAGCCTACCCAGACGCACGTTGCAAGACTTCTACGACGTAGATGCCGACCGAGATGTATCTATTGTAGCAGTTATCAGGCCGAGAGGCGAGAGTGAGTCTGAAAGAATCATAGGCGCAGGAAGATATTTGCTCAACAGAAGCACAAATGAGGCGGAGTTTGCCCTTCTTGTTCGAGACGAGTATCAGGGAATGGGAATCGGGAGTTTCATGCTCTCTCACTTGATGCGGATTGCAAAGAGTAAGGGTGTGGAGGCTTTTGTCGCATTTGTGCATCCAAGAAATCAGCCAATGATTAGATTTCTGCATAAGACCGGAAAGGTAGTTCAGAGCCATCTGAGTATCCAAGACGATGAGTATACTTTCAAACTCAAGCTCTAATCCCGTTTGCCTGTTGGAAATCTCTATATGGCCCATAAGACCTTGAATCTAGCAATCCAGAGGAGAGATGGATGGCCAACGAGGAATGGACTGACAAGTACAAGGGTAAGATGTTGTCAGCAGACCAAGCTATAAAGAAGATTAAGCGTGGTACTCGTATCTTTCTTGGGACTGGTTGTGGAGTGCCATTCCATCTCATGCAGGAGCTGGCAAAGAACGCACAAAAGATGGCAGACAATGAGATAATCCATATGATTACTCTTGGCGACACACCTTCTGCCGACCCACTCTTTCAGGAGCATTTCAGGCACAATACCTTCTTTGTTTCGGACAATATACGATCTGCAGTATACGAGGGGAGAGCAGACTATACACCAACTCATCTTTCAGACATTCCAATGTTTTTCAGTTCAAGAAGGTTACCACTGGATGTCGCTCTGATTCAAGTCAGTCCTCCTGACGAGCATGGATACTGCTCCCTAGGTATCTCTGTCGATATTACAAAATCAGCTGCTGAACATGCAGACCTTGTGATTGCACAGGTCAATGAGAATATGCCAGTTACACACGGCGACTCTTTCTTTCATATTCGCGATATTGACCACCTCGTATGCCATAATGAACCACTAAGGGAGTACCAATCCGAAGAAACGGACGAGAAGAGCGATCTCATTGGTAGTTATGTGGCGAGGTTGATTGAAAACGAGTCAACTATAGAGCTTGGGATTGGAAAGCTTCAGAGTTCTGTCGTTAGGCACTTGATGGATTCAGACGTGAAGGACCTAGGGATTCACACAGAGAGATTCGGAGATAGTATCATCGACCTAATTGAAAGCGGGATTGTGACAAATAGAAAGAAGAGCATTAACAGAGGGAAGACTACTACAAGCTTCGCAATGGGTACAAAGAAGCTCTATGACTATATCGACAATAATCCGATGTTTGAGTTTCGAGAAACTTCGTATGTTAACAATCCATCCATCATAGCTCAAAACCACAAAATGGTAGCAATCAACTCGGCCTTGGAAGTGGACCTCACGGGACAGGTATGCTCTGACTCTATAGGGCACAGATTCTACAGTGGCATTGGTGGGCAGGTCGATTTCATTAGGGGTGCTTCCATGTCTCCTGGTGGAAAGGCAATAATCTGCATGACATCCACGGCATTAGATGGCACCATATCAAGGATTGTGCCGCGTCTGAGCGAAGGTGCAGGGGTGGTGACAACGCGTGGAGATGTAGAAGTTGTCATCACTGAGTATGGTCAAGCAACCCTCAGAGGAAGGACCATTCGAGAACGCGTGCTGTCATTGATTGCTATTGCGCACCCCAAGTTCAGGAACGACTTGCTTGAGGCGGCGAAGGAGATGCGCTACGTGTTCTCAGATCAAATTCCGTTTCAGGTCAAAGGCACATACTTCCCCCTCGAATATGAAGCACATGAAATGTTTGAAGGTCCAGATGGCGAGATAGATGTAAGGCTCCGACTAATCAGACCTGATGATACTGATAGAATCAAAGAGCTGTTCTATGACTTAAGCGAAGAGTCAATATTCTTCAGATTCCTCACACCTCTTGAGAGCCTTCGTAGACAAACATTACAAGACTTCTATAATGTGGACCAGTCCAGAGACATCAGCGTAGTTGCAACAATCTGTTGTGACGACGATGGTACTACTGAGAAGATAATTGGTGCTGGAAGGTATCTCCTTGACTGGCATAAAAACGAGGCAGAGTTCGCAATTCTCATTCAGGATGACTACCAAAAGAGAGGTATTGGCACCTTCCTGCTTTCTCATCTGATGCGAATAGCAAAGAGTAAAGGGGTGAAGGCCTTCATTGCTTATGTGCATCCGGAAAATTTGCCAATGATTAAGTTTCTGCAGAAGTTTGGCTTGTCAATGACTTTGGAATCATACAAGAACATTCAGGAAGCTGAGTACGTCTTCAAACTCATACTCTAGCCTCTTATAATAGGTCACTTAGAGTGATTTTTGTGACTGGACCTGGCTTCAAATTCATTGGTCTGAACCCCTTGTGAATGCTGTCAATCCAGCCATCCAATTCATTGATGTCCCTCAGACCTTCCATTTTGGAAACAGGCTGGCCCTTCTTGAATGCCATCAATAGCGGCACGCCAACCACATCAAAGGATTCAGCTGCCTCTTCTACATTATCGATGTTGATTTTGGCGAAATAGACTTTTGATTTGTAGTAACTCGCGAGCTCATCTAAAATGGGAGCGAGCTGTCTACAGTAGGGGCAGGTTGTAGTATAGAACTCAATGATTGCGGTGCCGGGTTTTCTCAATGCCTCCATGAAGCTGCTGTCAGATATCTCATTAAGAGTTCCATTTGCTAATGGTTCATCCGCCTTCTTCTCAAAGGCATTCTCAAGACGCTTCGATAATGACTCAAATTTACCCTTGCCCTGATTCTCTTCCGACATAAATCAGCCTCGTTCAATCTACTTTCGCAGCTGAGCACATGAGTCTTTAGCAATAGGAAAATTGGCAGACTCAGAAAGTGCTAATACATCCTTTCGCTGGTGAAGAACTGTGGAGAGATGTATCGATGAGAGAGATGCTCCTGAAGGCAGGAACAGTGATAGTCGGCGATGGAACAAAAGCAAGTGATGTATCCATTCTCATTCAAGAGAACAAGATTGCAGAAATTGGTTCTCAAGTAGCCTCAGGTTCCGGATTTGAGATCCTCGACTTCTCCGACCGTGTTATCATGCCCGGGATTATTGATACTCATGTCCATGTGTGCCATGATAGCACCAATCCAGATCCAGCTGAGATCAAGAAACACTCCGACGAATACCTAGCTATTCGTGGGGCCAAATTCGCCGAGCAATTGCTGAATGCCGGGGTTACAACGGCTGGAGACGCAGCAGGACGTAGCGAAGTGCCGTTTGCGGTCAAGAATGCAATAAGAGAGGGCTATGTGAATGGGCCACGATTATTGGTTTGTGGGAGAATGATCACCATTACCGCAGGTAGAGGATCATATGGCGGGAGTAATGAGGCCAATGGACCTGATGATGTAAGAAGAGCCACGAGGGAAGAGCTTGGTCGCGGTGCTGACTTCATCAAACTAGCAGCCACTGGTGCAATTTCATCTGAAGGTACTGAGAGCTTTACGACTCAGTTCAATCAGGATGAACTGCAAGCTGCTGTAGAAGAGGCACATAAACTTGGAAAGATGACGCATGCTCATTCATATGGTGAGCCTGGTGGAGTCAATACAGTGTTAGCCGGAGTAGATGTCATTGTCCATGGACATCCAATGACAGAGAAAACCATTGATCTGGCCAAGAAATATGGAACACAATTCATGCCTACACTTACGACTTATTATGAGTCACTGCAGCATCATGATGAGGGACAGCTTCCTGAATACATGGTCCGCAAAGAGAAAGAGCTGTTTCCGTCAATCGAAGGGGGGTTCAGGGATTCTGTGAAGGCAGGTCTTGAGATTGTGCTGGGAACCGATTCCGGGATGCCATACACTCCATTCGGTCCCTCATCCATGGAAGAGATGGAACTCATGGTTCGTCTTGGCGGAATGAGCGAGATGGACGCGATAGTAGCTGGAACTAGGAACGCTGCAAAGGCTTTGAGTATCGATAAGCATGTCGGGACAATCGAGGTTGGAAAATCTGCTGATATGCTGGTCTTGGAGAATGGTTTAGACCCACTGAAGAATATCGCGTGCCTTCAAGATCCTGAGGCTGTTGAGATGGTGATTCTCGAAGGCAAGGCCGTGATTAAGCGGTAGTCACTTCCGCTCTCACATGTAGCTATGCCGAATCTGTCCGGGTCGGCCATCCACGTGGATGGTTTCGAGAAAGGCGGTTATGAAATCATATGGGAACTCATAACCATCAGCTAGGATCATCTCTCTTAGCTGCTTCAAGACAGCTCCTACTGTTTCGACCGATGGATTATCGATTGCATCGCAGAATAGCTTGTAGGTTTCCTCAGTAATTCCCATTTTCTTGGCATGTAAAGTCCACCATTTCAGAGGAGGCGTCCATGATTTCTTTATTGTGAACCAAAGGTTGACAGCAGCAACGATTGAACGATACATGTTCAGCTTGGAGTCATGGATAAACCCCCGATCATTATCAATCCGCCCTGCACCAAAAGAACCAACAGCAAGGGCAAATTTGTTCTTCAGACGATCGACATGTTCTTCTTCTGGATATCTTGCAAGCTTCTTTCTCCACTCCTCTAATTTACCTGAGGGATCATGAATCACAACACCCTCTGCATATGGTGAATGATCGATGTCGAGAGGGGAATCAATCTGCTGTCTGAACCATGCATCTGAAATCGGAGAGAAGTCAATAACTAGTCTCTTGGGTTCTAAAGATTCGTCAAACTCGAGCCAGATTGTGTCCTTTAGCTCTAGACTGTCATAATATTCGCCAGTGACGTAGACCAATGCATCCCAGTCGGTGTGGGGTGTGCCGAAACCGGTAGCACGACTGCCCCACAGCATGACACCTAGCACATGGGGCTCCTTGATTAGGGCTTCAAGTCGCTCCCTCGCCATAGGATCGTCAATCTCTTCAATGCTTCTCGGAATGTCGATGCTCTTGCCTGTCAATAAGTGACACCAAGTCTTTGAGGTCAGCATTTCTAATTAAAGACTGACTGTCAACGCGTCGCTCTCGGAATTAGGCATTTGATAGCGTCATTAGAAGCAAAAATGGCAAGGTAGGTTTAAGAATGAACTAGTAGGTTTCTTGCATCATCCATTCAATGCTGTGGGAAGTAGAAAGTGGAACAAGAATTTTCAGAAGATCTGCTTGGGAAACAGCTCAAGCTATTAAGCAAGTGGAAGCAAAGCTCTTTCCTTATCTCATGTTGCGAAATAATGTATCCGAACTACGTGTTGTTTTCGATGGATACAAACTGGGGAAATCCTCGTCTTCTTAGAAGATGTATAGATAGTGGCTGGTCATGGTTAGCAGGGAATGAACCTTCAAAGAGTCCAGAACAGCTATATAGAATGTGCGCCCGGCAGTTGCCAAATATTGAAGAGTTCGATTCGATTTATACGATGGCGGCAGTCAATGCATCTGAAGGCTGTATGAATCTCGCCAGTTTGATGATGAAATTCAACTACAGGAAACCTGTTGAAACAGCATCAATCTCCTATGAATCAGTCTTTACTTACGCACTGCAACTTGCTGGGATGAACCCGGGAAACCCTGCTACTGAAAGAAAAATGCGAATGCATCCTCTTGTTCAAAAGGAGCTATTTCGTCAGAAGGATGCCATTCTCCAGCTACAAACAATGAACGGTAACAAAATGAAAGAGATTCAGCTATTGAGGAGCAAATGGGCAAATCAGAACGTTGGTAGTCTAGGGGTTCCCATGAATCCTCCCGAAGCAATCGGGTATAATACAACTAGAGACGACCTTGAGAGATTCATAAAGGAGAAGTGGCTAAGTAGCTACTACGATAGAAAGAGAATCAAGGATTACTTCAGAAAAGAACTGAACGTGGGAATATCGCTGAGCAGCTCTGGTTTTCTGTATTCGGATGCTAGCGGAGAAATAAGTCCAATCGATTTCCACAGCCGTACCCAAGATAATTCCCTGATTAGACTTGATATATACAGATGGATACACTCTCAGAATAGTTGAGGTGCAAGCTTTCCTGCATGACTTTCAACTCTCCATCATCCTTCCCTATCAGGTGCTGGTCTTAATGGCGGAAGATGACCGGAAAACGTCTGAGCAATAACGGTGTGAAGTCCAACGCCTTCCAGTAACGCCTTGATTCTCTGCATCTGATTTGTAGATGGACGAGAAATATCACGGCGACGAAATTGAGGACGATAGTCAAGGACTGTGACCTGAATCCTATCATCGATATCCATAATACGAGATCCCCAGGCGAGGAGCTCTTCATTCATCGCCTCTGAAGACTCGTAGAACGCAGGATTGAACGGCAGTCCGACACCTATGAAGAGAACTTCTGGATAGTAGTGGTCAGCAATGTGTTTCACGGCATTCCATTCGGTAGACAGGTAAGTGTCCGCAAGTGATGAGTCATTGATTCCTGAGATGGTCTGAAATGTTTCTAAAGAAGCTGACTTGATGTCAGGACCAATATCTGTCATTCCTGCCCTAACTAGCGCATCTATATAGTCAGGTGTGAGAATAGTGGCATTGGTGTCAAGATGTAGACGATAATCACTTGGACAGCGTTCTTTGAGCCAAGAAAAGAAAGCAAGTAACCAACGACGGTTGAGAGTGGCTTCACCTCCAGATATTGCGAGGCGTTTGATATTCACTCGTTTCGCGAGATTCAATAGACGACTTGCAGCATGTTTTGGAGTTACTGCTCGTGCTGCACTGTTATATGTGACTGAGTGGTTTTGACATGTGCGACAGCGAAGATTACATCCAGCAGCAAAGCATGCAGCCTCTGCATAGACTCCGAACCTACTTTCAGGCTGTTTCGCTGGCCAGGGAGTCCCCACACCACCCACAGTATGAGACTGGTGCCAGCCAACGATTCGGAGTGGATGGGGGCCATCGTTCAGCTTCGTATGAATGCTCTGTGAAGATTTGACTGAGGTATGACAGCTGGGAAGTAGTTCACCATCAACGAGCACTGCACATGCATAACAGCCTCCGGTTTCACACGGAGCAAAGAAATGCTGTGAATCAGGAAATCGACTGAACACCATGCCAAGTGTTTCTAGTGCCTGCTTGATTGTTGTGTTTTCGGGTACCTCAACAGGGTTGCCATCCACAGTGATAGTGACATGCCTCTGAATTTCACTGGGCACTTCAAGAATTGCCTCATTCGGACAGGCTAGAAAACAGGCTTTACAACCAATACAAGATTGAAGGCTTGGACAACCTACGATTGTTACGCAGAAGCGGCAGTTGGTGCAGAGTTTGCTATTTCTTAGATAGATATATCCAGTCATTCTCTTCACCAACAAGCTGGCCTCTATGATGACAGGTATCTTTCACACAAGATAATCAAATGACCTCTTCGGATTTAATGCCGCTAGATGTTGGAGAAACAATGATGGACCCGGAGCAAGGAATGATGACCCTTTGAACAGTGAGGATTTCAATCATTTCAGTAATTCTCAATAGACGCTTAGAGGGGAATCACGAGCTGCAGAAGACGGTTGGAGGTTTTGAAGCCTTCAGATTCGTAGAGAGCTCTGCCCATTTTCGTAGTGTGTAATGAGATGTGTCCAACTTGCATCGTTTTGCAGACCGAAATTGCATGTTTGAGTAATGCTCTCCCAATACCTCTACTACGGTACTCAGGCTCGACATACATATTCCAGAGGTATGCCATACGTCCCTTTGGTTGCCCAGCAAATGGGATAATGACAAGCACACTCATGGCATAACCACCTACCACCGTATTTTCGTCCTCCGCCAGGTAGTAGTTGAAATGGTTGGTCCAATCATCATCAAGAAACAATCTGGTCAATATTTCGGTTTCATCAAGATATTCTTTTGAGCTACCTGACTCGTGGAAGAGCCCCAATCTATGGCGGATGATCCACTCCTTGTCAGTTCTATTTGCTAGTCGGATAATCATCTATAATCAGGTCATTTTTCAATCGATCACAGCATAAACATCTCTACTGGAGCAAACTTCCTACCACGAAGAACAGAAACATGAGCGAAACTCATGTCGGGGAGTAGTAGATTAATGAGAAGTTATGGTGGGCCCGGGGTGACATTCAGTCACGGTAGCTAACGTACCGCGGCTTTTGAACACCCGACATCCGCCTTATCAGAGCGGCGCAATAACCAGGCTATGCCACGGGCCCCGCGCTTTAGTCTGCACATGGGTCCGGATAAAAACATATTGGCC
>JBHLQK010000053.1:0-14873 GCA_048884925.1 Candidatus Thorarchaeota archaeon
CAGCTTGGCGTGCCCGGAAGGAGTCCAGTCCATCCACAATGAGATTCGATCCCTTGAGAATTTCCATTGCATTATTATTGTCTATCTGTTGAACTATTGAGATGAATTCCACTTCAGGGTTCATGAGGGTAAGATTCGCTGCTGCACATTCAGCTTTTTTCTTGCCAACATCTCTTGTGTTGTAGATGTTCTGTCGTTGGATGTTTGATAATTCCACATTGTCTCCATCAATAATGCGTATTCTACCAAATCCCAGAGAAGTCAGCAATCTCAATACGGGACTGCCAATTCCTCCTGCACCGACCATGGAAACAGTTGTCTTCAATAGATTGAGCTGGTCCTCCTCAGTGAAGTCGTGCAGCCTGAGAGACCTTGAATACCTATCAAGCTGTTCAGGTCTGAGCTTCATTTTCCATTAGACTTGCTTGACAGACTCACTTAAAGCCTTGGAGTCTGGTTTCTTCCTATGCACTCTTCCGTAGAGGTGGCAGTTGCCGTTAAAAAGAATCCACGGAAGGCGCTATCAACAGCTCTATCAAAACTTACACAGCCTCTGCCCATTGTTGGAGAAGAAAGCCGCGTTGTCATCAAGCCTTCTATCTTGGATCCAAAGATTCCAGGAAATACCTCTCTTGAAATCATTCGAGCCATTATAGCATTTTTTGACAGAGCTTCAAATGTTGTGCTCGTGGAGAGTGATAATCCGTACAGATCTGTTGAGCAAGCCTACTCGAAGCTCGGGTATTCTAGTCTTGCTAGCGATAAAGTAGAGCTGCTTAATCTATCACTTGCTGAGCTTTACCCAGCAACTATGTCTGGACAGTACTTTACTAAAGCCCACGCAATGCCACAGATACTGGGATATCCCCTCTTTCTTGTCAATGTTGCGACCCTCAAATTCAATCCAGCTGAAAATATCATTTGGGGCGGTATAAAGAACCTATTCGGTCTTCTACCAGAGGTGGAGAAGCAGCAATATCATGAGCGATTAGAAGACGTTCTGCTTGACCTTTTGGGCGCATTTCGCCCAAATCTGACAATCATGGACCTATCTCAGGTTGTCATCGGAAAGAGGGCTGCTGGCAAAATTATAGAAGTAGGCGGTGTCGTAGTCGGCACTGATCCAGTTGCGGTGGATTCTTATTGCGTTGGGCTGCTGGGTTTCGACCCGATGAAGGTGGCCTATCTACGACGCGCATATGCGCTTGGCTATGGCGAAGCGCTTCTTGATAGAATAGAGGTGCGAGGAACGGAACATCAGAAGCAGCTCCTGTCTGACCTAATAGGTCAATAATATCACGCCGGAAGTAATATTAGTTCAAGAAGGCAGCGCGCAGTTCTTCAGTATACTCTCCTCATCGAGAGTTGCAGATATGCAAAGTGAGGCATGAATCATGGACTGGACAAGTCATCACATGGAGCGAATACCACCTTCTGGAACGCTTAAGATGTTTGAACTCGCCTCGCGGCTTGAAGCCCAGGGGAAGACCATCTACCACTTCGAAGTTGGGCAGCCAGATTTTCCAACACCGCCTCATATCGTAGAAGCTGCAAAGATGGCACTGAACAAAGGTCTTACACGCTATACTTCATCACGGGGCATTCCTCAAATACTCGATGGAATCCAGAACCATTATGCAATCAGGAATATTGAGATCAACGGACGTACTGATGTGATTGTCACTCCCGGCGCAAAAATGGCACTCTTTATGGGATTCCTCAGTACTCTAGATGCAGGTGACGATGTACTTCTCCTCTCTCCAGCTTGGCCTACTTATCGCGTATTGATTCGAATAGCAGGTGGGAAGCCAAAGGACGTATCAACCAAGCCTGGCTATGAACTGGATGAAGAAGCACTAAAGAGGAGTGTCAACAAGACTGTATCAGCGATAGTCATTAACAGTCCAAACAATCCTAGCGGTGGAGTGCTAACCAAAGAACACATGAAAATCATCTATGATCTTGCCACTGATCATGATTTTGTAGTATTCAGCGATGAGATTTACGAAACGCTCGTTTATGATGGATTCAAGCAGCCATCCATGCTTGAAGTGGACCCAGCAATGGAACATACACTTGTGATTAATGGCTTCTCGAAATCCCATAGCATGACCGGATGGCGCTTGGGATATGCTATTGGAAATCCTGAAACTATTGAGAATATGGTTCGAATACAGCAGAACACTACATCTTGTCCCACGTCTTTTGTCCAATATGCAGGTGCAGTCGCCTTAGAGAGTGACCAGAGCCATATCACAGAGATGAAGAAAGCGTATGAAGTTCGCAGAAACGATATGGTTGAACGTTTCCGTCAAATGGATAATATTGAGTGTGAATTGCCTCTAGGAGCATTCTATACATTTCCTGATTTTGGTGCCTATGAGTTGAGTAGCAACACGCTTTCTGAGTTGCTTCTTAGGAAGGCTGGCATTTGCACTGCTCCTGGTTCGGTCTTTGGACGGAAATACGATTACCATTTGCGGTTTTGCTACGCCATATCTGAAGATACTATTGAGCAAGGCCTTGATTCATTAGCATCCTTTCTTCCATCCCTAGAATGAATGGCGGTTTGATTGGCTTTAAGTGAGAACATCACAAGAGCAAGGATTGGTGGTCGATTCTGGGAACTAGAATTCATTTTGAATGCACAAAGTGCGGTGCCTGCTGCAGAGAGGAAGGGCTTGTAGTTACAGTCACTGGAAATGACATAGTCCGTCTATCGCTCTCTCTAGGTCTCTCAGCATCCGAGATGCTTCGCGCATTAGATTTCTATGTGCCATCAGAGCCCGATGATGCTCCATTCGGCCTGAGAGGGATTCCTGTTGTAAATACAGAGCAGGGAGCTGCCTACGTTGCCCTTCGGAAAATAGAGAATAATGAGTGTGTATTCCTATCAGATGACATATGCATGATTCATCAATTTCGACCTGGTGTGTGCAGATCATTCCCTTTTGTGTTTGAAAAGAAAGAGGGCGCAATTACATGGGGATTGAGTGCAATGAAGGAAATCTGCCCCGGCTTGAGGACAGGACCTGAGATTACAGCAGAGGAGCTTAAAGAAACGTCATCCATGGTCCTAGGAGAACTGTCTATATTCCGTGAATTTGCAGAAGAATGGAATAAAAATGAGGTGAATCCTACAGCAATGTCGCTCGTAGAAACCATACTGTCCGAATCTCGCTTTTCACCCTAGCAAGACTTATGGGGCTAGATAAGACTCAACAAGTAGAGTGAAATGGCAAGAGTGCTTGTGACAGGTGGAGCTGGGTTCTTAGGTAGTCATTTGGTGGATCGGTTGTTGATGGACCATGAGGTAGTAGTGTTAGATGACCTATCCACAGGAGTGATGAAGAATCTCCAGCGGCATGAGAGCAATTCTAGGCTTCACTTTGTCCAAGGTTCAATCACATCGGAAAATGACCTATCTACTGTTATGAATGGAATCGATCTCGTCTATCATTTTGCTGCGCAGCCGGATGTAAGACTTAGTACCGAACGACCCATCTGGGACTTCAGCATAAATGTCGAAGGAAGTCTGCTGCTCCTTGAAACCATGCGGCGGAGTGATGTAAATCGTCTTGTCTTCGCATCCTCTGGCGGTACAGTCTATGGCGATTCAGATATTCTGCCCACACCTGAATCGACTCCACTCAGTCCAATTAGCAACTATGGTGCGGCAAAATGTGCAGTGGAGATGTATCTCTCATCATATGCCGCACTCTATGAATTTGATTCGGTGAGCCTACGACTGGCGAATATAATCGGGCCAAGGTTGACTCATGGTGTGATTTTCGACTTTTACAGCAAGCTCAAGCAAAATCCGAGTTGTCTTCAAGTTCTGGGTGATGGGCTGCAAGAGAAATCGTACATGTATGTGTCGGACGCCATTGATGCAACCCTAGCTGTGACAAAGAATGTTGCATCTGGATATATAGCTGTCAATGTCGGTTCGGGCGAACGCCTAAAGGTCAAGCAGATAGCTGAAATAGTCATTGAGGAGCTCGAGGTAAATGATGTTGAAATCCAGTACACAGGATCCGAACGGGGTTGGTCTGGAGATGTTTTGCAGACGGATTTAGATGTCAGTCTATTAAAGAAGACTGGATGGAAGCAAAAGGTTTCCCTGACTCAGGGTGTTAGGCTGTATTTGAAGTGGCTCGTAGACACCTACGGTCCAATTAAGTCATGACTGCAAAATGTAGTTGGATTAGAGTTTGCTGAGGATTTGGAGGATATTTCCAAAATTATGCTCCACTGTTCTGCTCTTTTCGCCATAAGACGCCAGATTCTCCAATCTGGAGTCTGATTCAGCCATTTTACAAAACTCCCTGGAACGTATGTCAGAATGGATTTGTTCATTGAGATCTAAGATGTCACTTGATGTCTTGAGAATGAACTGGAGCATCTTGATGAGCATGTTGAAGTCGTTTATGTCTCTTATCTGCAAGGTCTGGCTATAGAATTGATATTCCAATCTGGCTAGTCGCACTCTCATCTCCACAATATGTCGCAGCCAGATTTCTGATTCGTCGGTGAACTCATTTTGCAGCTCAGTCCAAGCTTCCTGTTGCTCGAGGAGCTGTACAAGGTACTTCCTGAGAAATTCAAAATGGTCGACACCACCTTCAATATCATCCTCAGTGCCTATTGGCTCCATCATCTTGTCTGTTTGACTCGCCTTGACGGCTATCATTAATGAGAATTTATCTACATAGCGCTTTACTTCATCAGTCTTTTCCTTCTTCGACATAGTGTCTGCAAACTTATCGGACAAAGTCAGGAGGAACTTGTAGAGGCATTCGCTACAAATCTCTGCACTTGCAGAAAGATCCTTAGTTGACAAGAACTGGAGTGCGTCTTCTAAGTCATCACCCGGAACATTCCGTCCATGAATTCTCAGAACCCATCCTTGAGAGATACAAAAGACTCGATTATCAGGATGATTAACGAAGATGGCTGTATAGCACACATTATCATCCATGGCCTCTTCAGCTTTCATGCTATCTCTAGTCTTATGAAATGAAAAGAGCTGTGGATCTATTTCAATAGCCTCGACTTCGAGAACCTTGTCATCATTGACGCACAGCTTCTCGTCTCCAAAAACTTTGTAGCAGGGGCATCCTCTGACTAGCTTGATTTGACTCTGTTCTTGGCCGTCATCTAGTCCTACAGTCACTCTGTCGTGCTCCGTTATGCATTCTCTATCTGGCAGGTATTTGGCTTAACCTCACTCTTCAGTGACGCGCTTGTTTATGAGGATTTTTGTGAGGTGCGTGTTTCAATGGCGTTCAGTAGCCTCACTAGATTTGTGAACCATTTCTCAGTACGGTTCCTGTCTTCGATCTGCTCATTGAGAAGTATCTGTATGTGGTCTGGAATAGAACTAGATTCAGAGAGGCTATGGCTTGAGTCTCTTATGATAGCAATAACTTTGACAATGCGTTCTGCAACATCTATCATGAATTTCAATAATCCCAGAGAAACCTCTTTATCATCGGACTCTCTCAGGGTTGAAACTTGAAAGAGGAATATGGTTTCAAATCTAGCAAGCTGTCTATAGCGGCTTATGAGGTCAATGAGTTTGCTATCTTCGTTGTCCTTTCCCAGGTCATGCAGAATCGACGCCCAAGTTATTCTCAAAGTAAGGAGCTTGCTGATTCGACTGCTGACAAGTTCATCAAGAAGCTCTGGATTTGTGGATTCATCAGTCCCAATTAACTCCATAGCCATTTGAGAAGTGATGTTTCTGACATATGCTGAGATGAGTTCAGACCGTTCATCTTCTGTTAGGACATCGTCGAATGTTTCCCCAAGTGTAACAAGATACTTGTAGAGACAAGAAGAACATGTAAAGCCGTCGATTGCCTGTTCAGAGGTTGTCACAAACTGCAATGCTGCAAGAATATCAGAGGCTTTCACATCTTGTTTGTTGATACGAATCTTTTGCCCCTGGCTTACGCAGTAAGTCCTCTCACCTTCAGCATCAAGGAAGATCAATAGATAGCACATGTTTTCTTTATCGCTTTTAAGATCGGACAGGTCTTCAACTCTCGTAGCGTCGCCCAGAAACATGGGATCAACTGCAATCGTTATAATCGGAATTACGTCATCATTGTTTAGACAAACTTTCTCTTTGCCAAACTCCTTGAGACATGGGCATCCCTTTACTAGACGATTGCTTCCGCTCAATGGTCCAGTTACGGCGGTTGAGTCAAGTCCCATTCACATGAAGCTCCTAGTCGGTGTTACTGCCGGACTCCGAGTCGAGAGGTCAAGCAAGGTCCTGCCTGCTATTGATATATTATATGAGGTCATATTGAAGTTTGTATCCGCCTTCGTTTCAAAGTGTGCGACTACGAGTCGACAATTCATCCGAAGAAAAAGTGCTTTTCAATCAATCTCGGATGCCTAGAATGGATTCACCTACAGCTTCCTCCCAATTCAAGTTCTTCTAGCCCCAGAGCTCTCTCTTCAAGAGGTCTCGTATTGCAATTCGAATAGCCTCTGATCTGTTTGGATAAAGCTTGTTATCAACCAGCTTCTCAAGACCTTCAATGTATTGCTCCGGGACGTGAAGCGTGATTAGCTTCATTTGATTTATCCTCTCCCTTCTAGCTCCAGAGCTCTCTCTTCAGAAGATCGCGAATGGCGATTCTGATTGCTTCTGACCGATTAGGATAGAGATTGCTGTCAACGAGCTTCTCTAGTCCTTCGACATAGGTTTCGGGGATGTGTAGAGTTACGAGCTTCATGTGGGTATCACCTGTATGAAACCCAGGTAACACATGAATATGATTGCGAGTAATACAGGGTCTCATATACGAAACTGAACTCAGCCCGGACTTCCTCTTGGATTGCCCTTTTGCCGCAAGGGCATAAGGTATATCATATCATCTTTGCCACATAGGCTCCGCAATGATTTAGATTCGGTTGTGCTTTAACTTGGACAGACAAAGGGGCATTGATGTATTATTCAATCCAAAGTCGATAGCTGTGATAGGCGCATCTGAAACAAAGGGGAAATTAGGAAACGATGTTGTCCGAAACCTTATTGATAGTGGTTTTGAAGGTCGAATTTACCCAATCAATCCCAAGGGCGGAGAGATTCTAGGTCTGAAAGTCTACCGTTCTGTGTCCGAAGTTTCGGAAGATATCGATGTAGCAGTAATAGTCATTCCGGCTAAGTATGTCCTTCCAGTCGTGGAGGAGTGCGGCAAAAAGGGTGTCACTGCACTTGTTATTATAACCGCAGGGTTCAAGGAGATTGGACATGAAGGGCAGGAAGCCGAGAAGAGAATAGTCGAGATAGCTGAGAAATATGGCATGATAGTGCAAGGGCCCAACTGCCTAGGGATTGTGAACACATTTGCACCCTATAATGCGTCATTTGCAGCGGGCACGCCAGAGAAAGGCAGTGTTGCTTTTGCATCTCAGTCTGGTGCGTTGATGACGGGTATACTTGACTGGAGTTTGATGGAGAAGATTGGATTCTCTAAATTTGTGAGTCTTGGAAATAAAGCTCAACTTGATGAATCGGACTTCATAGAGGCTTTCGGCAAGGACCCTGACACGAGTTTCTTACTTCTATATATAGAGTCCGTGGTTGATGGTAAGAAGTTCATGGATGCCTGCAGGAAGATTGCTCCTCACAAGCCAATCTATGTTGTCAAATCTGGAGTAAGCACGGCAGGAGCAAGAGCAGCATCCTCTCATACTGGTTCGCTTGCTGGAAGTGATACTGCCTACTCAGTCGCATTCAAGCAATGCGGCGTGATTCGTGCGGACAGTATGTCTGAGTTGTTTGATGTTGCAAATGTGTTTGACGACTGTTATCTTCCCAGAGGAAATCGTGTCGCAATCATTACAAATGCGGGAGGGCCTGGCATCATCACGACTGATGCGTGTGAAGCAAATGGCTTGCAGATGGCTCAGTTTTCAGCAGCAACAATCGAAACACTGAAGAACGGGCTACCTTCTGCGGCCTCAGTCTACAACCCTGTAGATGCGCTTGGCACAGCACAGCCTGACGATTACGCCCTATGTGTTGAAGCCACGCTCCAGGATGAGAATGTTGATTCTGTCCTAGTTTTGCTGACTCCGCAAGCGATGACAAAAGAGGCCGAGACCGCTCAGGTGCTAGTTGACTCCCGCAAGAAGTATCCAAACAAACCACTGCTAGCAGTCTTCATGGGCGGCAACTCAATGACTTATGCCCGTATCGTACTGAATGAAGGTGGTATTCCGGTCTTTGATTTTCCTGAGCGTGCAGTGAATGCGATTGCTGAGCTCTATCGATATATCGTTCTAAGAAACAGCTTGAAAGATGAATTGCCACCGAAGTTCAAAGCAGAAAAAAAGCGTGTCAAAGAGATAATCGAAAGTGTAAGAATGGATCGCAGAAGAGTGATGCTTGGCAGCGAAGCCCATGGAATCGCCGAGGCATATGGCATCCCTGTAGCTAGAATTAGACTTGCCACAAGTGCTGAGGAGGCTAAATCAATTGCAGCAGAGCTTGGCTTTCCAGTTGTTTTGAAGATTGCAAGCCCTGACATAGTCCACAAGAGTGACATCGGTGGAATCATGATTGGACTCAACTCAGAAGAGGAAGTTGAGAATGCCTTTCTTCAAATTCTAGACAACGTTCGCGCACATCTACCGAGGGCTGTTATTTACGGCGTTGATGTTCAAGAAATGGCCGAGAAGGGCAAAGAGCTTATTATCGGATGCTCTCGTGATGTACAATTCGGCCCACTTATTATGTTCGGAGCTGGAGGCATTTTCGTAGATTATCTGAAAGATGTGTCATTCAGACTTGCACCGATGACTCGCAGTGATGCATCAGATTTGATATTTGAAACAAAAATGGGAACATTGCTGAGGGGTGTAAGAGGCGAAGAGCCAAGTGACATTGATGGGATAGCTGACACCATCCTGCGAATCTCTCAGCTCGTATGCGACTTCGAGGATATTGTGGAACTTGATATCAATCCTCTATTCGCCTACGATAAGGGCAAAGGCGTATCTGCAGTGGATGTAAAGATTACTATTGGAGGAGAATGAGATGACGAAGAATATCGTAATCAGTGGTGAAACTCTTACGGGTAAGACTCTGGTGGCGTTGGGCCTGGCAGCCAGGCTGCAGAAACAAGGTCACACTGTCGGATACTTCAAACCAGTTGGTAACAAGAGCTTTGAGCATAGTAGCGATTCGCAAGATGTAGATGAAGATGCGGCTGTGATGAAGGAGATTCTCGAACTCGAGGTCGACGTTTCCTGTGTCTGCCCAATTATCAGGACAAAGTCAAGCTACGACGAGCTTCTTCAAGTTGGGCATGAAAAACTCCTCAAGAGAATCAAGGAGTGCTATGTCAAAGGTTCCACTGGGAAGGACTTCATGGTAATCGAGAGTGCCAAGGCCCCCTGGCATCTACTACATGTAGGTCTTTCAGCTCCTCAGATAGCTAGGGAGTTTGAAGCTTCAGTCATTATCTTGGTGAATTTTCCAGATGTGACTGCTATAGATGACATATTCCTCCAGAGAGAGTTATTCACACAGTATGGTGTCAATGAAATTGGAGTAGTACTCAACATGGTTGCACCTATGCTCAAGAATACAGTTGAAAATCACATCAAGCCATTCCTGGAAGAAAGCGGATTAAAGTTTCTTGGAGTTCTCTATCAGAGAAGGGAATTGTTTAGCCCAACTGTTCGTGATATCATGCGAGCAGTTGAGGGGCAGATGATTACTGGAGAAGACAAGATGGATCTTCTGATTGATCGATTCTTAGTTGGAAGCATGGCTCCTGAGAACGCACTCAAGTGGTTCAGGAGAGCGAAAGATAAAGCAGTCATCACAAGTGGTGATAGGTCTGATATTTGTCTAGCTGCGCTTGAAACTGACACAAATCTCTTGATACTCACCGGCGGAATGGGGCCCGACATTCGCACTCTATCTCGAGCCAAGGAGATAGGTACTCCAATAATGATGACTGCTCATGATACTTATACAACAGGCCAGCTTGTAGACCACTTATCAGGAACAGTATCTCCGGAGAACAAAGAGAAGATTGCAGTTGTACAACAGATTGTTGATGAAGCGCTGGATCTCACAGGATTCGACCCCTGATATTGAGTGCTCTCGTATGCGTCCGAATTCTGAGGAGGAGCGCATGCGCTCCCGCTCAAGAAAGAATAGAGCACACCTTAAACCGGGAGAGTTGAGTGCACTCTGTACTTCTCCGTGAATCACCGGCATAAGTTATGTTGTATATTCAAGCCAATACTGGGTTAATATTCAGGATATACCCTAGACAAGACTCGGTAGCATATCTACACATAGTGTCGACACATAACGATGTATCATTCGTCAATAGAATTGCTCTCTTTAACTCTCTCTGCATCCTTTAGTGAAAGCTAATACATTTATGCCGCCTATTGTCCACGAGGTCTGCATTTATCATAAAACATGAGGTGAATCGATGGCAACAGATGCTGAAGGCAAGTCGGATGCCGCTGGTGAAGCCAAGGATGATGCCAAGGTTGCTCAGGAATTGCAATCCCTGAAGCTCATCCGTGATAGACGTTCTATACGCGAGTTCACCGGCGAGAAAATACCCGACGAGCATATAGAGATGATTCTTGAAGCTGCCAGACACGCACCAAGTCCCGAGAACATGCTTATGATTCGTTTCGTAGTCATAAGAGACGACCAAGATATGAAAGAGTTCCTTGCTGATATAGCGCAAGAGATGGCTCAAACAGCTTTTGGTGGGGCACCATTCGAGCTAACTAGTGGAAGGAACTGGTTCATCAGTGATCCTTATCGGGCTGCTGTCTATGCAAGACTTCGAGATGGAGAGCTTTTCAGATATCCTGAAAAGAGTGATGCAGTAATAATAGTGTGTGCCAGCGAAATGTGGCATGATGCAGGGTATCAGTATCCTAACGAACTTTTCGGATCTGTGGTTGCAGGTATGGCCATTCAGAACATGTGGTTAACCGCAACTGAACTTGGATATGGCTGTGGGTATGAAGCATTAGTTTGTTCCGACCCTCGTCATGCAATGCTCATTCGCGACAGACTTGGAATACCGCCAACATGGACGCCCTTGACAGCGTTCTGTATTGGGACGCGAGTATCACCTCGCGCACTTGGACCCAGCAGACCACCACTCGAGGGTTTAATGTACCAGGAGCGTTGGGGCTTCCCATGGAAACGTTTAGCGTTTAGGAAGAAGGGGTGATATCATGGAAGTCAATTTCGAAGGAAATACACTAGAGAACATGAAGAAACTGGCTGAAGAAGCCGGACTAACTCCTGAAGGCTTTATAGAAGTTGTCATGGAGCAATTCTGTGACAACAA
Source organism: Candidatus Thorarchaeota archaeon (assembly GCA_048884925.1). Classification (GTDB taxonomy): domain Archaea; phylum Asgardarchaeota; class Thorarchaeia; order Thorarchaeales; family Thorarchaeaceae; genus SMTZ1-83. The sequence continues at coordinate 11,364 of JBHLQK010000053.1, forward strand.
AGGTGGACGTGTCTATACTGGTCGATGGTCACAAGGCGAGGTGGATGGCGAGAAGGGATTCCGCTATGTACCGCAATGGCCTTTCAGACCCGGGTTCAAGGAAGCTACTGGGGACAAAGTCAAGAAATGGAAATCAGGAGGAAAGAAGTTTCGCCCTCATCCTGCTGGTGAGTGGCCATTTTATCCCCGCCTCAAGGAAGGCGACATAGAACACGAGTATTGGACGTCGAAGAAGATGTACCATCAGGCATTCCTGGAGGATAGGAAAGGACGAGTTGTTGTCACAATGGATGGCGACCGCTATGATGAGTTTCTTGATGTCGTGAGGAAGAAGAAAGGGAACATCTGGACAGTCAGTGTTGACACTGCAATGCAGGAAGCGGTCACTGACTGGATTGCAAAGGAGGAATGAGATGATGTCACAGTTACAGGAGTTCTTCAAGTTTCTCGCATCAAAGACCAACGAGAAAGATGACCTGAAAAAGATGCTTGCAGACTGGATTGGTCCGTATGACGGCAAAATCCTACAGGTGCATACCGAGGAAGGCGATCAATACATGGTGGTCACCAAAGAAGCAATGACTCTGCATGAAGGCATATACCCAAGCCCGGATGTGATTTACAAAGCAGATTCCGCAACACTGCTTGGCATCTTCACTGGTGATGTGCCATTCAAGGACACGATGAAGGATGGTCGTCTCGAGGTCATTGGCAACGCCCATGAGAGCGATTTCCTAGCCAACCTGATTCTTGCAGCCATGATGGGTGCGATGTAGGGGTGCCTGTAATGGATGTTAGGAAAATCGCGGTCATCGGTTCAGGTCTAATGGGCTCTGGAATTGCATATGTTTCCGCATGGAACGGGTATGAGGTCACTATGGTAGATATCAACCAGGATCTTGTGGATAAGGGTATGGAGCGGCTTCGAACCGACGTCATGACTGGCATAGACAAGGGCAAGATGTCTATCACTGAAGCTGAGGGTCTTATGGGAAGACTCAGTGGCACTACTGACACTGAAACAGCAGTGAAGGATGCAGACCTTGTTATCGAGGCTATCTTTGAGAACATGGATGTCAAGAAGGAGGTATTCGCCAAGGTAGATGCTGTGGCACCTGCGCACTGTGTCTTGGCTACAAACACATCCTCACTGAGCATTGACGAGCTTTCAACAGCTACTGGGCGTCCTGACAAATTCATAGGTATGCACTATTTCTCTCCGGTTCCTGCAATGAAGCTGCTTGAGATAGTGCTAGGCGAGAAGACAAGCGAAGACACAATCAACATTGCCAAAGCTGTTGGCGAGAAGCAAGGCAAAAAGACAGTTCTTGCCAAGGACAGCCCCGGTTTTATCGTTAATCGTCTTCTCATGCCTGTGATGCGCGAGGCGGTTCTAATGCTAGAGCGAGGAGAAGCCACAAAGGAAGAGATTGACACTGCCATGGTCAGCATTGGAAAAGCACCAGTTGGACCATTCTCACTTGCTGACTATGTTGGATTAGACATAACCTTCAACGCCATGTCTACTCTCTACAGGGAGATTGGAAACTGCTTCAAGCCTCCCGATACTCTAGCGAAACTTGTCGAGTCCGGAGCCATAGGCATGAAGTCCAAGAAGGGGTTCTATAGCTATGCTGAGGATTCTGAGCCCGAGGAACCTAAAGGTGCTGATTCAGAGTGGATTGTGGAACGACTCAATATGCCTGGTATTCGAGAAGCAATGATTCTGGTTGATGACGGGATAGCAAACAAGGAAGACATCAACATGGCAATGAAGCTGGGTGCGAGCTGGCCCATGGGTCCATTCGAGATGGCAGACAAATACGGCCTCGATAGGTGCCGCGAATTCATAGGTAAGCTCGAGTCGGAACTTGGTGACTGCTATAGTGTGCCAAAGTTCCTTAAGTGAATTCAAAATGCAGGGCATCGCGCCCTGCTTTTCCTATTTCTCAGGTATACGCCCACTCCTATGCGACGGACATTCTTAGGAACGGATTTTTAAGTAGGGCATATCCCAGTCAGCTCAGATTCTATACAGGTGATTAGAATGCCAGAATTCGAAACAATGCTCTATAGTAAGGAGGGTTCTTTCCTCTCTCCTGTGAAGAACACGGCGGTAATTAAGTTCAACCGACTTGATGCACTCAATGCAATCAACGATCAATTCATTCAGGATTTCAGCGACGCTCTAGATGAAGCTGAGAAGGATCCAGATGTTCGTTCCATTGTAATTGCATCAAATCATGATAAGGCCTACTGCGTCGGTGCTGACATGAAGATGGCTCAGACAATGCTGAGTGACCCGAGCAATGTCGGAGAGATTGTAGCTCAAGGTCAAGCAGTTCTCGATCGACTGGCTACTATGGACAAGGTGACCATTGCTGCAGTCAATGGATTGGCTCTTGGAGGTGGCCTTGAGATTGCCCTGGCCTGCGACATTAGAATTGCTGAGAAGGAAGCCAAACTAGGAACCCCCGAAGTGAGCCTAGGTCTATTTCCAGCTTGGGGAGGTTGTCTGCGGCTGCCAAGAATTGTGGGTTTAGGAAAAGCGATGGAACTCATTCTAACAGGTGGCCAGGTCACAGCTGATGAAGCTTTTGCAATGGGACTTGTGAGCAAAGTTGTATCTAAGGATGAGCTCTTGAGCCAAGCCATGTGGTATGGCGCAAAGGTTGGCGGCAATGCTCCAATTGCGGTGAAGTGGGCGAAGAGAGCCACGCACTTGGCGATGGAAGAGGGGACTGAAAAGAACTTCAAATATGAAGTCGAAGCTTGCGTTGAATGCTTCAAGACCAAGGACTTGGCTGAAGGCATTTCAGCTCTTCTTGAGAAGCGCAGAGGCAAATTCACCGGCGAGTAGTATTGATGTTGGTCCTCTCACCAGGGAGGACCCCCTCTTTCCTTGTGGAGTATCTAGTCACTAGGCCAATTGGTCAATCAGCTATGCCATTTACTCAACCAGTTAAGAACCTCGTATCTTCTTAGCTCCTTGAATCCGAGGGAGTCGTAGAGATGCTTTGCTGGATTCTCAAGAGTCACATCTAGTTTAACTCCATCAAGATCGCTATACTTCTCAATCAACCTCTTCAAAGTGTGCACTAGTAAAGCCCTACCCAGACCCTTTCGACGAATGCTCGGATCAATGCAAATGTCGGGAATATAGGCATAGTTGCCTCGAACTGTTATCAAGCATATGCCGACGAGAGTATGACCCTTCTTCAATACCCTTGAATCTTCAGTACTCCTGAATTCGCCAAATCGATTATCAATCGTGTTCTCAATTAGTTCTATTGCATGCTTTTCAGTACCGAAGAACATAGGAAAGACATCTACATCAACAGACCCTGAAGTCCCTCTGAAAATCAGCCTTCCGAGAGTTTCTTTCATACCCTCATCAAAGGGTAGAATCGAAAAGCCTCTCCTCAATTTGGGCTCATCAATGTTCTCCAATATATCCCTGGTAATCTGCATTGATGCGCGCTTAAATCCTCTGAACCCCAATTCAATTGC
>JBHLQK010000054.1:0-3104 GCA_048884925.1 Candidatus Thorarchaeota archaeon
GAACTCGCGCAAGAGCAATACTTCAAGGCTCACAAGTGCATGAGAAACCAGAGTATGTTCTATTTGGCGCGACTGCATATTTCACTAAAGTCCGCTGTGCAAAGATGCCTCCTGTCGGAGGCGAGATGGGTTGTAGTGTTCCTTTTAGAGAGCCTGGTGGCTCAACTGTGGAGATAGCTCTTTCGCTGGCGGATTTGGGACTGTCTGTCACATTTGTATCCTCTGTGGGGACTGATCAAGATGGGTGGTCCGCGATATCGAGTCTTGTAAACAGGAACGTCGATGTATCTCATATTCTAGTTGAAGATGAGAAGCACACAAATGAAACGATTATAGTAGACGAAGAAGAGGGGTCACGAGCTCTGGTAGGAATTGGAGATATATCTGCACTCTCCATTACTTCTCCATCTCAAGTGCCATGGAGCGTCATTAAAGGTGCCAGGGTGGTTTATCTAGGCGAGGTATTCCTTGAGGTTGCAGTTTCGATTGCCGCCTACGCAAAGGCGAATGGAGTCCCCATTGTGTACAGATGTTCTCCCCATTTTTGGAAACGCGGTGTTCATAAGATTGAACCCATTCTCAGTCAGATTGATGTACTTGTTGTGTCAGAACGTGAATGGCAAGAACTCAAGAATCAATTGGGCTCGAATCCAATTCCTGTACTACAAGATCTGACAGATGCTGCTCTGGTGGTCATGCAGGATAAAGATGCATTTAAGATGTACATCGATAAGGAGTCGAAGCCAATCTGGCATGATCGAGAGTATTCAACCAATGACATCACATCGTGGTTCATGATTGGATTCCTTCAATCGCTGGCTGCAGGAGCCACACCTTCGGAAGCCTTCGAAGCAGCATTGAAGAATGAGCAGAAACATTTCTCCAAGAACTAACTACTCGATGATGCAGCAATCCAGAAGAACAAACCCCCCAGAATCCAAACAAATAATCCCGCCCCCAAGACTATGCCCAGAGTTGCACCCATGGTAGATGATCCGAGATTGACGTGGATATTTGTGAACCGCTTGAATCCGCCCACATACTTGGTTTCATAACTGCAGTGAAATTCCCTGTCTGTTATGGACCCACATATCTCACATACGAATCTATTCTGCGCAACAGCACCTATTAGACTGTCAAGATTGCAGCCTATGAACCCTGTCAAGATGGCTAGGGGAATGATGAACATGAACTGAGCTGCATTAGCGACAGGGACAGATCCCCATGCCGTACCTGAGGAAATCAGAGCAAAAAAGATGGCAATTATTCCTATAGCCAAACCTGCTGCAGCAGCCATAGCCTCCCCCAACAGCGAAACCGCGCCTATCGTGCCTTTCGGAACCTTTCTCCTTAGGTTGGTGATAAGTCTAGGCTTCGATTTACTAAAGACCCCAATCTCTGAAGCCAATGTGTCAGCGGCAGTTGTTGCCACTGCTCCCACAAAACCTCCAAACATCCAGAACGGATCTATTCCCAAGGATGGATAGACTCGTGCAATGTACCATGCTACTGAGAAGAAAAGCGGAATTGTCCCACTAGCAAGAACATTCTTGTAGGATCTCTTACCTTTGCCCTCTTGAGCCAGACCTTGCTTTGCTTTAGCCTTGTATTTGAACTTGGTCGCCAAACCAGACGTCAAGAAGAAGAATAGTAGAATTGTGAAAGCAGGCGGCCCTCCTGTATACCAAACCGCAAACCCCACTACGAAGGCGCTGATCATTCCTGAGATGTCTAGGAATCCCGCCTTATATGCGAGAACGCCAACTAGCGTCATCACAAGAAGCCCGGAAACAACCGGGTGGGTCAATAGTTCCTGCATCACAATCACATCCGTTAATCGTCACATAAGTCATTTAATCAATCGTTGACTCCAATCCATAATCCATCAATACAGTTCTATGACCATATACATGCTATCAGCAAACCACTCCGATTAACACACGGCGGCCATCCTATCCCTATTATACCTTTGCAAACCGAACAGTCAAATGTCGAACTCGACATCGTTTTTCTTCAAGATTACTTCTATAGTCCTAAAAGAGTTAGACACCTGTATGATGTAATCAGAATCCATTAGATTAGTAGACAGTGAATTGCTTTCGATCCTGACGAACCGCTCTATCAGGAAGAGGTCTTCCATCCTGTGTAATCACAGCATCCAAATAATATCCTGTGACAATATCAACAGGAGGCGTAGTCCATTGGAAAGTAATCTCCTGCTCTCCCGCCTTAGGTTCAGAAAGTGGTGATTTGAACTGCTTCACTATCTCCCTCCTCGACATCACCCTAAGTATTAATTCCAAATCCCTCATTCCTTCGTTGAGACCGCATATCTTTGCCCCAAGCTCCACTTTTGTGAGTCTTGCTACCAGTCCGGGTATATCTTCCCCAGACTTCTTCCGTATCCAGAAATCAACATCAAATACGGGACTTTCAATAGCCTTGACCTTGAAACGCTCCTTCTTCTCCATTGTTAGTCTACCGCATCTAATGGTAGCCTTTAGGTGTGCTGTGCTCATCTCTGCACTCAACGGCACACGTAGTTGAATGGGCAGAATCCTACTCTGGTTTGGTTCCAAGGTTCTAGAGCTCTTGAGCAGCATGTCGGTTCCTCCAACTGACTCTAATTCTATTCTAATATCGTATTTCAGTTTCTTACCAGTGATGTTTGTGACTTGGAGGACTGGTCTAATTTCCTCATCCGGCAAAACAAATGCTGGCACCCCTCCGAAGCTTACACTTGCAATTTGTCCCTCGGGGCCATCTGCTAAAGCTATTTCCGTCGACCTCTGGTCGATTATTATGCCATCAAATTTCAGCTTTGCAGTGAGTGTCACTCTGGATGGTTTATTCTGCCCTTTCTGTTTTGGAATGGTGATTGGACCAAAGGCCAATGAGAGATTCCTGCTTTGTTTGACCCCTTGTTCAACCAGAATCTGCTCCTCCTCGTCTGGGAATTTCAAGGCGATAATCAACTCAGCTGGGCCTCCTAGGTCGGTGTTGCGCCTAACTCTCAACCATCCAGCGATTCTTCCTCCAATATGCGCTGTATCTGGAACTCTCAGTGAATCGATATTGAGGACAACTTCAAGACGATCAATTCT
>JBHLQK010000054.1:3114-14825 GCA_048884925.1 Candidatus Thorarchaeota archaeon
AAGAAGCTCAACGTTCCACCACACGTCAACTCCATAGCAGTTGGCAAGGCCAGCAAACTTCAAGACGATCAATTCTGAACCGGCCGGATTCGATAGAAGCAATCTCCTTGCCTTTGTCCACAATTGATGAAACAATCACCCCTGTTCGATGAGAAAGTTCATCTGATTCTATCGGGGGAACTCGCCAAGTGAACCTTACTGGAGCTTCGACGACCTCCTTCATGCTGAATCGGGATATCTCAACATGCTCCCCTGAGTCGGAACGAAATTCCACCTGTAGGAATGCATCTTTACTCATTGAATGCTTACTCGATGCAAGCTCAATCTCCCCTACCACCAAATCTCCTGGATAATAGACTCCCTTCATGTCTGCATCAAACAGAAGTTGCGGGCCTTTTCTTGCGAATCCAATATAGAACGGTCTTGAGGTAACTGAAGTTATAAGCTCCTCTTCAGCATCAACTAGATTGAGTCGCAATATGCATCGCTCAACGCCATGCGAGGCACCGGGAGGAACTATGAGTGGAGGAAGGCTTGTTTGGTCAAAAAGCAAGGTATCCAAGCTCTCGACCCTTAATTTATCAGTCACGATAGCGAGAACCTTCTCCTTGTTGGGAGCAATGACTGCAATATCGCATGTCACATCGGTGGATTCTGGAAAGTTGGTTTCAATATCACCAGTGTATAGAACAGGAGTCTTCCCATCTGAGAACTGAGTTGTTGTGCCAGGTCTAATATTCCCCTTCATCCAGTATGTGTTGATAGTTCCTGTCAGTTGAATTTGCTTTCCAGCTAGTCCAATTGATATGATGATGTTATAGGCAGTCACTTCTTTGCTTGTTTGAAATGCTATTCGCTCCGAATGAATTTGCCCCGAACTAATTTCAGGCACCCCACGCACGCCGTTGTGTACAGCATTCCTGTCTGAATCTTCTATTATGAAATCTACTCCTAGGTTGAAGAGAGGACGTTCGCCAGAATTCCTGAGTGAAACGATGAATTCAGCTTCCTGCCCTGCAAAAACCTGCTCAATATCGGTCAGTATCTCTGGCTCAAGGCCTGTCCACCAGCAGAGCCATGTTGGTAGTTTTGGCGTGCCTTCAAGTGGGTCATATACCCAATTTGTACAGCATTCCCTAGTGATGTCTGCTAGGCTCTTCAACAAGACAACCATGTTCATCTCTGATTTGGCATAAACATCCAGCTGAAAGTCCGCTCCAGTTGTCCTAGGAGGTACTACCTCACTACCGAACACTGAAACAAAAATTGGCTGCAAGAAAGGATTGTCAACAACGTCCAGTTCCTCCAATTCGCCGCGAATAAGGTAAAGCATTGATGCTACTGCGTCGCCCATGAATCTGTTTTTCTTTCTATCGTTAGTTAACCCCTCATCATCCACTGTGTGATTATAGATATGCATGAATTCCGGATTATCCGTTTCAACACCCGAATGGAACGGTCCCCAGAGTCCTGCTGATACAGCCGATTCTCGATTAACCGCAAGGGATTTTGCTCCAGCATCTGGTATCTTCTCGCCGTTTAGTGTCATTTTCTTGGCCTTTAGAGCAAGAGCCTGGAGTATCAGGGCTATGCCCACTCTCCTGGGTATCGAGAGCTGCGTGTCGAAAATCCTCAGTTCTACAGTACCCAATCGATGAAACGGATACATATCGACCATTCTGGAGTAGCTTCGGTTCACATGCCTCGCAAAAGCCTCCTTGTCAGACTGCAACATATATGGTATCAATTCGAACTCGTTTATCGGTCCCAGTTGCGTAGTATTTCTAAAGAGCCGAATTGACCTTTTACATCTTGGTGCCCGTGTCCTGCCAGCTTCATCTATCTCTACAATATCGGTCGGTTTCTTATTCTCAAAAGGAGAATTTACGGAAAGGGCAATGAGATGAGGGATGAAGTTCCGGAGCATATTGTATACTGCAAGTCGGACTTGGTCATCCACATCGGGACTAAGAATATGATGATGCTCTCCAAAAGAGAGATTCTTCAGATACTCCTGTGCAGGATTCAGTCCAGTCGAGATGAGAATCGCTCTAGCCTCTTTGGGAAGTGACTCATAGGATATGGCAATAAGGGTCTGGATCCACCATGCCAACTCCTGAAGAGATGTGCATGGAGGCGTTGCGATTTCAAGTATCCAGGTCAAACTCGTTACGTTTGGGTCATGTCCGAGGAGTGTAAACTCTGTCGGTTTTCCCTCTGGATTCTCGTAGAGCACCACCACTCTGGACCCTCTTTCTCCTTCCTCCGTCTGGCTAGAATGTTTGTATTTTCTCCTGACAGACTCTACCCTAGCTGTCTGTATCCTCTTATCAAGCAACGCTTTTGCATTTGAGATCAACCTGTCGAAGATAGTCAGGATCTCTTCTCCTTTAATCCAGGAGCCATCCTTTTTTATGACCTGAAGTTCTACCTCTATTCCATGGACAAAGGGCAGGCGCATCTCACTCTTTTCAGGAATGATATCTGTCATGGGATTGCACCTGGAAAGAAGACAACATCTCTAGCATTGATAATATCTTTGCCTCATCTGTTGCTGCGGCATGAGAGAAGGTGAGCTGAACAACTAGCAATGATCCTGATTTGGCGAATTCTTGTATGAGCTCATATGCCATGGGTCCCCCACCATATTGGCCAGAGTCTTCAATTATGGAAAATCCGATTCTTCTTAGTTGTTTGGTTAGCCTCCTTAAGCTATCTTTTGAACCTGAAATGTACCGTTTTCCAACAATGACTGTTTCGCTGTTTTCCAAATCTTCAAACATATAGTCCCATCTTACTACTAGCAAATAGCTGGGTTTTAGGATTACTTCTCTCTGATTCCATATTTCCCTCTTCAACATTCTGACGACACGTTCGCATGTGCTCCTTGATTCTTCAGGATCGTCAGCCTCGACAATCGAAGGCATTTTTGCGTTTCTTGATCTGGCATCGTCTAGGAATGGTTTGATTGGGTCTCCTTCAATGAGGGCAGTTGGAAAGCAAACCACTCCAGCAGATGTTCCAAGAACATAGATTCCACTCTCCGCGAAGTCCACCGCACTGAGCGCGGTCTCTAACGGCTCTAATGCCTTATTGAGGTCGGCAACTCTTCTCAACACCCCTCGAAGCACCTCAACCGTTCTCTCAAGTTCTTCGGATAATTGTATTTTCACCTGTGTTACTCTCTCTGAACTTTGACAGCTCTCGAGTCTTTGCCCTACATTATTGACTGCTAATGATATGTTATTATTCTTGTTGGCTAGACATTCTAGCCAGTCAACAATCATGCATCTACAACTAGACCAAAGCTTTCTTCAGTCTTCTGACTCAACTCTCTCAAGCGAAACCAAACTGATTCTCTTCCACGGCGTTCCAGCAGGAGGTTCATTAGAATCTGATAATCAAAATCCAATACGTCTTTCAAAAGGACAAGGGCTTTCGGGTCTTTGAAGTGGGACTCGTTGACTCGTCCATCCCTTATTCTCTTTGCTAATGGTTCTAGGCTTTTCTCAGCGGCATCAAGCTTGATTATGGCATCTCTATAGTTACTTTCTGAATTCTTCAATGCGATTCCACCAAATATCCCAGTCATACCTGTGCGAGGTGAAGCTTGCCCTATTTCGTCAAGAGCATCCATCGCATCTTGGAAGAACCCGTGCGCATCTGAGAGACATTTCTTGATTGCTTTGAGAAACTTGGATTGATCAGTTGTGTCCCTCATTTTATCTCCTCGAGGAGCAATTCTTTGCTTGCATGTATGCCTTGGGCATCGAATGAAACGCAGATGCTAATTGACCTTTGGGTGGCTCAGAACTGAGAAGCGTCGCCCAATTCACCGGCAAAGTGGCAGGCAACAAAATGGCCCTCTCCCATGTTTCTGTCTTCTGGTATCTCCCGCATACATATCTCCTGAGCGTAAGGACATCTAGGATGGAACCTACAACCAGGTGGAACATTGATAGGACTTGGAGGTTCGCCCTTCAGTGATTCAGTTCGCCGTTTGACTGTAGGGTCGCCAGATGGCACTGCTGATATGAGCGCTCTGGTGTATGGGTGCAATGGATTGAAGGCGACCTCGTGGGAAGGACCAATCTCCATCACTTTTCCGAGATACATGATCCCTATTCTGTCCGCAATGTAAGTGGCGACGGCCAAATCGTGTGTAATGAATAAATAGGTCAGACCAAATTTATCTCTAATATCCAGCAGAAGGTTTAGGATTTCTGCTCGGATAGACACGTCAAGCATTGATACCGGCTCATCTGCTACCATAAACTCTGGATGAAGTATAAGTGCTCGTGCCACAGATATCCTCTGTCGCTGCCCACCTGATAGTTCGTGCGGATATCTATCAATGTAGTCTTCTGCGGGGATAAGTGCAACGCTTTCCATCGCTTCCAACACGCGCTTCTTCTTTTCGCTGGCAGAAAGTGGAATCTTGTGCACTGTCAAAGGCTCTGAAATTATGCTGTAGATGCTCTGTTTCGGATTGAGTGATTCATAAGGATCTTGGAAAGTAATTTGCATTCTCCGGCGTAATTCTTTGATCTCGTTTCTGTCCAATGTTGCCAAGTCGCGACCGGCATAGACTACCTGTCCATCGGTCGGAATCTCTAGATAGAGGATGCATCGCCCCGTAGTTGTCTTTCCGCATCCTGACTCGCCAGCTAGAACTAGTACCTCTCCCTTAACAATATCAAAGGTGATTCCGTCTATTGCCTTCACATACAACTCTTGCTTGTAAAGAATAGATGAAAGAAAACCTGTGTTCACAGGAAACCATTTTCTCAGGTTTCTGACCTTGATTAGAGGTTCGCCATCTCGGATATTGGCTGATTGCTGAAAAACACTTGATTCATCGACTGTCATCCTTGCATCACTCCAAATCTACTTTGATTTCACCCCTCAGCTGCTCAGCAAAGTGACAAGCCACGAACCTGCCAGGGTCGATCTCATCAAATGATGGCTTGTCCCTAGAACAGATGTCCTGAGCATAAGGACAGCGTGGATGGAATCTACATCCTGGAGGTGGATTTATCAGATCAGGTGGCGATCCTGGAATAGATGTTAGTTTCTTCTTCTCAGCCTTAATCATGCTTGGAATTGCACCCACCAGTCCTGTGGCGTATGGGTGGATGGGCTCCTTAAACACAGAAACGACATCAGCTAGCTCAGCAATCTGACCAGCGTACATGATGGCCGTCTTGTCACAGCTTTCCGCAATGACACTGAGGTCGTGAGTGATTAGGATCAACGAAAGGCCAAGGTCCTTCTGCAGCTTCTGCATCAATTTTAGAATCTGTGCCTGAATCGTGACATCCAAGGCCGTAGTAGGCTCATCCGCAATCACCAAATCCGGATTACAAGCAAGAGCCATTGCAATCATAGCCCTTTGCCGCATTCCACCTGAGAACTCATGAGGATAATTGTGAATTCTGCTTGGATCAAGACCAACCATCTCAAACAATTTGGCGCATCGATCGAGTGCCTCTTCCTCAGTGACACTCTCGTGCATCAGAATAGCTTCTGCAATCTGTTCTCCAATCTCGAACACTGGATTCAGCGCGTTCATCGCGCCTTGGAAAACGATTGCGACACTCTTCCACCTGACATCTCGCATTTCTTTTGCGCTCTTGCCCAACAGGTCTTCTCCCTTGAAGTAGATGTTGCCTCCCACTATATTTGCAGCTGGAGGAAGAAGCTGCATTATGGAGTATGCAAGACTGCTTTTTCCACAGCCGCTCTCACCAGCCAGTCCAATGGACTCGCCTAGTTCAAGGGCAAGAGAAACGTCATCTACGGCCTTCACTAGGCCTTTCTGTATTTGATAGTACATCCGTAGATTCCTAATGTCAAGCAGCGGCATAATTCCTATCTCCGCCGAGGGTCGGATTATTCTGTCGGGTACCTAATCCTATCCCTACTGAGTTGGGGGAGTCAGGTGCACTTCTTAAATACCTAACGACAGAAGCACGCGAGTATAGATGGATATTTGACGTTCAAAAGCTCAAATTCGACACAACCCATCCGGGTAGGCGTTCTCACCGATTCGAGAAGCAGCATAGTTCGAAAATCGTAAAAGGGGCAAAATGACTGCAATCCGTGGTTGCTATGGAAGTAAGAGCATTTCCACGAACGAAAAGGGAGCCAAGGAAACGAATACTTCTGATTCCGATTATTCTCATTGTCGGGGGTCTGCTTATGATCTTGGCGCATCCTTACTTGAGATTCATAGGGACAGTCATCGCTCTTACTGGCTCACTCACGGTGTTCATAGTGGGAATGATCTTTGCTGATCTCTGGGCTTCTGCAAGAAGAACAAAACAAATCGTAAAAGAGCGAGAGGCAAGGATGAATGGACAAGGTGACGCATTATCCAAGGAGGGAGTTGACGAAGATGACATTGCTGACCTTGATCCCTTCAAGGAGTCCTTTGATGAAGCCGAATAGTGATTGCAATTATTCGTCTAGATTCAACGATTGCTGTTTCCGTTAAACTAATAACACGTAAGAGAAAGCGAAGCCTTTTTTATAGGTCTGTCAGGTGACCCCAAAGTCATCGAATGCCTCAAGAGCGCCAGTTCTATTGCTGGTATCTCCTGAGGCCCTATAGCGGAGGTTACCCCTTGTCAGCTTCAAAGGAAGGACGTTTGAAAGGTAGTAGCTGGTATATTGCCACTACTGGATTTTGGCGGGAATATCGCAAGCACAGAATGGGAGTAATTGGAATCCTTGCACTGCTATTGTTCGTAGTCATGGCAGTAGGGGCTCCACTCCTTGCTACTCACGATCCGTCCCCATCTGTCAAGGTTGGCCCAAGATTCATGGCGCCACAGTGGACGGAAATCTTCGATCCCACTGGTGTAGTCACTAGGAACTATCTGACTGATCCGGATCTGGACTCTGCATCGATTGGTGAGATTCTCGTTGAGGGCAGCTCAGGAGAATTCACTGGTGAGCGGAATTTTGCCGCATCACCAGCCGAGAAGAGTAATGTGACATTAGTATGGCAACACCATGCCAACACAAGCATCGAGTTCCGGTCTCCTCCCGATACCAGTGAAACTCTGCCCGACACACTGGACTTCATCTATTACGCTCAAACGTTTGAGTGGGAATATGAGCGGCTACCAAAAGATGTGAACATTACTGTCAGCTATAGCGTGACAACAACGGGGGACTTCCGGACTGATGAGTATGGTGGCAAGATGTTTGAGCTAATGGTCTGGGTAATTGATTCTTCTGGCGATTGGACAAGAATCTTCCAATCTGTGCCCCCTTACACTGGAGCTCTCGTTAATCGGCCCATTGACCTTGGTTTCCTTGATATTTTGGCAGCTTGGGAGGGCATGATAGATGAAGGTGATGGGCAAGAGGATCCAACTGACAACCTTACAATTGCTGTTGGCCTCGCACCCACGTATTCATTTAGAAGTACCGCCTTTACAGGTACAGAGCCATGGACATACTATAACGGCTCGGTGACTGCAACTATCACACACCTGGAGTGTGTAGCTTTCGGCGATTACTTCGGAATACTTGGCACAACTGATAAGGGGTCTGACGCTTGGAGTCAGTTGATATATGGCTCAAGAATTTCATTGTACATTGGTCTTGTTGCCACCTTCCTGGCCACTGCAGCAGGCGTTGCCGTTGGTATGATATCTGGCTACTTTGGTGGGAAGGTTGACGAAGTCATAATGCGTGTAGTGGATTTCCTATTAGTCATTCCACGCTTGCCACTTCTTATGGTCCTTGCGGCATTCCTAGGCCCATCAGTAGATACAATAATCATAGTGATCGCAGTTCTTGGATGGACAGGAACTTCGCGACTCATCCGGTCTCAAGTATTGGCCGAGAAGAACAAGAGCTACGTGGAGGCAGCACGTGCGATTGGAGCCACAGATACCTATGTTATCTTCAAGCACATTCTGCCCAATGTGACACCCCTCCTATTTGCTGATGTCACTTTGGGAGTAGTTTCCGCTATTCTCGCCGAGTCCGCGCTTTCGTTCCTAGGCCTTACTGATCCTAGTGAACCAAGCTGGGGTCGGATGTTGGCTGATGCCCAGATTGGCGGTGCTTTTGGAAATGGTGCATGGTGGGTAGTGATATTTCCGGGACTGATGATAACAGCAATCAGCCTAGCGTTCACCTTCATTGGCCACACGCTTGATCAAGTGCTAAATCCAAGGTTGCGGGAGAGATAGGCAATATGGAGGAAGAGGCTCTATAGCCTCTTCGCTCTCATCCTATTCAATTACCGAATAACTTCAGAACCCATCAGACGCGTCCCTATATCATCAAATTGTGTCACACCCATGGACAAGGTGGGGTAACCTTGGAAGTATGAGCTCTGCGCTTGACACGGAGCACAGTCTGCGGCCCTTTCTTGAGCATCATCTTACATCGGGTGATAACTACATTTTCTGCAGTCCCGTAGAGAAGATGCTTCAGGATGTCATCAATCAACCTAATGTCCCTGAAGATGCATTATGCAAAGTACATTTTGACTTGATAGAAGGATATGCCATCGAGGCTCCGACTCTGATTATAGCGATGATGAGAATCTGTGATACTACGGTAGCAGGGCTCTCCGATGAGTCTTCAATGAAAGATGTAGCACTTGGGCTTTTGGTAAAACCATGCCACAAGGTGAGCCTAAATCAATGATGCACCAAAAACCAAAAGCGTTCTTCTTTAGAACTCTTTGAACATTATCCTTATTAGGAAGCGAGTTCCGTACTACTAAGTGGCCATGTACTTAGTGAAGCTAGGTACTACCCAGCAGAAATGCGGAGAGCCTACAAATGGGACTACGAGAATATGTGATTAGAAGAAGCATCTACGTGTTTCTTCTCATAGTGGCTGTTATCTGCTTTAATTTCTTCATATTCAGACTTCCAACTTTTCTGCTTGGCGTTAGCCCACTGGACCTTATGATAGGCCCTGAGCAAAGGGCTACAATGCCGGCTGATTCTCTCCAATTTCTATATCAGAACTATGGACTGGTTCCGGACCCAGACATCTTCGATTGGATCTACATGTTCTGGCGATATATTGTGAACATGTTCATGGGGAACTTTGGTATGTCATTTCAAAGCCAGAGGCCTGTCATGGATGAGATTTTGGCTCGTTTGCCGAACACACTACTTCTAATGGGTACATCCTCGATAGTTGCTATCATCCTAGGGATTTGGACTGGTGTGAAGGCGGCGGCAGATCCTGGCTCACGGAAGGATGTTGGTGCTGTCACACTTGCCCTGTTCACCTTTGCTCTGCCTGTCTTCTGGCTGGGAATGATACTACTACTGTTCTTTTCATATGTCCTGCCAGGCTTGACCTCAGCATTAATCGATGGCGGCATTGGGCTTCCTTCGGGAGGAACGATAAGTTACGAGGTCTGGATCGCCTTCAAGGACCAGCCGTTTGGTGCTCTAGCAATCGCTGGCGATATTCTTCTCCATCTACTGCTCCCGATGATCACTCTGGGAATAGCTGGCTATGGTGGGTATTTCCTTTACATGAGAAACAACCTGATAGATGTGATGACTGAAGACTACATACTGACTGCCAGGGCAAAGGGACTCGACGAGAACCAAGTCCTGTACAAGCATGGCATGAAGAACGCGATGCTTCCTATGGTAACAGTAATAGCAATAACTTTCGGATTCCTGATAAATGGAGCAACGCTGACGGAAACCGTCTTCAACTGGTTTGGCCTTGGGAGGTATATCTTCGACAGCTTATTGTTGTTGGACTATCCTGTCGTTCAGGCTATCTTTATGATAGTTGCAATTACAGCTGTGTTGGCGAACTTCGTTGCTGACCTCCTATATGGGTTCCTGGATCCGCGTATTAAATACGGTTAGGGTCATAATCTGAGAATCAATAAATTGGATAGAGGATGGATAGACTCATCCATTTCATCTCTCTGTGCTATTTTAGTCTATAGTCATATTGTAGGCAAATAGTGCTCATCACATCATAACACTTTTATCCGCCTTTAGAGTGACAGTGCTATCCGATTTCGACTCGGGGATAGGAGATAGAGAGAACATGCTAAGTAATCGAACAAGAGTAGCCATAGCTATCTTTTTCGTCGGTGCTTTTCTATTCATGTCTGTTTCGCCTATTTTAACAACAGCGCAAGCATTGCCATATTCTGGACTTCCAAGTGTGTCCAAGAATGGCCCATATATTGATAAAATGGTGTATATGGTCCAACCAAACACGGAGCAACAGATGCTGGCGCTTATCAATGGCGAGGTAGAGATGATATTCGAATCATCAATCGATACAACATATCTGCCGCAGCTTGCAGCGGCGGCGAATGTGGAAGCATTTGGCGATTGGAGAAATGGTTTTGGCTTCTATACTTTCAACTGTGATAGGTACCCACTCAACATAACAGCTGTACGAAGAGCCTATGCGTATGCGTTGGATAAGTACACTGTTTCTGAGGTGCTCTGGGCCGGTGAGTCGCGACCATGGGATGCTGCTGTTCCCCCAGGACCTTGGACCACTGAGGATGATTTCACCTATTACTACTATGAAGAGAATCTTGACATCGCCAACGACTTGCTAGATGCTGCGGGACTTATTGATATCGATGCTGATGGTTGGCGTGAGAATCCTGATGGTTCGGAGATAGGTGTGGTCCAAGTTGCTGCCCACGCCGACGATTTCCAGTCAAGTCAGGCTGGAATAATCGGTGCCGCTACCCTCAATGCTATCGGCATTGAAGCGGAAGCCTATATGACCGACTTCTATCAGTACATCAATCGCATATACTTCCATGATCCCGATTGGTGGATCGTCTTCTCTGGATACAGCTTTAGGGAGGACTTCTTCAACGCTGTATATTATATGTACGGTGACTATTATGGTGGGTACTATGGCGTAGACTACTACAATCCAGCGAACTTCCGCAACTCCACCTTCGATGCTCTAATGGATGATTTCCTAAATGCCAAGACTGAGCAGGAAGTACGTGACGCGATTGCTCCGATGCTGGACATTCTCCACTACGAATGTCCTAGAGTCATTGCCTACAACAACAAGGCCTTTTCTGCTATCAGGACAGACAGGTTTGAGGGTCACGTCCCACAGTTGGGAGCAAACTATCCAAACTTCTGGACCAGCATGAAGGTACACCTGAAGGAATCTCTGGGAGGACCCTATGGCGGGACCTTCACTGTGAGTTCCTCCCTTGATATTGACAGCTTCAACGTGATGTCGGCTATTGGTTACTATAGCTGGGCCATTCTCTTCGAGATGTGGCCGGGACTAGTTGAAAAGGATGAGAACGCCGATTACGTCGGAGTCCTGGCTGAGTCTTGGGATATTCAGACACATGATACCCATCCTACTATAGTACCAGAGGGCAACCACAGGTTTGTATTCAACTTAGTACAGAATGCAACCTGGAGTGATGGCCAGCCAGTCACTGCTGAAGACTTCGCCTTCACATTCAACTACTACAAGGATGGTCTGGCATACGGCAATCCGGCTGGTGCTAGCGCCACTATTCAGTCCATGACAGCTGCATATGCGGCCTCACCATTCCAGTTCGTAGTTGAGTTGAACAGAGAGTCATTCTGGAACTTCGAGAATGTAGCATTCAGGACATACCCGTTGCCAAAGCACATCATTGAGCCCTATGGTCTGGACGGATGGAATGAATGGGACCCAGTCAAGGGTGGTGATCC
>JBHLQK010000055.1:0-14776 GCA_048884925.1 Candidatus Thorarchaeota archaeon
CCCATATCCGGTTCACCTCGATATAACGCCGTTATATCTCTGAGCTCCTATATAAATCATTTCACAAATTGAGATTCCGGTATCTTCCTTCAAATATAGTGAGGGTCGCGAGCTCAAATCTCGCCCGGTCCACCAATCCTTCTACCAAGGACAACGATTGCGTTTACACCCCACCTTTTATTGCACAAGAAGAAGGCGCACTATGTGATTGCATGATTCGATTCCAGCGGACTCATATACTGGCTACATTATTACTGGCAACTCTGACTGTAGGTATTACACTATCAGTTGTGTACGTCTTAAAACCCGCGGAAGTGCCAACAACAACCACAACAACACCAACAGAAACTCCATCGGATGTTGAAGTCAATCTGATAGGAGAGATAGATACAGGGGGTTCTGCATTGAGTGTGCATGTGGAAGATGATCTCGCTTTCGTGATTGATTTTGGAGAAGGCGCATCTCATGGGTTAATTATTGTCGATGTCACCAATCCATCTCAACCAGAGATTCTAGGTACATATCATGCTGGCGGATTGCCTTTCGCAATAGAGTCTGTAGATGAAATCGTGTATATTGCAGACCAGTTCGAAGGACTCAGAATAATCGATATCTCAGACCCAGCTAATCCTGTTGAGATTGAAGGGTATGTTGGCAGTGGGATGGCATTTGACTTGGAAATTGTAGGTGACCTCTTGTTCATGGCAGATAATGAGTATGGGATGGTCGTGCTAGATATCAGCTCTCCTAGCAATCCGGTATTTGTTTCAAATCTTGGTCCTGACTGTGTTCATCTAGAGATTGAAGAGAATATTGCATACATAGCAGGTCACGGGCGTTTAAGAGTAGTAGATGTCAGTGATCCACATCATCCAACGCTTCTAGGCCAGACTATAGCAAGCAGTAGTACTCTGTGGGATCCATCAGTTTCTAATGGCATAATCTACCTTGCTCACCATAGTGGAGATGATGGCGAACTTCTGGTATTTGATGCAAGTGACCCATCCAATATCGAAGAAATAGGTGAATTTGATTCAGAAGGAACGTTCCAATCCTTCTTTGTTCAAGACTCACTACTCTATGCTGTTGACTTCGAGAGCGGATTATACATTCTAGATGTGACTGATTCCACATCACCTGTTGAGGCAGATAGATTCACGGATGGGCAACCTTGGGATGTAACCATCTGCGATGGTTTAGTATATCTCGTTGGATCGGAGGGTCTGCAGATTCTACAAGTGACCCACTCCTAATTAATAGACACATCAGTGGGGGAATCCACGATAAAATCTCTCCCGGTCCACCATACTGCATTTACAGACTACATCTATTCTTAGCGACACTAAGTGGCATCTAGGTTTTCTGGATGCTTGGATACCATGGTTCAGCTCTTTCCCAATAATGCATGAAGAGGTCACGAGTCCATTTGCGGAATTTTTCATCTTTTCCAAAGAAGCCAATGTAATGCATTTCTCCATTACGTCTGCGAAAGTGAACAACCGACTCTTTTTCGCTGATTAAGAATGTGACACAGATTCGTTCGAGACACCTTCTTTCCTTCAAGTGCTCCACTTCTGGAACAACTTTGATTGTTTTTGTGAGGTTTTGCTGCATAATGAATCTGAACTGTAGCCCTTTGGCTACTTTCTCATTTGTTACTTGAACATGACTTGATTCGCTCTGCTCAGCCATGGCCCAGATGTACTCCTCTGCATCGTAGACCATTTGTCTGACTCGATTAAGAGTAGTCAAGGTATCTCCGCAAAACTCTCCATCTGATAACTCACCAAGCCTATTAACAAACTCATAAGGAAGACAAGATACATCATGATCCAAGAAGTAATTCCCATTTTTTAAGATGAAATTCAAACTTGAGAGAAGTCCAATCGTCAGGTTACCAAGGGATGTTATTGCATACGTACCGTCAACTTTCTTCTCTACAAGTTTTGCATCACTAAGTCTTTGGAGGTGCCTAAAAGTTTCAGTGACATTCATATCAAGAGATTTGGCTATTTGCTGCATCCTGAGATTCTGCTTTTCCACTTCAAAAAGGATGCTTGCCCTTCGGTTGCTGGCAAGCTCAAAAAGAACCTTGGAGATTTCCTCATCCTCTTCATAGCTTGACTTAGTAATATTTTCGCACCCGTGCCAAGAATTTCGCATCAACGTCAATTAAACATTATCACGTTTGCCAATGAATGATGGTCATGAGGGATGAAATATGAATCCCCAAGAGGAAAACTGTGACCGCGACTTCTCAATTGAACTTGCCTCTAACAAGCATCGACTTTCAATCCTCTCAACAGACACGAATGGAGGCGTCTTATTAGAAGGAACGCTCGGAAAACTGCAATGCGCCTCATTTGTTGAACCTGAAATACTTGAAGTGAAGGGCAGTTACGGGGTCCTAAGATTACACTTGAGACGAAGCGAAATTACAGTTTCTGACACATCTAAGAAATGTATGGGAGATGATACAGGATGAGACTAAGGGACAAAATTCTGATCTTGGTTCTTGGCATCTTGATTTTTGGGAACATAGGTGCAATAGCATGCACGTACTACTCCACCGGCGTGATCGACTTGATTTTGGTCGCCACTCTCGGGTCCTTGATATTCGTGGATTCAGGTGTAGTAATATGTTCACGCAATAGCGGTGTAATCGCAAAGGAAATCAGTAGCTGAGAGATTGCCATCATGAATACAAAACGTGGGCTCTATCTTGTGCCCGAGCCCCGTTTTTTCTAATTACTGACCACAAACCATTGAAACAACTCAGAACTATAGCATGCATGATTAACAGAGTGCCGTTTGAATTTCTTGTGCCCAGTTCTTTCTGCTAACCTTCCCACCCAATTCTACAATGAGCCCACCACAATTGAAGAGGAAACGCGTTCAAATCTCTCCCGGTCCACCATTTCTTCTTAGCACATGATAGCTTTCTCCTTTGCTCCGAAGTTGCTACAATAAGCCGGTTTATGAATGAGTTAAGTAGTTATTCAGTAATCGGAGTTGAGATTTGTTTTGAAGATTGGTGCCGTTTTTCGGCCGATAAACTTGGACCATGAACCCCTGATGATTGCAGAATTCGTCCATTCAATTGAAGAGCTCGACTTTGACTATCTGTTGGCGTATGATATTGTTACTAAGACAGAGTATACTCCGCCACCTACTAGTGAACCGTTTGTCTTGATTAGTTATTTGGCTGGACTGACCGACAAGCTAGATTTCGCTACAGGAGTGGTAATTCTGCCTTCAAGACAGACATTCTTGGTCGCAAAGCAGGCCGCCGAAGTCGATCGCTTCACTGGAGGACGGTTGAGACTGGGAGTTGCTGTTGGTTGGAATGAGAGAGAGTACCAAGCGATGGGTTCCGACTTCACAGGTCGGGGTATCCGGATTGAAGAACAGATTGCAGTGATGCGTGAATTATGGACTAAACCTGCTGTTACGTTCAATGGGAAATATCATAGTCTGGATGGTGTTGGGATCGACCCATTGCCAGTGCAGCGTCCAATACCCATTTGGCTTGGCGGCTACGCTGACGCCGTCTTACGGCGAGTCGCTCGAATTGGAGATGGATGGCTCGCTCATATAACAACACCCGAATCAGCAGCCCCCATGGTGGAGAAATTGCACAGCTACTTGGAAATGGAGGATCGTAAGTGGGAAGATATCGGAATTGGAGTTTGCTTAGATATGCATTTCTCCTATGATTGGGGCGAGTACATACAGGCATGGACTGAGCTGGGTGCCACACACTTTGACATCGATACAACGAGAGCTGGTCTGAAATCACCGCAGGACCATATCGAGATGGTACAGAACTTCAAGGATGAATGGTTGTAGTGGTGGTTACCTGATCAAATCTCGCCCGGTCCACCACCTTTCTCATTCTATCAACCAAGACTATATAGAAGGTATGGCGTCTTTTGGTTAACACCTCCTTTGTACTCGGATGAAATAGAGCTGATAAGTGAAGCATCTCAGGGGAGGGAAGTAGAGGATAAGGGTCGATAGTATGGTAGACTGGGAAACTTGGGAATCTTCTGTGCTTCGGAAACTTGAATTGCCAAATGGAAATGTGACACCCAATCGAATCATGCGTGCGGCGACATGGATGGGGCAGGCAGATGAACATGGGATATGTGGTGACACGATTATCGAAACTTACGGTAAAATCAAAGCAGGTATTGTAGTAACTGGCTTTCAATATGTGATGTATGAAGGTCAGGCTGTCCGGCGAATGATTTCGAACTCTAAGGCCGAAGATGTTGAGGGACTGAAGCGCCTAGTTGAAACAATTCATTCTACAGGCAGTCTAGCTGCGGCTCAATTAGTTCATTGTGGTAGCAGAAGCTATCCAAAATATACAGGTACAGAAACAGTATTCGGGCCCAGCGACATGGAAATCCCTCAACCCAAGGGTGAGGTTGTTCGAGTAAAGGCCATGGCAGTGGACCATATCGAGAGAGTCACTCAGGCCTATGCTGACGCCGCCAGGCGTGCAGTTGAAGCAGGATTTGATGTGATTGAGATTCACGGAGCCCATCATTATGGGCTTTGGCAATTCTTTGATTCAACCTATAACATGCGCCCCAAAAAAGATCCCTATACAGGTGCGACCCTCGATGGACGCTGCAAGGCAATGGTCGATGCTGTGAGAGCTGTTAAGGATTCAGTTGACATTCCAATCCAAGTAAAGGTTGATTCGAGGTCGAAGGCTGTCAAGCCTGAGGAAGTCGGTGAGCTGACAAAGCGACTTGCTGAAGCAGGAGCATATTGTGTGATATTCAGTGGGCCCAATGCCACTCAGAATCCAAGAGAAGTTGGTGAAGCTTACTTCTTGGATGATGCAATGCTCATCCGATCAATTGCACATGATAGTGGTCTCTCATTTGGATTGGTAGGAGGCATCCGGTCTCCTGAAACAGTCGTTAAGCTACTGACAGGAGATGGAAACCTTGCAACCGCATTCGATGTAATTCAGCTCAGTCGTCCATTGATTAGTGAGCCATCACTTTTACATCGCTGGTCTGAGGAGGCGAAAACTGACAACCAGAAACCTGCAAGGTGTATATCCTGTAACCGTTGTTTTGAGGCTGGATTTAAAGGGAAGGTCGAATGCGTTCAGTTTGAAGGAGTCTAATCTTTGGAGAGAGCAAATACATCCCACTACATCAGTGATAGCATGGTGTGGGTCGCCAGTTCAAATCTCGCCCGGTCCACCACCTATTTTCATGGATGGCATAGAAGAAGCAAACCGCCCCCTAAGCAAAATGATGCTTGAAATCATAATCTTGAAACGATTCGCTCTTTCAGAATCCTGAATGGTATCCAATCCATTCTTGCGCAAGTTTCCAATGAATGACAGACAAATATTCACTAACTCCACTTTATCCTTATACTCGGATAAGGATCTTCTTCTAAGAAGTTGTTTCGAAGATTGTGTCTGTGATTTGTTGTCAGAGTTTTGGAATAATTCTCTCCTTCAATGTCTTGATGGTGTCTAACCCGTTCTTGCGAAGGTCACCAACCATAGGAAGACCCAGAATGATGGTGTCTGTTTCATTCTTGTATCTGGAGAGTTTCTCAACAACTGTATCTATAGTACCTGAAATATACTTTGCAAGCATGATTTCTAGGACCTTTGGTTTTAACTCGTCAGTTATCTCTTCGAACAACCAGTATTGATTCAAAAGATCCTTCTTCTTCTCTTCAAAATCATCAGTATCCTCCCCAATTACCGATGTTGAAAGATAAATCGACCATTTCAGTTCATCAGAGTCACGCCCAATTCTATCACATGCTTCTCTCACGCGATTTTTCTTCTCTACGTAGTCTTCGGGCGTTTCGGAATCATAGTTCAGTCCATCTGCATAACGTGCTGTAATTTCCTCCATCATCGGAGTTTTCAACTTCTGATTTCCAACCCAGATGGGAACACGGGGTTTCTGCACCGGTTTCGGTTGGAACATGGTCTCTTTGATGCTATAATACTCTCCTTCAAAGCTTGGTCTATCTTCTGTCCAGAGGAGATTGATGATCTGAATAGCCTCTCTCAGCTGGAGAATCCTTGTCTTGGTGGAAGGAAATGGGTAGCCATATGCTTCATACTCTGATTTCTTCCATCCTGCGCCAATACCAAAGTCTATCCTCCCATTCGATGCGTTATCCAAGTTCGCTACAATCTTGGCTACTAGTGCTGGATTTCTATAGGATTGGGAGGTAACTAATGTTCCCAAGCGAATACGTTCCGTCTGTGGGGTCAATAACGCAAGAAGTGTCCATGCATCATGACCATTCTTCTCTACACTTTCAATATTTCCAAAGAAGTGATCAGAAACAGTAAAACTGTAAAAGTTAGCATCTTCTGCCGCTTTGGCCAGTATCACAATATCCTCATAGGAATATCCCATTTGCGGTTCAATCTGGATACCTACCTTCATAATAATCACCAGATAATGCATCTCTCAAATTGATTGAGGAAATTGCCTTCCCGGGAGATATTTCTCTCTCTTCTTAAGAAGAAACATCAAAGCAAGCAGGGCATTTCAAGAACAGGGTCCATTCTAAATCTTGCCCGGTCCACCAACTCTTATCCTAAGAATCCGAAATTTGTATCAAGAGCTCACCCGTTCTTCATCTAATCTTTCAAGTTTGAAACAAACGGGCTTCTTCCCATCGGAACAGGAGGTATATTGAATTCCTGGACCCACTGCAAAATTACCTCCAAAGAATAACACTGAGAGGTCTTTGTAAATATCCCTCCAAGCCCAACCACAGAAACCCTCAGGTTGCTGCATCACGCTTTCAATAATGAATTCATCGCCCTCTTTGAAGAGTCCACATTTGTCAATTCTTTGGCCAGTTGAGGGGAGGAGAAATTCATGACCAAATACATCTTCAGGACTGAACCTTTTGATGACTGTTATTTTGACCTTCCACATGCTATCACAAGAACATGAGGTTGTGAATCAGAGTAAAAACGAATGCGTTAACGCAATGTTTCAACAGTCGAGACTCGCCCGGTCCACCATGTTCTTTTGCCGCTTAGAAGAATAGATGCGTGGATATGCATTATATTAAGAAGCGAAACGATTCGACAACTGAGGAAAATGAAGGTATTTGCATTCAATGCAAGTCCTAGAAAATCTAGGGGCACTACAGACGTGCTCATGGAAACTTTCATTGAGGGGGCTATGAAGGCAAAAGCAGAGATTGAAAAACATCACATCATTGATTTGAACATAAATGGATGCTTGAGTTGCTTCACATGCTGGTGGAAGACACCAGGCAAGTGCGTTCATAGAGACGATATGGAATGGATTCTACCGAAAATTCCTGAGGCAGACATATTGCTCTTGGGTACACCAATCTACGGTCGCAATGTGACTCACTATTTACAGCGATTGCTTGAACGGACATTTTCATTCAGTCTTCCAGAGATGCAAGTAAAAGATGGAGAGACTACTCATCCAGCCAGAATACACAATTTTCCGCAATTGGTCTTGTGTGCCACATGTGGATTTCCAGACCTCAGCAACTTCGGTTTCGTGAGAGCTCTTTACCCATCAGCAGTTCAAATTCTACTGCCTGCAGCCCAGATGCTTTTCAACGATGATGGGAGAGAGTATCTTTCAGATTTTCTTGATACCATCAGACGCACGGGACAAAAAATGGCCAACGGAGAGGAGATTCCAGCATCGATGCGTGAGGGATTAGTTGTTGAGTATTCGGATGAGATGAAGAAAACGATCATCAACTCACATAATCTGTACAGCGCATCTCAACCGGAATAATGAGCCAAAATCTCATCTGGTCCACCATTCATTTGGGGTTCAAATTGATTCAGGCGTTATTCAACAGCATCGAAGATCTGTTCAGCTTCCTTTGTAAACGAATCTCGCATTCTTGCCTTTGCTTCCTCTGACAAGAACGACACTTCAATCGCGTTTGCAGACAGCTGAAACAGATCTAATATCGAGAACCCCAACTTCTGATTGAGTTGCAGGTATTCATTGTTCAGGTCTGTCTGGAATAGTGTTGGATCGTCGCTATTCACAGTTACTAGGAGTTCGCGATCATAGAACTCTCTTATTGGGTGGTCCTGCAGAGCTTGTACGGCCCCTGTCCTTACGTTGCTTATTGGACAGGATTCGATACCGATTCCTTCCGATTTCATTCGGTCTAGGAGTCTCTTGTCTCCTACTGCTGACACCGCATGTCCAACACGCTCAACTTTCAAATATTGGATAGCTTCCCATACAGATTTCGGTCCTGCGGCCTCGCCTGCGTGTGCAACCGTGTGAAGACCTAATCTCCTAGCACGATGGAACACACTCGCGAAAGGTTTCGGTGGAAAAAGATCCTCACTGCCACCGATGTCAACTGAAACAACATTGTCGGATTTCGCCTCTATCAAATCGAGGATTCTCATGGCACCGCGTGGGCCTTCATTACGAACAAAATCGATTCTGATGCTACACTCTATTCCGAAACTACGTTTGGCTCTACGTATACCCCTATTGATAGCGTCAAGCATCTCTTCATAGCCTAGTCCTCTCTGGATGTGGTCTATGGCCGAGAAACTTGCCTCAACGTAGTGCGTGTTGCACTTGGCGCAATCCTCGAGCATCTCAAAAGTGATTTGCTCAAAATGTTTCTCTTGAGTCACATAATCAACTATCTCAGTGTAGGCCAGAATAAAATGTCTAAATGTTCGGAACTGGAATAGATCATTGATGTCCTCAACTGTTCTATAGCTTGAGTCGGGGTCTTCTTCTTGGATTAATGAGAGAAGCATTCTTGGACGGATTGCTCCCAGAAGATGGATGTGCAACTCGGCTTTTGGAAGTTCTTTGATTGCCTGATCAATGTTCATTATGCAACCATGCAGCATCCTGTAGTTAAGTTGTGTTATTGACTAATCTCGCCCGGCCCACAATTCAATCTTCGGTTTTCTAACCATCAATCACAATCCAATGTAATGTTTCATCATGGTTTCCAGAAAGAATATATCTTTGATTCAACCAACCCCAAGTTGGTAGAAATGAGTGGCATGCATCGTTTTCGAATGTTGACTTCCGTTGTAGTTCTTACCCTATTTTGCACGGGATTATATTTGATGTCGCTAGAACCAAAAATAGCTTCATCCAATATATTTGAGTCAGAGTCCCTTGAAGTAGTTATCAGTCCTGCGAACTTATCTATTCCTGAATTCACCGAAATCTGGAAATTCCAGCATACCTGTGCTATTCGTGAAGCGGCACCTGCAATTGGTGATCTTGATGCTGATGGGCGATTAGAGGTTGTAATTAATACGGGCGTATATGTCGACAAGGTATATGCATTAGATGCATTAAATGGGTCAGTAAAATGGGAGGCTACTGCAAGAGGCGGGCGTGGGGCACCAGTTTTGGGCGATTTCAATGATGATGATCTTCCGGATGTAATCGTACCAGATGAATATAGTATCAAGGCATATTGTGGGTTGAATGGATCTCTAATATGGAACTATCCTATTGTTGATGCAACTGGCACGACCAGTTCCGCCACGTTATCTGATATCGACGGTGACACCAAGCTTGAGGTGTTAGTTGGCGGGAATGATGGTAGACTCCATGTGCTCAGAAATAATGGCTCATTATTATGGCTATTTCAAAGACATAATGCTGATACCTATTCGAGACCAGGTGCTGTTGGCGATGTTGATGGAGATGGGAAACTTGAGATAGTCCATTGCCAAGGTTGGTCGGACTTTGATCCATATGGAATATGTTACGTATTGAATGCAGAAGATGGGTCAGTTCTCTGGTCAGATTCGTATTCTGAAGTAACTGTACTTGAGGCCCCAGTGATTGGAGACGTCAATGGTGATGGAAATGTGGATGTCCTGATTACGGTTGGAGCGAGTAATGATGGGGAGGTCATACTATACAATGGACTTGATGGAAGTATAGCTTGGAGGTACGATCGTTCTCCAGGTTCACGAACAAGTCCTGCCCTTGGCGATATTAACAATGATGGTAAAATAGAAGTAGTCATGGGATGGTCGCTTGGAGTTATAGCTCTGAATGGAACTGATGGTACAAAACTGTGGGAGGTCCCACATGAAGTCATTGTTTATTCCTCACCTGCACTTGCTGATGTGAATAATGATAATGTCCTTGATGTTATAATCGGTGGTGGCTCTAACTCTCGAAAAATCTACGTACTAGATGGTGCAACTGGCAGTCAGATTTGGAGCTTCACTACACCACTAATTGATCATCCAACGCTCCAGGAAACAATGCATGCTTCGCCAACTCTATGGGATATCGATAATGATGCGGACCTAGAATTGATCGTGCAGGCAAATGGTTACACATACGTATTCAATATTACGGGGAGCGGTTATCGTATCTTCTGGCAGGGATATGGTAGCACGAATGAATTCACAGGAACTCGCTGTCTATCAGATGTTGATCCTGACTCCGATACAATATCGTCTCTGACTGAATCTTTTCTTGGGACAGATTCAGATTCACCCGATTCTGATTCTGATTCATTGCCTGACAATGAGCTGTATCTTTTCGGAACTAATCCATTAAGCGGAGATACTGATTTGGACAATATGCCCGATGCATGGGAGATTAGCTATGGATTGAACCCTCTTCTAGACGATTCCTCAGAAGACCCAGATTCTGATGGATACACAAACATTGAGGAATTTCAAAATGGTACAAATCCGCTTATCTTTGACTCACATCCTACATCACCGACAACTACGACATATCCAGATTTGCCAGAATTTCCTATGGTATTGTTATTTGCTGGTGTTGGAATGACAGGCACGATTCTAATTGTTGGTATTATCTTTCTTAAGAAGCGGCGGTAATTCTGAGATTTAACCCTTCAAAGCTAGGTAATCATGCTGACGTTCCTTAACATCATGAGCAAAAAGATACTGAGCGAATTCAAGATAATCAAACCCCTGAACCTCCTGGATCAGACCGGCCTTTTGCATTCCGTGCTGCGAAAGCCCCCACATAGCTGAGAAGAGCATCAGCATGAACTTCATTCCGGCTAAACGCATTCGGGATTCCTCTTCGATATCGCCAAAGTAGCAAGTCAGCATATACTCCTCCAATTCAGGTGGGATAGGGCCTATATTATCATGAGTATATACAAGCGTCGCTAGATCAAAGTAGACATCCCCCATTCCTGCGAACTCCCAGTCAATGATGATGATTTTCTCTTCTTCATCAGAGTACAGATAATTAACTGAAACAAGGTCATTGTGACAGAATCGCAACCAGTTGGATTGATCTTGGTTTTGATCATACTCGATACATTGCATAGTATCAATGAGATCGTCAAAATTCTGCGGTAATTCCACTCCGAATTCTTGTGCTGTTTGGGTAAAGGATGCGACGCGACTAAATGGTGAAAACTTCGCTTCGACTGGATCTAAAGCGTGTAGGCGCTTAATCGTTTCCACCATCAGATGTATGCTGTCTGGCCTACGATACTCTTCATACGTCCAATGCCGTCCAGCTATCCAACGAGTTACTAGATGCCCCTCCGGCTTTATGAAATAGACAACCTCTGGTCCAATTCCTGCATCATAAGCTGCTTTCAAGGCTTCAAATTCATGGTCACGATTTATGCAAAGAGCTTCTGTGTTTTTTCCACTCACACGCAAAACAAACTTTTCTCCATCTGCAATGACACAGTAGTTTGCGTTGGTAAGCCCACCAATTGGCTCAATGACTAGTTCTTTGGCATCAGCCCAATTTGGTATATCAGCAATGATTGAATGCAGATCAGGGTTCATGATTACTGTAAAATGGATGACAAGTTTCCAATCTTAAACCTGCCTTCGAAGGCTCAAGAATTTTGAAAAGGATAATGCGGGAAATATCTCGCCCGGTCCATCACCTCTCTTCCAATTCTGCAATCCAGAATAGGAACAGAAGAGGTCATGATTCTATGACTAAGTCGTATCTGCTACAACGATAAACACGTTTGAATTGGTTAAGAATTGAGGTGTCATCTCCTGAATAATGCGCAAATGCAGACATTAGATTCATTCCTGGGATCATAGCATTGACTATTTCTGGCGCGATTTCATTTGAGTCTATGTAGATGTGGTAGTACGATTCAACTCTCTGAAAACCTTGCGATTGATACCACTTTTCCGCCCGATCATCATCACGGGTCCAAGCCTCCAAACGAGAGAGTCCCAGTCTTCGTGACTCTTCTACAGCTTGTAGGAGAAGCAATCGTGCAATGCCTTGCCGCCTGAAATCGGGATGTACTGCAAGGTGCCAAATCATACCAGCTAGGCGTGATTTTCTTCCATCAGAGATGCTTGAACAGATAGTGTGTGGTTCATTCTCGCATTCAATGTCAATTAGTCCGACTACCTTCCCATCAGCCTCTGCCACAAATTCAATAGATGGTGAATCATAGTGCTCCTTAGCTCTATAGACGTCATCATAGTAGGCAGAGTCAAGGAATGCTAGAACGCGACAATGCACCCATCCCTTTTCATCATCTTTGTTATATTCACGTATAATTGGTAGGCAACTAGATGGCATTTTGGTCATACTCCGATTTCAAATGGAATTTCAGGAAATGTTGATTCACGGTTTCATCCTGTCGAAGTTTTTCGTGACGCTGACTTATATACATTGAATCAAAAGTATACCTTGATAGTGAAAATGAACTCTCCAAAAAGAAAGTCAAACAGGTTCCCAGAGGAAGGTGCACAAGGAGGGGCTATTTGATGCGAATGAAATCCAACGCATTCAGACTCATCTGTATCCTCCTTGTACTCTCTTGGATGACACTCCCACAGTCTACAAGTGACACCAAACTAGGCCTCACCTCAGCTCACTCAAACCGCCTTGTTTCAAGCGAAGGAGGAGTTCTGATTGAAGACATTCCATACTTCTGGCAGGAGATTAATGGGTTCTGCTACTGGACAGCGTTATCAATGGCATTACACAAGGTTGGTGTTCCAATAGATCTACACACTTTCTTTGCAGTTTCAGGCATCGGATTCTCGAATGCATATGTAAGGGTCAATGACACAATGATGATGTTGCCGGGTGCCTTTTTCAGACAACAAGCACAACTGATACCGTTCTGTGAGCTATATGATTTAACACATGAACTCCATGTGGATCTGAACTCAAATTGGACTCCTCTAGCTATAGAATATTGGTCATCATGGGGAGTCAATATCACAGGCATGAATGGACAGTCTGATGCATTTGGTCTCTTGAAAAGCACAATAGATGAAGGATTCCCTGCTATACTCTGGACTGATCCATATTATCTGCCAGCAGAAGACTACGATATTGCCCGCGATCTTGGCATAAAACAGAATACCTCTGCACCTGAAGTTGGTCATGCTGTGTTGGCAGTGGGGTATGACGAGTCCGACAGCACAGTTCAGCTGATGGATCCAGGCGTAGGATCATTTGGGCCTAATTTTGGTTATCCGGATGATGGCCGAGGGTGCTACACGATAGACTACTCAGCACTGAATAATGCTTGGAAGGCACTAGGCTATGGGGTCACCATTCTGAAACCCGGAAACGGATCAGTGAAAGACTTTGAGTCAACATTAGGAGAACATGTTGTCAGCAGACTTCTTGGCAACTCCACTTCATATGTGCCTGAAACTGAAGAGTTGTCCTCCGTCAGCTTTGGTGAGGATTCCTTCAGAAGGCTGAGGCTGGACATGGAGGCTGAGAGCATCAAGAGCTATATAGAGCAGTTTGAGAACATGGAGGAGAGAGTATATGCCTTGTTGATGATAGGTGTCAATCTTGAAAAAATGATGACGCTTCAATACCTTTCATATCGAGTGGCTTTAGAAGCCTTGCCTGATGTCATGCCCAATACTGATCTCACTCAGTTCCTAGTAGAAGGAAGGGCTGCCTTGTCACATATGGAAGCACTTAGTGAAAACGGGACACTTACTGACCTGCATTATTTGGAGAGTTGTGATTCGCTCCTCACTAACACCTTCATTGGGATTGCCATGAAGTATAACTCCACTGAAGACATTGATACCACTCTTAATTCCTACGCTTGGCAGCTAGGCAAAATAGCTCTTTCCCTAGTTCGGATTGCAGATGCTTGGAAAGCAGCTGGCGAAGCCCTTCAGGCTGCATTGAGTGGTGTTCTAGAACCATCAGCCTCTGACTGGTCAAATCTCATAGGTACAGCTGCAACCATAGGTGCAGGTGCTGCTGTGATCTTGATAGTACTCACTTGGAAGCGTATGAAGAAATCATAGTGCTTTGAAAGGATACGAAATCACCAAATCACACAGAGAAGAAGCCGCGAGTTCAAATCTCGCAAGTCCAGCATTCAATGCTTTACTAGTCCTCATTGATTTCTCTGAGCCAAGCTGGAGCCCTGAATTCTTTTACAACCTGCCATTGTCCTCCGCCCCAATCTGGATATGGCTTAATGTCTAAAACAGGGGACCCATCACTAGCATCAAGACCCCTTACCCAAAGAGTGTTATTCTCGCGTTTTAGAAGCTCAACAAGGGTCAATCCAATGGAGTTTGGATGTCTAGGTGACCTTAAAGCAAGAACTCCTTCAGCGCTCCACTCTGATCTGTCAAGGGAAACTTGATGCAGATAGTAGATGATATAGATATGCGACCATTCTTCAATTCCTTTCAGGGCTGATGTCAGTTTGCTGTCAATTATGATTCGGACAACTTGTGACAGGTCTTTCTCATCTTCAGCTGCAGTTTCTCTCATCA
>JBHLQK010000056.1:0-14639 GCA_048884925.1 Candidatus Thorarchaeota archaeon
TGAAAGACATTATTGGATCCAGGTTCACAAATGTTGGATATGTGAGAGTTTCCGCTAAGACTGGTGAAGGCTTGAATCAATTACGAGAGTTGCTGCTGAGTAGGCTCGAGGCTCAGAAGCGGCAAATAGATGGCTCGTTTCTTATGCCCATCGATCATGCATTCTCTGTCAAAGGGCACGGAACCGTTGTCACCGGTACAGTATTACGTGGAAAGCTAAGCACCGGCAAAACCCTTCAGCTTTCCCCGCAGGGCGATATTTCTAGAGTGAGGTCAATCCAAACATTTGGTGAGGAACGGTCTGAAACTTCTGCAGGGGATCGTGTGGGTCTGAATACTCCTGATATTGACCACAGAATTGTCAGACGTGGTAACTATCTTTCAGAACCTGATGCAATAGCCAACTCGCGAAATATCATTGTGCGCCTGCAGAGGAATGAACTCTATCGTGGTAGAGTCACAAAAGGTCTAATCTTGAGTGCCACTGTTGGCATGCCTAGCGTGACAGCTGAGTTGGTGCCCTTTCATGATGCGACCAATGTGATGTTGGACGAAACCACGGATTCATCAATTGTGGCCGCACTATTGTTTCAGGAGGACGTTCCCGTTGAGCTTGGTATGCGCGTTCTTCTGATGCGAACTGATTTTCCTCCTACACAGATGCGCATTTTGGGATCCGGTGAGGTCATCAAGATTCCTGAAAAGCTCACTCTCAAAAGAAGCATTCGTAGAATTGGGCGTGTCAGTAGGATTCGCTCTGAGGACGTTCTCATTGAGGGACTCGCTTCGAAAAAGGAATCCGCAGAGTCAATATCAGGATCGCATGTAAAGACGCTGAGAGGAATCAAGGGAACTCTTAAGCAGCCATTTGGCACACGAGGTGTAATGATAGCTCAATTTGATGCTCTGGTAGAAGACTCTGAAGAGGTAATCTATGAGAGATTTGTTGAGGAGGAGTTAGCATTTGGACATAGACGAAAAATTGGCTGAGTTGATTCCCAAAGGAATGGCCGAAAGAGGTCGTATCACTATAGAATCGCTCCTTGCTCCAGTTAAAGACGTCCTGAATCGGCGAAAATTCCCAGAGAAGGCTCTGGCTGACAATCAAATTGAGTTAATGTTCCGACTTCTTTCTTCGATGGATACTGACAAAGATCCTGCCGCAGCAAGAGTGGGAGAACGAGAGGGTCGAGTTGCCTCTCCGTATATTGCTGAGCTAGCTGCAGGCTTTAACCATGGTATTGGTCGAAGTGGTCATGTCACAGCACCCCAACCCAAGGCACCTGGCGCCTCATTGATGCAGCAGGTGGCCAACACAGTGGCTCTTGATGCCATCAAAAGCCTTGGACTGCCGAATGTAAAAGCCGGTCTCGTATTGCCTCTAGCTACTGGCATGACACTTGGTCTAGTTCTAAGTGCTCTGAAACGTGAACACGCTATTGATACAGTATTACTTCCACGCTTGGACCATATTTCTCCTCAGAAAGGCATTGCCTTGACTGGCCTAAAACTTGTGATTACTCCAACTATCTTGGATGGGGATGCAGTACGAGCTGATTTGACCAAGCTAGAAGATGAGCTCTCAAGAAGGAAGTCGTGTGCAGTTCTAGCTACAACGACCTTCTTTCCACCAAGAGCGTCCGATCCAGTCAAGGATATAGCTCGACTCTGCAGCGAAAAGGACACTCCCTTTGTAATTAACAATGCCTATGGAGTTCAGTCCGAGAAAGTCATGGCTCACTTAGAGTCTGCCATTGATGCTGGGCGAGTAGACGCTATAGTGCAAAGCAGCGACAAGAACTTCCTTACACCAGTTGGCGCATCAGTTTTAGTATCACCAAATCAAGAGATAGTTGATTGGACAGCTGAGAGCTATGCAGGAAGGGCATCTGCAGCTCCGGTGGCTCAGACATTGGGTGCTCTGCTTGCCATTGGTCGTGAGAGATATGCAGTTCTTAGAGCTGAGCAAATAGAGAACAGACTCACACTTGAGTCAAAGCTGACCGAGATTGCTGAGTCTACTGGTCAGCGAGTTCTTGCTATTGACAACCCAGTGGCATCTGCAATGACACTTGATGGCCTCGATGCCGAAGCACTCGGAGGCCAACTCTACAAT
This sequence comes from Candidatus Thorarchaeota archaeon, assembly GCA_048884925.1. Lineage (GTDB taxonomy): Archaea > Asgardarchaeota > Thorarchaeia > Thorarchaeales > Thorarchaeaceae > SMTZ1-83. Next base: position 2,116 of record JBHLQK010000056.1, read on the forward strand.
GCTCGCGTCACTGGTCCAAGGGCAATACCCAAGGGCGCGTTCGGATCTTGTATAGACAACTATCCACATAGCTATCTGGTCATGAATGCCGCTATAGGCGCCTCTAGGGATGACATAGAGAAGGCTACCACGAAACTCTTTAAGGAGGTCAGTCGCTAGGTCATAGCCGGCCTGAGGGAGGGCTTCGCATTGGAAGAAATCGGTGACAAGACCGAAATTAGCAAGACCATAAGCTACGACATTCCAGACTCAGCAGTTGTGTTTCGCCTGGCTTGGTATGCAGTCGCTTCGAAACCAGGCGTTCTGCTGAATGAGTATAGCGAAGCTGAGAGTCAGATATACAAGGGAAAGGCAGTCTTCTCATCAAAGGAAGCTGAAGCTGATGTGCGTGTTTGGGTGGAGGAAGCACAGAGAGTAGTGGAGGTAACTGGCTGGGCTAATAATCGCGACCAGCTAAAAGTCTACTTGGATGAAATTGCTCAATCACTGGAATCTTCAATGAAGAAGTATCAGTCTCTCCCGGACGAGGACAAAGGGAAGCTAAGGCGCGCGCTTGTTGCAAAGACCTGCTGGGACAAGATTGTTTTTGAGATTCTCAATAAAGCTTCTGCAGGTACTGTGTATTTCCAGCTCGCACACGGTAGAGAGATGATAATCAAAGCCACCGAGGGTGAAGACATCCATGCACTTACTTTGACCACTTCGGGTTGGCTCTCCAGAATCGAGGCAGTGCCCAGGGATGAAGTCTTACCGAGCAATATTGCTATGGAACTGGCTAAGAAGAGTGTGGAGTGGAAGAAGGAAACACAGGACATCATTGCACGCTACATCTGAGTGTCCGACCTCTAAGCTTAAGTCCAATGTAATCCCTAAGCAGAATATGGCCTCCTACAGGGTCGGTGGTCCGGCTCCGTGGGCTTCAAACCCATGATCGTGCAAGCGATGAGAGTTCGATTCTCTTTGGAGGCCGCCAAACCATAGGTCAACGTCCTCATCATTATTTTGTAATTCATTCATTATAAAATAGACTCCAAGCCCCTCAATCAGGAGCATGAATATCCAGATTCTTCAGCCTTTCCATTAGCACTTGCTCTATCTTGTCTGGGGAGATTCCTGCTCTCTTTCCCTCCTTTAGCAACTCTCTTCTTAATCTCGAAACCTGCATATCCCCTCGATATTCAGGGTGCTCCCCTAGAAAACGGGTCACAACCTGGCGTGTGACTACATCAATCAAAGCATCCGAGGATGGTGATTTCGTCATCACATGATTCATGCTATTTCCGAGTGGTACAAGTACTTCTAATCTCTCCATTATTTCTCGCGCAGCTACTTCTGCTGTTTGCATACTCATGTCCACAACCGAAATTGCAGTATCCCATGCATACTTGGAGCCCGGCGGATCGAGTCTTCCACTTATTCTCAGGATGACTTCTTCAGGTATTAGGGTGCCCCGTTCCTTATTCCATTGAATTGCTGTTTCTACAGAAGTGGAAACATGAATGACTGCGAAATTGCATGGTCTATCGATGGCGACTTCAAATAACTCGTGACGCATGCTTGTATAGTAGTTGGTGTCATCATGAATAACAGAAACTCCATTTCCAATCAATTCTTTTGTATATCTCAGTGCATCCTTTCTGACTTGTCGCTCGTTCTCAGGTTTGAAATCTGCATAAAACCCCTCATCACGCCAATCATCTGTGCTCACAATCTCAACTTTCATTTTCCCTCGAACATTCTCAAGTATAGCCTTAGCCAATACTGACTTTCCTGAGGAAGGAATACCACACATTGCGATGAGAAACTGATTCATTGGTGTCGATACAGTCGATATCTTCACACAAATGAATATAATGGATAAAAGAAGTGGTAGCGGTAGGGGGGATACTCCCACCACTACGGCTTGATTGTAATCTTTAGGCTGTTAGCGAGGTCTTTGTATCTGTTCCTAACAGTGACCTCAGTAACGTTCGATGCTTCAGCAATCTCTCTCTGAGTGCGTCTATCATCTGTGATGATTCCGGCAATATAGAGTGCTGCAGCTGCAAGACCACCTGGGTCTTTTCCAGCAGTGATTCCCTGATTTCGCGCATCGTTGATGATGCCCATTGCGGTCTGGATTGTCTTTCCATCTAGTTGAAGATCTGCAGAGATTCTCGGCATGAGATCATTGGCTGAAGGTATTGGTACCTTGATGTCAACATTCCGCAGAATGAGTCTTACGCACTGACCCAGCTCTTTCCTATTCACTCTGGCCTCAGTGACAATCTCATCGAGCTGCCTGGGAATCTTATGAATTCGACAGGAAAGGTAAATGGTTGCAGCAACCATGCCCTCGATACTTCGTCCTCTGACAAGTCTCTTTGAGAGCGCTTTTCTGTAAATTAGCGCAGAGGTCTCTTTGGTTTCATGAGGAACTCCCAGCTGTGACGTCAGCCTGTCCATCTCGCTCATTGCTATGCTAAGATTTCTGTGCTGAGAGCTGTGAACAAGAGTCCTAATTTGCCACTTTCTCATCCGGTAGATTGCAGCACGAGAAGCAGCTGCAATTGTCCTTCCGTTTGCGTCTCTATCACTCCAACCGATTGTCGTTGCTAGACCCTTGTCTGCCATTGTTAGAGTCATCGGAGAGCCTGTTCTGGCTCTTGCATCTCTCTCTTCTGCAGTGAATGCCCTCCACTCTGGACCTGAGTCAATATGCCTCTCGTTGATGACACACCCACACGATGTGCAGATGCTCTCGCCTCGAGTCAAATCTTCATATAAATCGTTACCTCCACATATGGAACAGACTGCCACGCCTTTTTGTCTGCTCGTCATGGAGCGGGCTGGTTTTGCCATTCATGATCACCTTGCATGCTCCACTCCGGAAATGGCCGCAAACATACTGAGAGTGTGAATGCGAACAAAAGTCACTCCGAGTGGAGTGTGTCCCGAAGCGCTAATTTATGTCTATATAAGTGTAAGCATCCGTGAAAAGATGTACTGTATGTTTTCGAAACAATACATCGAACTGAAAGAAATCCGACAAAACTCAGAGGGTTTGGCGGACGCCCGATGAGTCTGGCTGTGTGGGGGCAGCCAGTCCATGGAGAATGGAGTGGGCGTCCGCCTTTTTTTCATAGCGGGATTAAAGTGAAAGCATGAACTACTCGAGGCAGTTCCATTCCTTGACTGTTGCTTCAGGAATGACATGAATGCTATCGTAGTAGGTGTGATTGGTTTCATCCACGACTGTCTTTGAGAGTGCGACTTTCATTAGTCCATTTTTCCTCCCCAGAAGGTACCCTGCCATGTACTGCAAAGGCACTTCTTGCTCATCGGCCTGTTCCTTGGTCATTGCACAACACTCTACTCCAGGGCTCTCATAGATGATCTCGACCATGTCATGCGATTCGCATGCTGCTTGTCGATTCAATAACTGCATATCATTCTCTATCCTGTCCTTGCCACTTATTCTCTCTGTGGCTGATGCGTCATAGTGGAATGGGTCACCACTGAGTCTATGAATTGATGGAACCATGAAGATAGTCTTATCCTCCATAGAGGCAATGTCATCTTCTCCTCCATCGACATAGCGTATGTCACTGCTCTCTCCGACTTTGTATCGGACCCAGTAACGCTTTGCATCAACTTTCTTGTCTTCACCGTCTTTCTTAACAGCGACCACAATATCTTCCGAAAATATCAATGGCTGAAATGGATTCTTAGTTTCCAAATTTGCTCATCTCGATTATATGTTAACTATGGTTAATTAACGATGGTTAGGCTTATAAGACTTTCTCAAAGTCCTGACAAGAACCAAAGTGATAGAGTACTTGCTGATTGTCTTAGGAGTGCTGATTTTCGGACTTCAGCACAGCGGCATATCGGCTCTCAGGGTCAAGAACCGAATCATTGACAGATGGGGGAAGGAGGGTTATGCCAGGCTATTCAATGCCACAAGCATTGTTGGGATTGCAGTCGCCTTCATTGCAATGAACTACTGGGACTGGTTCTATTTCATTTTAGAACCGGGCCTAATTCAACCATTGCTGTTCTCGTCTGGCGTGGTACTGATCATTATTGGTCTAGTGGTGACTCTGATGGCGTCCCGTGTGATATCTGTGAGTACTGTAGCTGACATGAGGACTGACCGTCAAGCCAAGCTTGTTACAGACGGCATATATTCCCGCATTAGACACCCCCTTTATCTAGCCACTATCCTGCTGCTCCTAGGACTTGCTGCAGTCTATCCTTTTGACAGGGTCATAGTCTTCTCGATTGCATTGTCTGTCTATGTGATCATTGGAGCGTATCTCGAGGAAAGAAAGCTAGTCATACACTATGGCCAAGAATATCTCGAGTATCGCAAGCAAGCTGGATTCATGCTGCCTCGCATTAGGAGTTCTCAGGCCTGAAACCGCTATGGTATGATTTTCGATAGATGCCGTGCTCTCTTGACTGCTGCAGCTGACACCTGGTGGACCACTCCTTTTTCAACAACATAGTGGTCAGTTTCCACCTCTGGAGTGAAGTGGCGTTTGATGTCCTCTACTAGAAAATGAAGCTGAACGCAATGAGGGCTCCCGTCCACAGTTAATACCGTCAATCTATCTAATTGCGAGTATCTCACAATCGAACCAATCTTGAAACCGGCCTGATTCGCATGGGTTTCCTCCAGGCAGACACTGAGGACCGCATATCCCCCATTCTTCTCTCGATGCTTTTCAACGATGTCAGGATAGCGACTGCTCATGCAGCTTCCGATTAAGAGCAGCCTTCCCTTTTCTTTGAGACGCATATCTCCAACATTGGTGCACATAAGATGCTCAGAATGGCCACAACTACAGCCCACTACCATTTCCTCCGCGGCGCAGTATCTGAGGGCTGGTCTGCATCTTGCTCTATAGTCTGATCAACCAACGGTGATGCGATTCTTGCAACCATGTCTCCCTCAAACAGGTAGTTCATCCGACTCAAGGAAACCACCGTGCCGTCATACGGGCATCTAACTTCAGACTTATCCTGTACAACTCCCAGGATGTCCCCATTCCTTATCTCCTCTCCTAGATTTACGCTTGGAATAAAGAATCCCTCAGTATCAATGTTGACTTGTCTTGTCCTGCCAGTGTAGACACTAGACGTATCGATACTGTCGCCTGGTATCATATCCTTCATTCTCATGAAGTTTAGAATAGATTCTCTCACTTCTACCGCGGCTTGCGGTTCTATGCTCTCCCTTTCCCCTCGCATCTCAATGGTAATGACTGGAATGCCCTCATGGGCAGCTTCTGTTGTCAATGCGCCTCTATTTCCTAGACTTTGCACAACCAGAGGTAGCCCAATTTGCGACGCTAGATTTCTTACATGGATGTACTCTCGATGCATCGCTACAGAATGGCTGATGCAGGACTGTACTCCGGTCTTTAGATGGATGACATAATCCGCCTGGGAGACTTTTCTCCAAATCTCCCATGCAATTCTCTGCGTAACTGTACCATGCTCATCACCGGGAAAAACAGTATCCAAATCTTTAGAGTCGAGAGGCGATACCTTTGTACCCAACCTGAATGCAAGAGGACCTGCAACGGGGAGGAGTGTTACAGAGCCGTCCACCCGCGAAAGGTCTTGGAGATGTTTCATAATTAAGTAGCTTGCATAGACATCTGTGGCAGAAAGACCGTTGCTGCCGGAGATTATCAGAACATTAGGCCTGTGCTGACCATAGGTATAGAATCCTAATGTCGTTCCCGTTTTGGCGTCTACGTCTATCGCGTCTACCGTGGGTTTCACCATCAGAAGACCTTCTCTCAATTGATGCTAGTACTCGGTTCACAGGAATATGAGTTGGTGTAACACGGTCAAGCGGAAAGGACAGGAGGATACACGTAGAGTTGAATCCGGCGTTCGCTCCCCGGAATCCAATCGTTTCAATCATTATCATAATCCCAGTTGAAGAGATAGACATCAGTTTCAAACTGACGAGCCGCAAATGAGTCATGACGCCCAAGAGCATACCTGCTATTCTTTCTGATGTAGTTCTTATCAAACAGGCTTGAGTTGACAGCGCTATGCCTTCTATCACCAATCCATATCGTAGGCGTACCAGTTTCAACAATATCCAGTCCGACCGACGAATAGAATGGCTCCCAAGCCAAGATTACAACATTCGGTTTGTACGCTCTCAGAGCTTCGATGGCATCTAAGTTCTCAACCCACTTTGGATATGCGATACCATAATTTCCTATCCGTGCATCGGTTGAAATTATGTTGGTCTTTGTAAAGTCCTTCAAGAATTCAGATAGTCTTCCATCCCCACTCATTACCTCTAGAATGGTCCCATTTGGACTTCGACTTTTCAGGTAGCTATTCAGTAGGTCTGCAAGTTCATTGACAAACTCAATACTATAGATCTGAAATATCCACCTTCCCCCATCATTTGCTCCACTGCAATATTTCAGGACATCAAACTCCGACTCTACTTTCTCAAAGAAATCCAGGACGCGTTGATATGGAAGCAGTTCACTATGTATGTCAATATATTCCGAACTGGATGCTCGCGTCCAACTGTCGCTCATGGAGCGGGTGAATCCGATACTCCTTTTCATTCTATCCTTGGCGGCCTGCAAGTCATGGTCAAATCCAGTTGTCCAAAGCTCTAATAAGGGGCGGTAACGTGAACAGCTTTGAGTGAGCCAGGATGGATTGCGTTCTCGATTATTAGAACGAATGACTTTTGCGTGTCCTTTATAGCGGGTACTATTTACGGCTCTACTAGCACTTCAAGAATGAACAGAGGCATCCAGAGATGAGCGAGTCAGCCAAGATTGAGAAGAAGTGGCAGAAACGATGGGCGAAGGATCGCATATTTGAAGTGGATCCTGACCCGAAACTCAAGAAGTTCTTCCTAACTGTACCCTATCCTTATCCCAATGGTGCTTTACATATAGGGCATGGTAGAACGTATACAGTGGGAGATCTAATTGCACGATATAAGCGAATGCGAGGATTCAATGTCCTGTATCCAATGGCATCTCACATTACGGGCACACCAATCTTGGGTATGGTAGACAGAGTCAAGAATGGGGATCCTGAAGCAATTGAGCAGTACAAGCGTGATCTTCGGGTGTATCTAGATAGCGAGGAAGAGGTCGATGCTCAGGTAAAGAAGTTCACAGATCCTTGGGTCACAGTTTGGTTCTTCGCAGATGCAATCTCCGCTGATTTCAAGGCTCTAGGGTACAGTATTGACTGGCGACGCAAGTTCACAACCGGGGATGATATCTATAATCGCTTCATCACATGGCAGTATCAGAAATTCATGGACCTGAACTACATAAAGAAAGGGTCTCATCCACTGTTGTATTGTCCAAACTGCGGAAACCCAGTTGGTGAGGATGACTTGCTAGAGGGCATTACTGCGAAGGTCAAGGAATTCACTGGGATAAAATACCCCTTCGAAGACGGATATCTTGTCGCCGCAACCTTACGGCCTGAAACTACCTTTGGTATAACCAACATGTGGATTAATCCCACCGCTGAGTATGTCAAGGCCAATGTCAATGGAGAGAAATGGATCGTTTCCTCCGCTGCAGTAGAGAAGTTGAAGCTGCAGGCAAAGGATGTAGAAATCCTGGAAAAAATCCCTGGTTCCAAGATTGTTGGCAAATCATGCAAGACAGTTCATGACGGTCGAAACATTCCAATCCTTCCAGCAGATTTCGTGGATGTGGATAATGCCACAGGAGTTGTATATTCTGTCCCTGGTCACGCGCCCTATGACTACATCGCTTTGCGGGATCTAAGGGATGATCCAACGGACTTGGAGGCATATGGAATCTCAGCGGATGATGTGCAAAAGATCGAGATTGTAATGATGATCGAGATCGAGGGTGGGAGCGAATTCCTAACAAAGGACACCGTTGAGAAACTTGGAGTAGCTTCACAGAAGGACAATGAGAAGCTGGAAGAGGCTACTCAGGAAGTCTACAAGGCTGAGTTCTATGATGGAGTCATGATGGAAAACTGTGGACCTTTCTCAGGCCGAAAAGTGAGTGGAGTCAAGGACGATGTTGTTGCGTGGCTAAAGTCGCAGAATCTAGGTGACGTGTTCTACGAACCCGATGAACGGCCTGTCGTCTGCAAGTGCGGGACTGATGTGCAGATTGCTGTCTTGGCTGGGCAATGGTTCTTGGACTATGAGAGCCCCGGATGGAAGGATAAAGCCTGGGATGCATTGAATACAATGGCAATAATCCCCGATAACTTCAGAATCATGTTTGAGTCAACATTCCACTGGCTAGCTCAGAGACCGTGTGCAAGGAGAAGAGGAATTGGGACTCCTTTGCCCTTTGACCACGATTGGATTATAGAAGCTCTATCTGACTCAACTATATACATGGCCTTCTATACGATTGCTCACAAAATAACTGAGAACAAGCTAAAGCCAGAACAACTAACACTGAGTTTCTTCGACTATGTCTTTCTGAGCAAAGGGAAAGTCGAGAAGGTAGCAGAGGAAACAGGAGTTGCATCTGATCTGCTGAAATCTATGCACGAGGAATTCCTGTATTGGTATCCAAACGACCAGCGGCATACCGCTCCATCACACATCTCGAACCATCTCAGCTTTGCGATTTTCCATCATGCGGCAATCTTTCCGAAAAAACACTGGATTCAATGCATAAGTCTCAATGAGCATATGAACATGGAAGGCGGAAAGATGTCCAAGAGCAAGGGCAACACAATTCCTCTTGGAGAGATACCCAAGAAATACGGGGCTGATGTCTTCAGGACCTATGTTGTTTCAGCTGCTGAACCAGGCAGTCTGATGGACTGGCGAGAGCGTGATGTTCCAGCTGTAAGGAATCGCATTCGGCAGTTCAGTGAAATCATGAAGAGGTACTCAAAGAAGACACCCAAGGCTTACTCCAAGAAGGACAAACCAACAGAGATCACTCGATGGATTTTGTCTCGAGTCAACTCAATAGTACAGGAGTGTACGGACTACTTAGATAACTTCAGGATTAGAGACTACGCTATCACAGTGATGTCGGAAATGATTCGTGTAGTAAATCACTACTTGAAACGTCAAGTGCCAAAGGAAGAACGCGATGCGACAATGGCCTACGTGTGCGATAAATGGGTCCGGTTGATTGCACCAATGACTCCCCATGTCAGTGAGGAGTTCTGGTCCAAAATGGACCGCGAAGGGTTCGTTTCAGTAGCTGAATGGCCTAAGGTGGACAAGAAGATGATTGACCCTTCAGCTGAACTGGCCCAGCAGGTAGTCGAAGCCACGGTCAGGGACATTCGAGAGATTACAAAGCTGCTGAAAGACAAGAAGGTGTCTCATGTACACATCTACGTAGCGCCTGAATGGATGTTCCAAGCCATGAATAGCATAAGGAATGATGAAGTTTCTTTGATTGTTGGAGACATCATGAAGCATTTGATGTCAAATCCAGACTTCCGCAAACACGGACAACAAGTCAAGGGTATCGTAGATCGAATTGCAAAAGAAAATGGACTATGGGACCACTCAGAGAGCGCGAAGGATGAGATGTCTGTTCTGAAGGACTCTGCAATTCATATCTCCTCCGAGATTGGCATGAAGGTGACCATTCATGAAGCAGCAAAGCCAGCATATGATCCTCAGAGCAAAGCGAGATTCGCATTGCCAGGCAGAGTTTCTCTATTCTTGGAGTAGATGATTTGCCTGGCAACCAAGGAATTTGTCATTGAAGGACACAACATGAAATCAATGGATGAGTCTTGGGACGAAATTCAGAACGTCCTTGCATCAGGATTCCTGTTCCTCGGAAGGAATCTTGATGCCTTCAGAGATATCCTTCGTGGTGGCTTTGATGCATTTGAGGAAGATGAGCCTATACGGCTGAAGTTTTCCACAGAAACTATGCCAAGCGATATATTCCTGAGAGTTTAATCCGGAAGATTCTACGGATTATCCAGGAGAGTCCTAATGTCGAGCTCATTAACTAATATGATCCCGCATATAGCGTGGAATCCTATGCAAAGGTAGATAGTTCTTAGTCTTCCCTCTCATATGTTGCACGAATCTCTAGTGCCCGAAAAAGGTGTCCAGAATCCTTATAGCCTCAAATAGAAATTTGATTGGATAGTGGTCTAAATAATCGTCTGCTGGTTTGGGGGCCGTAGCACTGACAGCAGTGAACATCAAGAACTTGGTCAAAACATTCGGAAGTCTCCGTGCTGTCGACGGACTCTCCTTTGAAGTGCGTGAAGGTGAAATCTATGGGCTACTTGGACCAAATGGTGCTGGCAAGACGACCACAATCAGAATAATAATGGGTCTTCTAAATCCAGATTCTGGAAGTGTCGATGTATATGGCCACAATCCCGTTGAAGAATCATACGAGGTGAAGAAGAAAGTTGGGTATGTGCCAGAGACTCAGCTTCTCTATGATTCATTGACTCCCCAGGAGCTTTTTGAATTCGTCGCGTCTGTGAGGGGCTTGCCATTCATCAAGACAAGTGCGCGTGTGAACAAGCTCGTAAGAGCACTTGACTTCTCCAAATACTATAGCCAGATGATTCTCACACTTTCGGCTGGGAGTCGACAGAAGGTGATGCTCATCATTGCAATGCTTCATGCTCCACGTCTGCTCATTCTTGACGAGCCATTTTCTGGGCTCGATGTTCGAAGCACGAGGATCATGAAGAGTGTGCTTCAACAGCATTCACAAGATGGAGGCTCTGTGCTTTTCAGTACCCATGTCATGGAGGTAGCTGAAGACCTGTGTGACCGTGTAGGAATCATTGACGAGGGCAGGCTGGTCGCAGAAGGCGCACTTCCGGAACTCAAACTGCAAGCTAGTCAAGAGAAAGCAAGTCTTGAACAGGTCTTCCTGCGGCTCACCCACCAAGAGGATGAAGTCAGGGACGGTGTGGAGGTATTGAGGGGGGCGTTTTCTGAATCTGAGTAAGCTCTGGTACATCGCGGGTGTGGTCGCAGCCGAGATTAGGCTAAATGCAGCGCTCACAGCAAATCCGGGGAGTTACGCACAGCTCACCGAGAGTAATGAAAAGCTAATCAAGACTCTCAAGAGGTCGGTGAAGTGGAGTGGAGTTTCATCAGCTATGATGATAGGTATGATCACCCTTCTTTCGCTCCTGCTTGCTGCATCGCCCTTCATAGCAGGAGACCCTCCCATTTTACTCGTCTTCTCATTCACCATGTTCATGGGCTTTGCTTTCGTCCTGCTTTTTGTCCTCAACCTGCAGAATACAACTGCATATTTCTCTTCCAAGTCTATTGAGTTGATTTCGACATTACCACTCCTTCCTGCTGAATTTGATGGTCTTTGCACCTTGGCGTTTTTGAGAATATTCTTCGCTCCGGTACTGGCTATTCTAGTCCTTTTTCCTGTTGGAACCCTCTTGCTGTTTGGCCCAATCATTGCATGCATTTCCTTCCTATCTTGTGTAATCACAGTGCTTTTTTCAATAGGAGTTCTTGTCAAATCCTCCAAGTGGTTTCACCACAAGATTACCAGTGCACCTCAGTCCAAGTGGGGGACTGCAATACGTATCATCACAAGTCTTGGGCTGATTGTCGGAATTTTCGCAGCAATTGGAATGATGAGCTACATGCCCGCTCTCATCCTGTTTATCACTCAAGAGGTGGCTGGCATAAATTCTCCTCTATTCGCAGTTCTGGCATGGATATTCCCATTCTCTTTCAGTCTCCTAGGCGCCAGTATTAGGTATGGGGCCAGCATTCCATTTCTCACTACAGCTTTTGCAGCAGTTGGAGTGATTGTTTATTCTCTAATTGCGTTATACTCATTCCGTTGGAGTGGCCGCGCTCTCCATGAGATCTCTTTTGGAGGCGCTCCGGTAGATGAAAAGCCCTCAGAAAGCATTGAGTTCAGGCCTACGGGTCCTCTCACCGGGATAATTAGAAAGGACATGCGGCTTGGTAGCAGAAGCATGAGTGCAATCATGATTTTCGCAATACCCCTTCTGATGGCAATTTTTGTGTACCCCTTTCTGACTATGTCTCCCGAGGGCGTTATCAGGAGCACGAACATCCTCATTGGCCTCGGATATGCACAGACGTTCTTGGGGTTCTCAGTCATTGGTCTCTTGTCTGTTGATGCTCAGGGTGCATCAGTGTTCGATGGCTTGCCACTTCGACCATTTTTGAATCTACAGGCGAAAGTCATCATCTTCCTTGTATGCGAGGTCTTGGCAATGTCGGTGATAGCTTTGCTTTTGGCAACTAATCCGATAATCGTGCCGCTACTGATCGTAATGCCTATTTGCCAAATTCCATGCGGATATGCATTCGCAATGACAATTGGTGCGGTAATCTACCTGAGAAAGGGGGGAGGAAGTGTTGTGGCCTTAAACTTGGCTTCCGAACAGGGATTGGTCATCCTCTCAGTAGCTGTAGGTGCAGTCTTTGGCATATTGCCGTTGATTGGTTATGCCGTTGCCTTACTCTCCATGGGGCTTCATCAGATTGGTCTTGGTGTGCAATTGGCCGTTTCCATCCT
>JBHLQK010000057.1:0-14541 GCA_048884925.1 Candidatus Thorarchaeota archaeon
CTGTTTGTCTGACCATACACAAAGCCTGACTATTGCAAATGGCATGGATGAATCACGTCTCTTGAAACGAATTGACGAGATTGATGACCTGAATGCCTCTGGACATTGGAAGATGAAGATTCTAAAAGGTGCTGAGGTTGATATCCTAGCGGATGGTAGTCTTGACATTGAGGACAGCGTCCTTAGTCAACTCGACGTTGTTACCGTTTCAGTTCACAGTCGAATGAAGGATGACAAGAGGAAGATGACAGAACGTGTCTGTCATGCTCTTGAGAACAAGCATGTCCACATTTTGGGGCATCCTACCGGAAGGCTTCTTCTGAAGCGACCGGAGTTTGAGATAAACCTAGAGGATGTTTTTGAAACAGCAAAGAAGCACAATGTTGTGATGGAGCTTAACGCACATCCACAGCGCCTAGATCTCAATGCCGGCAATCTGCGTGCTGCGACAAGAATGGGCCTCAAGGTCGCCATCAACACAGATGCACACTATACATCTGAGCTTGACTTCATGCAGTATGGAGTGTTTCAGGCTCGCAGGGGATGGGTCACAAAGAAGGACGTGGTGAATACCTACAGTCTTTCCAATTTGATGAAAGCAATCAAGAAGTAAGAATCACTCGAATCCTTCTACAAGCGATAATATCTGAAATCACATCTAGGATCGCCGTCTGCAATGGTTTCCATACTGTTCGAAAACATAAGAGTACAAGCACTTCTTGATGTCAAATTCAATTGCTGTGCCTGTATATTCGGCACTACTGAGCTGGAAATAGGCAATCTCGTAGTTTTTCTTGTTGTCTGCTTTTGCAAACTCGTTGAAGGATGACCATGGCCCCTCGCTGGCCTCAAGCTGCTCGACCGTTTGGTGTATGAACAACTGCATCATCGAACCAATAATTGCCATCTCTCCTTAACATCTCTAGCGAGGTGTGCTCCTTGCCAGGTGTGTCATCCAGTGCTATGACAAAGACTGAGTTTACTCAATGTTTCCTACCAAGATTATCTGGCATCGTATCCATGTTTTCATCTATGTCTTTCTGAATTGTGTCTTGACAACAGAGCGGGACATGCTATCTAACGTTCCGCTGCACTACGAATAGACTCACAAGGTGGAAGACTGGCAGCGGAAGGACTGATTCGCGTAAATAATCAAATCCGAACCATAATGCACCGGCCAAGAAGGCTTGGATGACCAGAGCAATCACTACAACACACAAGGCCGTTTCTTTTTCAGTAGTTCCTTTTACGGATTGGAATACGACATATGATGTGCACAATTGAAGAGGAATGAACAGAGCAGTCCATAGGAGTGCTGCGTCATTGGGGAATGGAAAGAGAGTATAGCTATATGGACCTGCAATCGTGCTCCCAGATTCATGGATGACTGTCCACAGTGCCGCAACCAGAGTGAACCGAATATGTGAATTGTCATAGAAGCTTTGATGCCTAATTCCTAGAGTATGAGGTATGATCAATGACACCAAGACGAGAAGAATGAAGATTGTCTGTGGCTTGGGCGTGTTGCTATTGTTATGCGTCACAGTTTCGTCCAACAAGACTACCAGTTCTCATGACCGCTAATCACTGAATTACTTTTCGTCTGAACAGTTATGATGTAGGACACGAACCCCCCTTGCCGATTGATGCACCGTTGAAATCTAGAGGCTGTTGACAGCCACAATAAGCTCGCTTTCTACGTGGACAGGAGAGCAAAATGAGTTGACCCCATGTCTCCTACCAAGAGCATCTGACATCATATCCTTATTTTCATACCATATCTCTCTGAATCGTGCCTTGAACTCTTCTGACATGCCACTGCCTTGTCTTTTACCATACTGGTTACCCAGATGATTCTCGGTCAGCATGAAGAAGTACTGTGTTAGATGCTCAAGCTGGTCATCATCGCTCATAGTGCCGCCTCAGACTTATCAAAACCCTTAAGTCCATTTTTATATCTATAGATACAATATTGTATCAAATAGTGAGATGAGTCGATTGAGTTCAAGAAGGACCCTCCTTCAACGAGCCAAGGCAATCTTCGAGCTTTTAGAAGAGCACAAAGATCCTATTCCAAAGTCCAAGCTAAAAGACATAGGCCTCAATCCAAACACTGCTGAGAAGTGGCTGGACCTGATCATGTATATCCAACAACAACCTTTGATTCGCTTAGTCAAGACAGACAGCAACACTATCATTGTGAAAGTGGAAGGAAGATATCACGCAATGAGCCGCAGAGCATTTCAGGATAGTGAACTGACTTACGAACAGCGTCTCAGGTCCATTGAGTCCTACCTCCGTGCTTTAGTTGCACGGGAATTGACTCTGGATGACGCTCCCCCTCACACTCTACCTTCTGAGTAGTTGCCAAATCAACTGATTTCATAGTCACAATTTGTGACTCTATTCCGTGACCCTGTGATGTGGCTCCGCTATATATACTGATTCTGAGTGGTAATTCCTGTGAAATATCATGGCTCTAGCTAAGAACTACCGGAAGAACAAGGTGCGAAGAAAGTGGACGCAGGCTGACATGGATTATGAACTGCTCAAGCTCCAAGTTTACACCTATGTCAGGAGATAATCTACTTTGGTTTCTCGTGACTCTGAATCTCGGGTTTCAGCTCCTCTCCAGCAGATTGAAACTCGCAAACCGCGAGAGGACTCCTCGTTCACGGTTCAAGATGTACTCGCGTTGGATGCAACGTGAGTACTTTTTCTCTCTTTTAAAACATATTTTCTATTGCCAGAAAGACCTATGCAGGACGAATGGCAATGACAATAATCCTTGTGATTCATAATCATACATGGCTGGTAACAAAATGGTGCCGAGGATGGGATTTGCTCCGACCATACGAAGTGCATGATTGTTCGAACCCACGAACTCCTGCGAGAGTGGATTTCTCCTTGGAGTCAAAGCGATGTTTTGATGATCTTGAGTCCACCGCCTTTGGCCACTTGGCTACCTCGGCTAATATTCACAGAATTCGCATCAGTATATAGTCATTTTGGAGTTTCGGCAATCGCCACTTCGACAAGCTTATCGGCTGGATTTGGCACTCGCCTACATATGGAGAGGATTTAGTGCCCCGTTTTGACTATGATGACATCTCGATATTCTACAAGGTTGCTGGTGAAGGAAGACCTGTTCTATTGATTCATGGTCTTGGTGGAGACCATCGTGGATGGGAGTTTCAGGAGAAGGACCTCGCAGCGCGATTTCAAATTATCATGCCTGATTTAAGAGGGCATGGGCAAACAACAGTAGAAGAGCTTGGGATGATGATTCCACCGGACCTGGTTGCAGATGATTTGAACGCACTACTAGAACATCTTGGACATGAAAAGGTGCATGTCGTTGGTATTTCATTGGGTGGTATAATCGCTCAAAAGTTTGTACTCAAGTATCCGGAGCGGGTGGATAAGCTAGTCTTAGTGGATACTACTCCTAAGATCACAGAGGATTTGATTGATGTCGTCTACAGCTGGAGAGAAGCACAGGTTGAGGGTGGCAACGAGGCATACTTCTGGACTTCCCTGCGTAGTGGATATAGTGATGAGTGGATTAAGAGCAATCCCGAAATGGTCCAGTATCTAAAGGAGAAATCAGCGGACACGAATGATGAAGGAGTCCTAGCAGCTGGGCTCGGGTTCTCTACGATAGATTTCACGAATCAGCTGTCCGAAATCAAGGCAGAGACCCTTGTTATCCATGGGGATGAAGATAGAATCGTGAATGTGGAGTTGGGGAAGATTCTCAACGAGGGGATTAGGGATTCGAAACTCAAGATACTAATAGGATGTGGGCATTCACCAAACGTACAGATGACTGAAGAGCTCAATAGAATCCTGATTGAGTTCCTGAGTGCATAATAGATGCTAGCTGAGTCATACCTTCTCAGGTGGTATCTCTTCTAGAAGCGGCTTAATCTGATCATAAAAGTCTGCGAGAATTTTGCTCTTTGTTTCTTCTGTTTCAAGGATGAATAGCCGAATCTGCTGTCCGACCTTGATCTCCTTCACGAGACCCATATCGACCAGAGGCTGCATCACACGATGAATGGTCGAGTGTGCCAAACCTGTTTCCTTGGCAATCCTGCTTAGATTGAAGAATTCCTTAGGACGTTCTAGGAAGTGCTGAACTACTCGCGTCTGAGCCCGTGATGCAAATACTTTCTCGAGCAATTTCCTCAACTCTTGGTTCTCCTTTCAGGCATCATTTGTCCGGTTCATGCAGTATTCTGCTCCCAACTTTCTCGCCCTTCATCAGCCGGCGAAGATTTTCAGGGTCATTTCCGTTGAAAATAACAGTCGGAATCTTTGACCTTCCAACGACCCTTATCGCAACAGGATCGAAAAGCTTGTACTCGCCAGCGCGTGTGCCAGATCCCGAGAGTATCTCACTCAATTGGTCCACATTGACGGTTTCCAGCTTCTTAGCTCCGGCCTTCTTGGGGTCTTGGTCATATATGCCATCCACATTTGTTGCATTGAGCAGAATATCTGCCCGCACACTTTCAGCAGCCAAGGCTGCGACAGCATTTGTGGATTGACCCGGATTGAGACCCCCCATAAGCACAACTTTCCCGAACTGGATTGCAGTTTCAAGCTCGTCCAACGTTTCTACAATCTTTGGGTATGCAATATCTCCTAATGCAGCACAGAGAAGCTCCGCATTATTGCGGGCAACTTTGATTCCCAACCAATCACATTGTGCCTCACTTGCGCCAAGCTCCCTTGCTGCAGAGATGAACACCCTAGCTGGCTTCCCGCCACCAACGATGACAACCATGCTATGACCGTCCTTGATGATAGAAGCCACTACTTTAGCATAGTTTCTCACCATGTCGGTGAGTATCTGGCCCTTGTCATCATATAGGAGAGAACCTCCTAGTTTCAGAACAGCTCGCATATTGTATCCCCGAGTGCAATCTCCGAACAACTACATCTTCTTGGAGGCATTAAAGAAGCTTTCTTGAATGGACAGGATTGCCGAATTTTCGAAAGGGCGATTGAGCTTACTAGATTGTCCGAAACACACTCTTCTATTGTGGGTTTGTCGTCATGGCCTCAATTTCATAGACGGAATGGGAATTGATAAAATGGAAATGCTGAAATTGAATCGTACTAACACTTGTTCAATTGTTTCAACAGGTAGACAACGTATCGTAGATAAGGAGGGAAAAAGACTACGGATTCCATTATCATTATAATTGGTGGATCCTATGCCATTCTTCAAGTCCTTCCCCCCATCTTGACACCTCTTCTGCAAATCAATTTGGTTCTTTTCATTATTCTCATCATTGGGTTTCTTGGACTGACTCGGGGGCCAGAAGACAGCAGACAAAAGACCCTCAGAGCCAGATATTTCGTGCTGGTGCTCTACATTCTGCTTCTAGTCTTTTCTGGAATAATTTACGCTCTCGGGATCTTCGTCGAGAGCCTATACTGGACCTACATCTGTCCGGACATTGTGACAAACCCGATAATGTTCATGATATTTCTATGCCCCCCGGTTGCATTCATGTATCTAGATGCTCGTTCCACAAAACCATCAGAGATTTACTCACCTCTTACTAGTCCTGCACTTGTTCTGCTTGTTTGGCTGATTGTTCTTTTCTTTGTGCCAGGGATATGCTCTGTTATCCTTTACTAGGTTGAATGATATTGACAGGATTCAAGAGCAGTCAGCCATGTAGGCCGAAAACTCTGGGCTTAAGAAGGACTACCGGGACGATGAAATACAGAGGTCATTGTCCCGCAGCATTTCTTTTCGACTCTGAATTACTGGTCAAACAAGTTTGCCCATAACCCTTTTAATCCACAGGCTATCCAGCGGATTGAATCAGCATCAGCTGAGCCTTGTTGACATCAAGGAGAATTGATGTTTTGCCAAACAAGTTAGAACCCGTAATCAAGTCAAAGCGATGGAAACCGGAGTCCGAAGAAGAAATTCTAGCCCTCTGGTTCAAAGAAGACACTTACGCCTTCAATCCCAACTCGGGAAAGAAGTTCTATAGTGTTGATACACCGCCTCCGTATCTTTCCGGTCCCATGCATGTAGGACAGGTAATTCATTACACTCAGATTGATATCAACGCTCGATTCCGCAGGATGCAGGGCTTTGAGGTGAACTTTCCTCTTGGAATCGACCGGAATGGCCTTCCGGTAGAGGTGAGAGTGGAGAGGGACCTCGGTCTAAGTATGCATGAAACACCACGTGATATGTTTCTGCAGAAATGCAAGGAGAAGCTTGATGCTGACGAGATAATAACTGTAGAGGGATTCAAGCGACTAGGAATAGGGTTCAACACGTATGAGGACGAGGGAAGCTACAGGACTGACAGTCCGAAGTACAGAGCTGTGACTCAGGCAACCTTCATTGACATCTGGAACAAAGGTCTTGTGTACAGCGACTATAGGCCCAATAATTGGTGCTTTGACTGTGGCACAACAATTGCGGATGCAGAAGTAGAATACTCGGAACGACCTACCACATTGCACTATCTATACTTCAACGTGGAAGGTATGGATCCCATCAAGATTGCGACGACACGTCCAGAGCTAATCTGTGCTTGTGGTGCTGTCTTCATTCATCCAGATGATGAGCGTTATCGTGGATATGCTGGAAAGAAGGCCATGGTTCCTCTCTTTGATTTTGAAGTTCCTATTATTGAAAGTCCTACAGCACAGATGGAGTTTGGTACTGGTGCGCTAATGGTATGTAGTTATGGTGACCAGGCTGATGTGATGGCTTTCCGTGACTTTGCCCTTAGACCAATTGCAGCTATATCACCTGATGGTAAAATGACTGATGATGCGGGTGAATTTGCTGGTTTGAAGATTGCCGAGGCGAGAAAGGAGATTATAGCTGAGTTGAAGAAGACTGGGCTTCTCTTTCAGCAAGAACAATCGATGCAGAGAGTGCCATTGTGCTGGCGAAGTAAGACACCCATTGAGTTCATAGCTATGGAAGAATACTACGTAAAGCAAGTCGAGTTCATTGAACCCTTGATGAAAATTGCAAAGGAGGGCATTTTCTTTCCTTCGCATCACCGTCAAATCCTGATTGACTGGCTGAATCGCGTGACTGTAGACTGGCCTGTGAGTAGGAGAAGATACTATGGTACTGAGATTCCAATCTGGTACTGCAACTCATGCAAAGAGCCAGTGCTTCCAGAGGCAGGCGAACTCAAGTATTATCAGCCATGGAAGGACGATCCCCCGTTCTCAAAGTGTACGAAGTGCGGTGCTGAAGAGGGCTTCACAGGAGAGGAGCGCACATTTGATACATGGATGGACTCCTCAATCAGCGGCCTGTATATTGTGGGGTATTTACGTGACACGGACTTCTTTAGGAAAGCATTTGGAAACGTCATGCGGCCACACGCCAAGGACATCGTGAGGACCTGGCTATACTACTCTCTACTAAGAACCTATCAACTCACACAGAAACCAGCCTTCAGCGAAATGTGGATTTCAGGTCATATCGTAGACGAAAAGGGCGAAACGATGAGCAAGTCAAAGGGCAATTCGCCTCCCCCAATGCCTTTCGTGGAGAAGTACGGGGCCGACTCAATACGTTTCTATGGCGTCATGGAGGCTGGACTTGGAAGTGACATTCGATTCGCTGAGGATCGACTTGCTGGTGTGTCTAAATTCGTCACAAAGCTCTGGAACATTGCGAGATTCATCTCTATGTTTCCAGTTCCCAAGAAAATCGAGTTCACGAGGCTCACTCCAGTAGATCAATGGATACTTTCTGAAATAAATCAGGTCATTGAGAAGATTCTGCCCGACTGTGACATCTTGGACTTTCACAGCCCTTCTATTGAGCTTCGAGGATTCACCTGGAACTTATTTGCAGACCATATCATAGAGCTACTGAAGGGAAGGTGCTTCAATTCAGAAGTGAAGTTCACAAGAGATGAGCAGGAGTCTGGATGGTTTGCCCTCCACGAAACGCTGAAAGTTCTTCTGAAGGCATTGGCACCGATAACACCATTCATCACAGACAAGATTTATCGCGAGATCTACGATGAGAAGGGAATTCATTTAGAGCTCTATCCGGCGCCACAGAAGGAGTGGAAGTCCGAGCTCACAAAACATACGAATCTATTGCTCAGAACAAACAGCGGCTTCTGGAAGTTCAAACGTGAGAATGGGCTTTCTCTTCGCCAAGGTCTTCCTGAGGCATGGATCTCCCCGGAGCTCAAACCTTGGGCGAAGGATTTGCAAGCTATGCATGGAATCGAAACACTGAACTTCGGAGAGCCCAAGGATGAGGCAGTTGAGGAAGTCCTTCTACCTGAATCCGAGGAAGTAATCCACATCAGATCGCCTGCGTCTGATTCGGAATGAACCTCATCCAATGGTCACATGGTTCTCATGTTCAGTTGAGCATCTCATGCTATTCGATACTAGACAGTATTTTCCTGCCAGCTCTAAGGCTCTCTCGGCTTTGGGTATTAGCTCTTCGGATTCAACCGTCACATTAGCCTTCAGATGGATCTTTGTGAATTGGAAGCCCTTCTCAACCTTCTCAAGTGTGCCTTTCCCTTCACAAGAAAACGAATTGAAGTCAAATCGCATCTTTACTGTGAATGCGATAAACGTGGTCATGAAGCATGATGTGGCTGCTCCAACAAAGAGGTCCTCTGGAGATATAATTCCTTCAGGCCCATCGAATTCAGGTGGAGATGCAATTTCGACCTCGGGCTTTCCCTCTACAGTGAAATTTCCAACTCTTCCATGAGTCCAATCAACTTTGACATTATATTCATGTGACTCGTCACTCAATAAAATCTACCTAGAATTTTGGCTCATCGTTATTCGAAAAAGTATTTGGATGGGGTAGTAGTTCTTCTTTCAATCTATAATAATCTCATCTTCATAAGCAATTGACGCCTTCATACTGTTCCCTATGAAACAGTATTTGTGGCCTAGATAGATGGCTCTCTCAATCTTTGAACGTAGGTCCTCAGAGTCGATGACTACTTTTGATTTGATCTCAATCTTTGTGATCTCGAAACTCTTCCCCACCTGTTCAAGCGTTCCCGTGCCTTCGCATTCGAATGACTTGAACTCGATATGCATCTTTCTAGTGAAATAGATGAAAGAGTTCATGAAACACGCCGCAGCAGATGCGACGAAGAGATGTTCAGGTGTATACATATCAGGCGTGCTCTCATCGCCCTTGGGTCTGACTATCTTAATGCCCTGCTTTTCCTCGGAAGATACCTCTCCTCCTTTGTCATCGTCCCAGTTTACTTGGATACTGTAATACTTTGGGTCATCAGTCATTCCCATCACTTACTGCAGGATTGTAAAACCATGGGAAAAGGCTTTGGGATAGGATGCTTCATGTTTGTCATAGGTCCAGCATCATCTTCTTGAGTTTGTCAGTTATCTCAAGCGCATCATCCCATTTTCTTTGCCATAGGTTACGACCAAATAGCAGTCCAGCTGCGCCTTCTTCAAGACAGACCTTGGCCCTGTATAGAAGATCCTCATCGCTCAACATACTCCCTCCCGAGAATAGTACCAGCGTCTTTCCTGCAGACTTGACGACTTTCCTCACGCTTTCCTCATAGCTGAGTTGAAGTGAGTCATAGGGCTTTGGCTGTTCAGAACGTTTCTTCGGATCATCTTCGGGCACATTGAGCTTTACAGCTGCTACTCCCAGCTCATTTGCCATCCTAGCAGCATAGTCTATTGCGTAGAGAGACTTCTTTCCACCCTGCTTCTCAATTGCTTCACCACGAGGATATGACCAGAGGATTATCGGGATTCCATAGCGATCTGCATCTGCCTTGACTTTCCTGAATTGATTCATGTCCTCAACCTGTCGAGGACTGCCAACGTATAGCGTGTATCCTATAGCATCAGCACCAATCCTGACAGCGTCCTCAACAGATGCAGTCATCGGAGACATCGCATGAGAGTCCGGAGGAATCCTTGTCTTGCCATTAACCTTCAGTACGATTGGCACTCGTCCAGCATACTTTGGTCCGTACTTCTCTGCCAAGCCTAATTGCAGCGCAATTCCAGAGTATCCTCCCTCATCTGCAAGCCTAAACTGAAAGTCAGGGTCTTCGCTTGGAGGATTAGGGAAAAATGATACTGGTCCATGCTCCATTCCTTGATCTATTGGCAACAGAAGCAGGCGTCCATTTCCAGGTCCATGTTTGTACATCAATCTATGGAGTCTGGTTCGTTTTCCCATACTCAAATAGTCCAAATCATCAAGGTTCAATGGCATTGCTTTCTACCCCTACTAGTGTCAACATGTTCACATCCATTTATGGTTATCAGGTACCCTTGATGGAAGGTTTTCTGGCTTTCACAACCAGAAAGAATGGTATTCTGCGTTCTCTTTCGAAGAAGTCATCATCAACCACGGGCCTGGGCTCCTCAATTCTGGAGATGACGAAACCAGATTCAATTACTCCACGCATATAGGTGGTGAGTGTCCTATGAAAGAAGCTTATTGGCTGCGGGAAGCTATCTCCTGCCCGAGTCTTCCAGATATGATCGTATTTTCGCTCATCAAAGTATTGGTCGACCTTGAAGAATTGCCCCTTTCTTCTCTTAGTATCAATGTCCCTCTCACCCATCTCCCATTTGCCAGGCCCATAGAAGTTAAATGATGGATGAACAATTGAGAAAACTAGTGACCCACCCGGCTTTAGAACACGATAGAATTCATCCAGAGCCTCTTTCAGACAGGGGACATTGAGCAACACCAGATTGCAGAGCACAACGTCATATTTACGATCAGCGATGAAATCGAGATTACAGATGCTGCCCACATGATAGTTGAGATTATCACTTGGCAGAGATCTGCAGATCTCGATAAGCGCATTTGAGATATCTACTCCTGTGACGATGGCCCCCTTACGAGAATAATGTCTTGAGAGATAGCCCTCCCCACATCCAGCATCAAGAAGCATCTTTCCCTCTACATTCCCTACCAGTTTCTCCACACAGGGGTTTAGGATGTGCTGATGATGAGGCGTCCCCTTTTGATCAATTAAATCTGCAAATGCTTGTGAGTTAGCCTCCCATTGGCTCTCTATCGGATTGACCATATGCATACCTTGAGTACGATGTCTAGTGAAGGTTTCGGCCGTGCTTCACGACATGTCTGGTTCCTAGATTCTGTCCCAAACCTTATGGACCCGCATGCTAGTTTCTTCTATCACTGGTTTCATTCGGCCTTCCGGAGCAAATCCAAGCTCGACGCCCATCTTCATTATCGAAGAGTGAGTCACGACTACTTTTCCCTCCTCCTCAGAAACCACAAAACTGCATGGCATGACAAGCGACATATCAGTTGACACATCCATAGCCTTCTTCGCGAGGTCTGCAGAGCATGCAAGTATGAAAGTTCGACGTGGGTAATCGTCAATGCCCAACTTCTTCTTGAACATATCATGCATACCCTTCGTCAGTAAGATTGTGAACCCTCCCTCTTCAGCGAGTGTTTCAACTCTCTTGACAGCATCTTCAAAGCTCAAGTCTACTTCTTTGCGCAATATCTCTGGCATATTCTGAAAAAGAGAAGAATCAGTAAAATGCCTTAGCATCTGGCATTCATAAATGGTGGACCGGGGGGGATTTGAACCCCCGACCTTTCGGAATTACGACCTCTGGATGAATCCTTGAGGTTTGCGAACCGAACGATCTACCAGTCTGATCTACCGGCCCATGGCTTTGGAGATTCCAAGGTATATTTCTTAAAACCTTTGAGGCATCACTAAATCTCAATCCCGAAGGCTTCGGAGAACTTCTCCATCTTCACAAACTCACTCAGGAATTCCCGACCCTTTTCAGTCAGATGATAGACCCTGTTACTATCACCATTGCCAGTTTCTGTAACAAGTTCCTTCTCGACAAGCTCATCAAGATACTGAGTCAATCTGTCATGGGAAAGATTGGCTTGGTAGAGAATTTTCGTCGGGCCTGCTCCTTCCTCACCTTCACTCTGGATGGCGCGCATCATATCAGCGAGGATGCGCATCTTTGAGCGATATGCCCGTCTGCGACTCATTACTCTCTGCCTACCTTGTATAGCATGACAAGAAGCGCAAGAAAGGCGAGGAGCTGCAGAACTTGGCTAATCAAATAGCCGTTGTTCATAACAGCTGCGAAATGACTGAGGAGTAGTAGCAGGAATCCCATGAAAACGTAAAGTCCGTATCGACTTCGAGTAGAGGCATAGTTCATCAGCGATTGCAGCACCACAATGATAAGAATAACTATGGCGATCAGTTCGAGATTAAGATCAACGAGCAAAGGAACCTGCATAAACAGAGCCATTTCTGGTACAGATTTCACTATATGACGCGTTGATATCACGAATAGAATATACGCCATTATTCGCATGAAACCAGTGGCTATGATGGCTATGCCTAGAACCTCTAGGTCCGAGAATATGACTGCATAGAGGATTCCAATTACTCTGCCATACATGCCTGCCGATAGAACTAGAAATCCTGTGGAGAGGTCGGCGAGTTTCTTCTGCTGAGTGAAACGGTATGCCTTGTTGGAATAGTGCGAAACCAGCAGAGCAATCGTTCCACTTACAGCTTCAAGAAGGAGGACGAACGCGATTTGACCCGGTGAGAGTGCCTGCATCTGCTAACCTCACGATTGGCTTTCTTGACATTGCCTATATTGTGATTGGATGAATCATCTAGCACATTTGGATGATTTGGTGACCTATCCCTTCAATCAGCGAAGAAACTTGCTAGACGAATCATACAGAATTATCGTTCATCCTGCCTTTATATTCAGCATTCGTAGGTTTGATACACAGAAATGATGGAAGAAGCTCGACAACTGCGTGCAGTGGCCATAACCTCCAGGCTCTGCGATTGAAAGGCGGGGTCCTCACCCCGCCCTTCCATCACCCTTTCCAAAACAGGAGCACTGAACTCGTGCCGCTTTCATACTTTTTATATTAATTATAGTTATTTGAGATAATATGCGCTCTCGTTATGTTTTATTCTTAATTACTGCTGTAACCCTGCTTATGCTTGCACAAGGCGTTTCAGCGCATGTGCCAGTGGGAGGTGAACCGGGTGACAGCCTTGACACAGCACTAGAAATCGAGAATCCCTTGAAATCATGGGTCATGTATCATGAGCTTCACGAAGCTGGAGAAGCTCACTACTACACATTTGACATGGACGCTGGGGCTCGACTGAGATTGATATTGAATCTCCCCGCTGAACTACAGGCGTCAGCTTTTCGACCAATTCTTGCTTTGATAGGCCCTGGAATAACAAACACCACGCCATCTCCGGACTATCTTGAGATACCCGTGGGCAGCGGCTACGTGATCTATGATGACTATACGTTGGATCAAGAGTATGAAGGGTTCACACCCTCCGCCTTCTTTGAGGTCATTGATGTGGACACCACGGTCCCTGAAACCGGGACATACTACTTGGCAATCTATGACCCGACAGAAGCAGAGAGATATGCCCTTGCTATAGGATTCCAAGAGGAATTCACATTTGATGAGTGGATTCTTGTAGCCCTTAATGTAATCACCATACATCTGTGGGAAGGACAAAGCATCCTTGCCATCCTATTTCCTTGGCTCATCACCCTTCTTCTGGGTGTTATTCTCTACTCTAGAAGAAGTGAGGAGTTTGGGACTGAAAACGACGCTCTGACATGGACGGGCATCATAGCAGGCCTCCTAATCATAGGCAGTGGACCCGCACTCTTGTTTCAGACGGCATGGGCTTTGCTGCAGGTTCCTGCAAACGCTCAAGTGATAATCACACTGATCTTCGCATTGTTCCCAATACTGATCGGCATAGCTACACTGAGGTCACTGAAGATTGGCTGGAAAAATGACATAAACAGCATCTTGAAGATAGCCCTGCTATCAGGCCTTGCGGTCTTTACATGGTCTGGAATACTCATAGGGCCAACTCTTCTACTACTGGTGAGTATAGGTGGATTCCTAATTCGTGACAAGCCACCGAGTCAAGCTTAAGTGAGCTAATTATATCTCTAAGGGTCCTTCAGAATCCTCTAAAATACGCAAAGAACGCCGAAAGTGTGGACCCTTGGAAAGCTTTTTATTCGGATGCCGCGGGGTGGATTCTGCCTTCGCGCCCTAACGGTGTCAGACCTGATGCTGTCGGCGAATGCCAAGCGATGATGGTCCGCGATTTCCAGGCGCGAGAATAAGATGCGGACATGAGATAGACCGGTGCGACTGTGCTGGAATCCCCTCTTGTCTAAGAAATGCTCAGCAGTGTGCAGGTTAATTGGGTAAGTTCACCAACTATCCCCGTTACGCCTGTACTTCATCAAGCTAAGTTCATGTGTGTAAAAGATTCGTACACTAGACCTTCTACTACTCAGGTCTACCTTGCTAAGGTGTATGATTGTGATCAACTCTAGTTGATCCTGCTAGAGGACACTGCTATCGGCTTGGGGTTAAGACATGCAAGTGGAACGGGCTCGCATCCGAGTCCGTCGCGAACGGCTCAGTAGTGTCGCTAACCTACCCTGTGG
>JBHLQK010000058.1:0-14453 GCA_048884925.1 Candidatus Thorarchaeota archaeon
CCATGATTCTTCCGCAGTTGGTATAGTGTCTTCAGAAGACTCACATTAGCAAGAGGAGTGTCAACTGGCAACAATAGAGTGTAATCCGTTTCAGTATACTCAAAGGCAGTGATGGCACCAGTAAGTGCGCACCTAACCGAATCTTCTGGATCTGCTACTATCCCTATCTCCTTGGTAAGATCTTCTAGAGCCTCCCGTTTTTCTTCACCAGACACAACGATTACTACTTCAGAAGATAGCTTCTTGGCAACATCAACCATATGCGAGATGAGGGGTTTTCCTCGAAATTCCGCAAAGCTCTTCTCCGACCTGAAACGTGCTGAGTTTCCTCCGGCTAGAATTGCAACGGTCAGATCCTGATTAATCATCTTATGTATTCCCACTCGTTCTTGTCCGTGCGAACCATAGGCCTGCTCTTGAATCTGACGATTGAGTACAGTAAAGCTCAACGGCTATCTATATCAATCGTAACTTGCCCCTTGAAAGTAAATTAACCGCTATAAATTATATATCGTAATTATATCAATTTTGAAGATTACAATATGCCATTATAATAACTCGTCATTATGACTGCTCATTTGAATGTGATTAGAAGTCAAATTCCAAATTGTAATGGGAAAGATACTCCTCTATCATTGCTGCTATCTGGCGGTCTGTATAATGCTGCGAGATCATCGCACCACTAGCACATGTTGCGGTGCATGTTCCACAGCCCTTACAAAGAGCAGGATTGACTTCCGACTTCCCTCTCTCATTCACTGAAACCGCATTATAGGGGCAAACGGAAACGCAAATGTGGCATCCTGAACAGACATCCTCGTCTACCTTTGAATAGAATGGTTCTAGGCTAATCTTCCCCTTGCCCATCAGGGACATCGCACCTGAAGCTGCAGCTTTTGCCTGAGCCACAGTGTCGGGAATATCCTTGGGTCCCTGTGCCATTCCTGCAACGAATATTCCGTCCGTGAACGAATCAACAGGCCTAAGTTTGGGATGTGCTTCCATGAGGAAGCCATCAGGCGACTGACTAAGCTTAAGAACCTTTGATACATTTTCTGCAGACTTTGGCGGGACAATACCCGTAGAGAGCACAACTAGATCAATGCCGTCTAATTGGATTGTTTTGCCAAGAAGTGTATCCTCGGCTCGAACAGTGAGTGATTGATTGCTTTCCTCCTGAATGATTTCACCCACCCTGCCGCGAATGAACGTGACGCCTGCTGCCGCAGTAGACTCGTAGAATTCCTCATACATTTTCCCAAAGGTTCGAAGGTCGATATAGAAGACATAGATTTCAGCGCCAGTTTTGTCACGGATTAGCCGGGCTTGCTTAATTGCTGTCATGCAGCAGACTCGAGAACAATAGTTGTTAGTTTGATGGTCTCTACTGCCGACGCATTGTATGTAGACTAGCTTCCTCGGTTCTTCTAAATCGGAGGGACGAACTACTCTTCCCATCGTTGGACCAGCAGAGTTTAGCATTCGCTCTATCTCCGCTATATTGACTACATTAGGGAATGTACCATATCCATACTCCTCCTTGCCAGTAGCGTCAAACACCTCGAAGCCTGTGGCCACAATTATGGTTCCCACATTCAGTGTGTGGTGCTTCACATGATCGTCATAGAAGATGGCTTTTGCGTCACATCTCTCGATGCACTTACCACAGCGGACCGCATCCAATCCAAGACAGTTCTCCATGTCCAGCACATATGATGAGGGCACTGCCTGTGCGAACGGGATGTATATTGCCTTTCTATAGCCCAGGTTCTCTTCGAACTGTGCGGGAACATCCACAGGACAGACCGTAATGCAATCACCACAGGTTGTGCATTTCTCAGTGGCCACATATCGGGGCCTTTGACGAATGGTGACTTCGAAATTGCCGATGTAGCCATCCACTTTCTCGACTTCAGCAAGAGTCAGGAGTTCGATGTTAGGATGCGAACCCGCCTCTGCCATTCTTGGGGTTAGTATGCATGAGCTACAGTCCAATGTAGGAAAGGTTTTGTCCCACTGAGCCATATGGCCTCCAATGGTGGGCTCCTTCTCAAGAAGATATACTTGATAGCCTGCGTCTGCCAGGTCCAGAGCAGCAGAGATACCCGCGATGCCAGCCCCTACAATAAGCGTAGATTTCTTAACAAGCACCTCTGTTTCCTCGAGGGGCTCCAGAAGGCGCGTTCTTGCCGCAGCCATCCGTACTAGGTCTATTGCCTTCTCAGTGGCAGCTTCTGGGTTATCTGAATGCACCCAACTGACGTGTTCCCTAATGTTTGCAATTTCCAAGAGATATGGATTAAGTCCAGCTTCTCTCATCATAGAGCGAAATGTGGGTTCATGCATACGAGGCGAACATGAGGCAATTATAATCCGATTGAGTTTGTGTTGCTTCACTCGATCTTTCAGGATTTCCTGACCCGGTTTGGAGCAGACATACTTGTAGTCCTCGACATGCTCAACATCAGCAAGGTCTTTGACCACATCCATGAGCCTATTAATATCAACAGTCCCATTGATGTTTGAACCACAATGACACAGGAATATCCCGATGCGTGCACGAGCCATTTCGAATGCCTCTGTTGGAGACCCCGATCAGTCTCCTCTTGAGCGTCTGCGCCCGGCATCAGCGGCTATTAAGGCATTGTGGAACCGACACTCTCCAATATCATCCAAAGATAGAAATTTCATTTCAAGACTGGTGGCTTATGCTTAACTTTCTCATAGCTGGACCAATTATAGGCCTCCTATCACTGACCGATGCGATGCTACATGTGTATCTTGATGTGAAGAAATCAAGACGCGCTGGAAAACGGGTATTCAAAGAACCCGGTGCAAATATACCCTCCTCAGCAATGGGGGCGGCATCAGTTTCAACCCTACTTGCTTTTTCGATAGTATTTCTAATTCCAGTTGCATGGTTCTATGGTGCTGGAAGAGAATTCTTTCTTATCCTCATTCCTTTATTTGATCCTGATGTTCCTTTTTGGATCTCAGGACTTCTGCTCCTCCTCATTGGCATTATTCTACATGGGTGGTCTAGATTTGTTCGTCAAGAGATGGCGTCATCCTGGGCTATGAGCACTGATCAAGACTTGGTGGAAACCGGTCCCTATTCAAGGGTCAGACATCCCTCTTATACATCTTATTTCCTGAGCTTCGCTGGACTCATCCTCATGCTTCCCTCGATAGTCACTCTTGTATTGCTCTTTGGCTATCCAGGCTACTACTATATTTCCTTAGTAGAGGAAAGGCACCTAATTATGCACTTTGGGGAGCAATACACGAACTACATGTCACGTACTGGTCGTTTTATCCCGTTTCTTAGGAGTGATTTCTCCAATTAAGAGGGTGAATTTCTTGGCTTAATTCGTTGCTCAGCAGAATTCCTCTGAACAAGGGGAAGATTCGGTTTCACTCTATGACCGGATAAGAAGCCCTCAACTCCTGGGAGCGCCATGGCTACAGCCAAGAGCTCTGTGTAGTAGTAGACTGGCATCTTATATTCGGTACCGAAATTCTTGTTGACAATTCGTTGGCCAGACTCAAAGGAAATGAAACAAGTTGGACAAAAGACCACAGCGGCGTCCGGATTGACCATTGCCATGCCATCCAGTTTTTCCTTCAAGATGGAGAACGATGTATCGGATGCGTGACTTCGAATCCCTGCTCCACAACACATTGTTTTGTCCATATAATCAAGTGGCTCCATCCCCAACGTTTCTACTAGTTGGTCGAGTTTGATTGGAGCTTCTGATGAGTCCACTTGGAGTATCTCCTCCGGTCTTAAGAGGTGGCATCCAGAATGTGTTACAACCCTCATGACTACAGGACTTTCGACTTTCTTCCCGATTTCCTCCAATCCTATCTTATCATAAAAGAGCTGATGAAGATGAACCACAGTGGAGGTTCCCTTATACTCCAAACCAATAGTAGATAGATGCTCATTTGCTTTGCTTTTTCTGTCTGGCTTATTGTCTAGCTCATGTTTTGCCAAGGAGAGAGATTCATGACAACCAGCACAGGCAGTGAGAATATCTAGACCCTTCCCTTCGGCAAGCGCGATGTTGCGAGCTGCAAAAACAAGCCACGTATCATCGGAGAATGATCTAACTCCGTTTGGCTCAGGACAACAGGTGAAAGGTAGGTCTACAAGCTCTATATCAAAATGAGGAGCGACCATTCGGATAGACTTCTCTGCAAAGGGAAGACGATAAGCCATTGTGCAACCTATGAAGAACGCATACTTCATACAAATGAGCTCTCCTTTGCCAAGTTCTTCTCCAAAATCTCCAAGGCACCAGTTCCTTCGAGTAGAGTCTTTATCTGGCCCGGGTCTGGTTTGGGTATTTCTGGCAGACCCAGTTTGTCTCTTTTTTTCTCTACTCCCGTGGTGCCAGGTGCTATAGCTCCTATTGTGAAGAAGGACTCGATGGCCTTGATAATGCTGAAGGGCGCCTTTCCTTTAGCAGTAGAGAGGTTCTTTAGTTCAATCAAGATGTCAGCCAGTGAAACCCCCATTGGACACCTCTGTTCACACATGAGGCAATACGCACAGAGCCATTCGTTGCCTTCTTCCGTCAGTTCGCCTGTTGATACAATTGCGTCAATGGCCAGACGGGGATTGACCCCCGGGGCAACCCTGAAGACTGGACAGGAAGAGGAGCATATACCACACTGGAAGCATGGCTTGGCAGCTGCTCTTAGTTCATCAAGGTGCGTTCTTTCTGCGTCTGTCATCATCACACCTACTTCTTGGCTGGCTTCTTCTTAGTCTTAGCGCTTTTCCTAGTCGGTTTTGATTTTGAAGGCGCTTTCTTCTTGGTGGTCTTCTTCGTTGTAGTCTTGGACTTGGGCTGGGTCTTCGACTTAGTCTTTGGCTTTGGTGCTGGCTTTTCCAGCTTCTGCTTCTCAACGATATCTGAAAGGTCTTTCATGATTCCTTGCCACTTCTTCCCCTCTCCTGCAGAAACCCACTCAATTCTGAACCTCTCATCTGCTATGTTGTTTCTCTTCATCCACCTTCGAATCCTAGGTTCACGTTTTACCATCCAATGGTTGCCGGTCTGAAAGTGGCAGTCGGAAGGCAGGTGACAGCCAGAATAGAGGACCGCTCCTGCTCCGAGTTCGAACGCTTTCTGAGCAAATTTCACATGATAGCGTCCCGAGCACATGGAACGAATTACTCTTGCATTTGCAGGGTATTGCATTCGTGAAACCCCTGCAAGGTCAGAGCCCCGATAGGAACAAAATGTACATGCAAAAGCCACTATCTTCCCGGTAGGGTCTTCCTTGAGAGCCATCTCAATCTGGGCTTCTATCTGCTCATTTGTGAAATTAGGCATGTAGATGGCATCACTTGGGCAGTCTCCAGCGCAAGTCCCACACGCCTGACATAGTGCACCCATCACGGAATGCTTTCCAGTACCGTCAACAGCAATCGCCCCGTAGGGGCATCTATTCACACAGGTCCCGCATTTGGTGCACTTGTCCTGGAGGATCTTTGCGCTTAATGCTTCAATGGGGTATCTTCCCTTTTGAAGGATTATAGATGCACGCCCAGCTGCTGCACTTGCCTGGATGACAGAGTCTCTGATGTCCTTTGGTGACTCTGCACCTCCGCAGATGAAGACGCCTGCAGAGCTTGTATCAACAGGTCGAAGTTTCGGATGTGATTCAATATAGAATGAGTCTGACGTGCAGGATATTGGTAGTGGGAAGTCGCCTGCAGTTCCCTCAGCGCCCATCGACAGAATGACCATATCATAGTCTACCATGAGCAACTTGTTATGGGTAGTATCTTCCACTGCAACCCTGAGATTCTTAGTATCGGGGTATTGCTGTATCTCACCGACACGACCCCGTATGAACTTTACACCCTCTTCTCTCGCTTTGAGATATTGGTCCTCAAAATACTTCCCATGCATCCGGAGGTCTTGATAGTAAATTGTCACCTCTGTGTCAGGATAGTGCTCCTTGATGAGAAGAGCACACTTTACTGATTCAGCACAGCAGTAGTTTGAGCAGCCCGTCCTTGTGGTTAAGTTACGTGACCCAACGCACTGTGCTATCGCCACTGACCTGGGCTTTGACATATCTGATGGTCTAACAAGATGCCCCTCTGTAGGACCTGCTGCATTAATCAGTCTTTCAAACTCCAAAGATGTGATGACGTTGGGATATCTTCCCCACCCGAGTCTCGGAATCTTATTGGGATTAGCTGGCACAAATCCAGTCGCCAGGATAATCACTCCTACATCAAACTCGATTATGCGGTCTCTATCAGAAGGAACTATCGCTTCCTGTTCACACCTGTCTATGCACTTGCCACATCGAATTAAATCCATTCCAAGACATGCGTCAGGATTGATGAAGTAGGATGAGGGGACTGCCTGTGGAAAAGGAATGCTGATTGCCTTGTTCCATGTAAGATTCTGATCAGTGCGGCTGGGAACATCAATAGGACAGACCTCAACACAATCACCACATGATGTGCATTTAACAGGGTCCACAAATCGAGCCCTCTGTTTCACTCGTACATTGAAATTGCCAACATACCCCGAGATCTCATCGACCTCAGCCATTGTGATGAGATTGATGTTGGGATGCCTTGCCACATCTACCATCTTGGGTCCTAGAATACAGATACTACAGTCATTCTGAGGAAACACCTTATCGAGAAGTGCCATGATTCCTCCGATAGTTGGCTCGCGCTCAATCAGGTGAACCTTGAATCCAGCCTCTGCGAGGTCTAAGGCAGCCTGCATACCTGAAACACCTGCTCCTACGACCATTGCTGCTTGGGTAACTGGAACATCCAGCTCGGGCTGAGCTACAAGGGTTCTTGCTTTTGCCACAGACATGGCCACAAGCTCCTTTGCCTTTAACGTGGCTTGTTCTGGTTCATGCATATGGACCCAAGACACGTGTTCACGGATGTTCGCCATTATGCAGAGGTATGGGTTTAAGCCTGCTGCCTTCACGGTCTTTCTGAAAGTATCCTCATGCATAGTAGGCGAGCATGAAGCCACAACAACTCTATTGAGACCGTGCTCTTTGATGGCCTGCTGAATCTCATTCTGACCTGGATCTGCGCAGGTGTATCTATTGGTCTGAACAAATACCACCCCTGGCAAGGTTTCTGCAAACCTCGCAACTTCATCAATGTCTACGACAGCACCAATATTCTTCCCGCATGCGCATGGGAAGACTCCAATTCTGAGTTCACTATCTGCCGAAACAATCATGCTCTCATTAGTAGTTTCGTTTTGGGGTTTTGGATCGCTTGTGGTCATCAAGCCACTCCCTTGTCCGTTATGAGACAAAAGATTTCTAGCCTATTTCTAGTCTGGACCTATGTAGGCTAAATAAAGGTTGAGAATCGCAAGCATTTTCGTTCAATATAGCTCAGAACCAAACACCATATGGCATTTTGATTAACTAACCATCTTATATCCGACACCCAAGACATGATAAGGCTGTTCTGTGGGCACAGAAACTCGAAGTCCATGACAGAGAGCTTAGGTGGCCCAAGAATAGCAAGAGAGAAACGCACTGTGGAAAAGATGATTCGATTCCATTGTGAGCGGAGGCATAAGTCAAAAGATGGGACTCTCTGCGTGGACTGTGCAGAATTATTGGACTACTCAATCCATAGACTGGATCATTGTCAATTTGGTGAATCGAAGCCTACCTGCAGGAAATGTTCTGTACATTGTTATAAGCCATCTATGAGAGAGGAGATTCGTCAGGTGATGCGCTTCTCAGGCCCACGATTGGCAATTAGAATGCCTATTGATTGGATTCGACATGCATTTGATGAACGAGAGTAAGGGATGAGAGTTCGTCTTAGACCAGCTTTCAAACACAAATATCAATGCACCAAAACCGTAAAAAGCAGGTCTCAATGTCGGGGGTCTGTTTCAAGGAGGCACACTCATGCCTGATAAGGTATGGAAATATATCACTGAGAAACTAGAGAATGAGGGCGCCTGCCATTTTTCACTACTTGACCCAGATCCTTTGGCGATTAAAA
This sequence comes from Candidatus Thorarchaeota archaeon, assembly GCA_048884925.1. Classification (GTDB taxonomy): domain Archaea; phylum Asgardarchaeota; class Thorarchaeia; order Thorarchaeales; family Thorarchaeaceae; genus SMTZ1-83. The sequence goes on from JBHLQK010000058.1 coordinate 8,036, forward strand.
AGGATACAGTTGTGGAGCTTGCAAGGATTGCTGAGAAAGCTGGTTCAGATGCCATTATGATTGGTGGCAGCACAATCTTTGGTGATATTGATGACTCGGTCAAGGCTATCACAGATTCAGTAGATATTCCAACAATTCTGTTTCCAGGTGACATCACTGGGGTTAGTGAGCATGCAGATGCCATGTTCTTCATGAGCCTTCTTAATAGCACGAACCCGTACTACATCATTGGTGCCCAGGCTCTTGCAGCGGCAAGGGTGAAGTTCTCCAACATTGAACCTATCCCAATGGCATATCTCCTGATTGATCCAGGGAAGAGCGCAGCATGGGTTGGTGAGGCTAAGTGTTTTCCTCGGGACAAACCAAAACTGGTTCTAATGTACGCGCTTGCAGCTGAACTCCTTGGTTTCAAACTGGTGTATCTTGAGGCCGGGAGTGGAGCCGAGGGCGGAGGTGTTCCAACGGAGATAATTGCCGCAGTTTCGCAATATTGTGACATTCCACTCATCACAGGCGGAGGGTTCAACAACATTGAGTCGGTTGTTGGAGCGGTTGAGGCTGGTGCATCTATTGTGGTTCAGGGAACTTACTTGGAGAAGCATGCGCAGGCTGACAAGGGCGCAGGTTTGAAAAGGATAATAGAGGCACTTAAGGCGGCAGGTGCCAAGAAACTATAGTATAGAGATTCGCCCTAAGTTTAAATACTCCGAAGGGTTTTTTGACGAAGAGCCCCCTATGGGAGGTCCAGCACCGTGTCCTCAAAGACTGAAATGCTAACCGAACTTCTCGAAGATCTAAGTCGAGCCTCCCAAGGTAATGTGCAAGCCAGCGTTATCATCTCACGTTCGCAAGGACTCCCAATATGCTCTCATTTTCCTCCTTCTGAGGATGCCGGAATGGTACCTGAAGAGGATGTAATTGCCGGAAGGGCTATACAAATCGAGTCTCAGACGATCAAGGTCTTCAAGCAGCTTAAGAGAGGCCCTTTTGTGAGGATGCTTATAGAGGGTGAGTCTGGGTATGTCATTGTCTGTGATGCTGGAGAGGATGCCATTCTTGCAGTCCTCACAACCAAAGGCGCCAATGTTGGCTATATGTTCTTCATGATGGCAAGGCATTCTAAACGCATTGCCAATATTCTAGGCGGATAGTGCATCATTCCGTCACTCTTTTATTCATCAGCAAAAGCATCTGGAAGTGCATCATCTAGGTGATTGGATTGTCTGAGGAGAAGTCAGAGAAAACCGAGGAGTCAGAAGAGCCAGAGGATGAATGGACCAAATGGCGACAAGCTGGAGTAGTAGCCCGCGAGGCTCTAGATATAGCCCGTCCAATGGTGAAACCTGGGACTAAAGTCCTCGACATAGTGGAGGCGGTTGAGTCTTACATAAGGGAGAAGGCCAGTGGTATCTCGTTTCCGTGTAATGTTGCAATCAATAACATCGCCGCGCACTATACTTCTCCACTAAATGATGACACTGTCATCGCTGAGGGTGACCTTGTGACCGTAGACTGTGGAGCTCATGTTGATGGATGCATATCCGATAGTGCATTCACAATTGCCCTCAATCCAGAACACCAGAGCATCGTGAAGGCATCTGAAGCTGCAACAAAGGTGGCAATCCGAATGATGCGACCCGGTGCCAAGCTGAACACAATTGGAGCACTGATCGAAGACACTATCAAGAGTGCCGGTTTCGAACCTATTAAACAACTCTCAGGTCATCAGCTGAAAGAGTACGAGCTGCATGGTGAAAAACAGGTTCCATGTATATCAGGAAAGTCAGAAGTATTGGTTGAGGAAGGCGAAGTCTATGCCATCGAAACTTTTGCCAGCACAGGTTCCGGGAACGTGACTGATCTACCAGATCCCTTGATCTTCCAGATGCTCCCCATTAGAGTTCCTGTTAGATTCAAGGGGACAAGGATGTTTTTGGGAATTGCTAGAAAGGAGTTTAGGGAGTTCCCCTTTGCCAAGAGATGGATGGCTGAGAAGCTCCGCAAGGCGGACTTGGAGCTTGGTATTAGAGAACTTCAAAAGAACGGAGCATTAATTGCCCATCATATTTTGACCGAAGAAGAAGGCGAACTCGTATCTCAGGCCGAGCACACTGTGATTGTTACTGAAGATGGCACGGAACAAACAACTTAGCGGCGTATCCTGTTGTATTTGCCATCAGAAACGATCATGTAATCCCCCAACAGAATTTCCATACAATTAAAAGTGCATTTTTCCATCTGGATAAAAGGTGGTCCCGGGAGACTGTCGTCTACAGCAATGAATTTGCTATGAATTCTGGCAGGCTCTTATCCATCCTGATTGAGACGGAGGAGCAGCTTTGGATCGTGCGCGTGGCGATGCTCAAGAGAGGGCTAGTCAGAGTAAAAGTGAACCTGAAACCCAGACATGCCCGGAGTGCGGATCAACAGGTGTTGTTGAAGATATAACTCGAGGCGAGCGTGTCTGTGGAGGATGTGGACTAGTTCTGTCTGACCATCGAATTGATACAGGAGCGGAATGGAGGGCTTTCAGTTCTGAGGAGGCTGATGCCCGTAGCAGGGTCGGTGCACCATTGAGGTATACTGTACACGACAAAGGGCTCTCGACTGTAATTGATTGGAGAGATCGTGATACATCGGGACGGAAGCTGAGTCCTGCTCGCAGGTCTGAGATATATCGCCTGAGGAAATGGCAGATTCGATCCCGTGTCCATAGCTCAATGGACAGGAATCTGGCACAGGCAATGTCGGAGCTCGAGCGACTTGCATCTCAACTAGGCATTCCTAAGCCAATCCGCGAACTTGCTGCCTTACTTTATAGGAAGTCCATCATCAAGAAGCTAGTAAGAGGGCGTTCAATCGAAGCGATGGTGGCTGCAACACTATATGCAGCCTGCAGGATACGAATGAAGCCAAGACCACTTGATGAGGTTGCTGACGCTTCAAGAGTCGACAAAAAGAAACTGGGACAGTGCTATCGTCTGCTTCTTCGAAGTCTTGCCATCAAGATTCCACTTAGCAATCCAATCGACTACATTTCTCGGTTTGCTTCTCAGTTATCTCTCTCAAGTCCAGTTCAGTTGAGGACTGTTGAGATTCTTCAGAGAAGCAGAGATATTGGGCTGACCATCGGACGTGACCCATTAGGTCTTGCTGCGGCTGCCATCTATGTAGCGTCAATTATGCTTGATGAACGGAGAACGCAGAGAGAGATAGCAGAGGTTGCTCGAGTCACTGAGGTGACAGTTAGGAATCGCTACAAAGAGATTGTCCGTAAGCTTGGAATCGATTCTATGGCTCTGGGATAGGTATCACTAGTGTCAGTCTTATGGTTCAAACCGAGCCGAGAATCGACCCGGGTCAGAATTCTATCTCCGCCTTCCGCTCTGAAATGTCCAATCTACTTGAACCATCTCTTCCGGGAAGCCTAGCTTCGCCAGGACAGCAGTGATGGTACCACGATGGTCTCCCTGCAGTTCAACATGGCCATGTTTTGCAGCTCCACCGCAAGCAAGCTTGCCTTTGAGCTTGGTGGCAAGGTCGCCAAGATCGATGGTCTTGTCGAAGCCTTCCACAACGGTCGTAAGACGGCCCCATTTTCTTCGTTCAACAGTCACAGTAATGCGGGCTTCTTCTTGAGCTATGGTTTCACAAACACACAGGTCAATCGGCAATCCGCAATTTGGGCATATTCCACCTTCATCGCTCACGCAGCAAAATACTCCTGAAAGTTTAGTTTTACAAAGATGGCTATTTTCACGCATATAAGTTCTCTGAAGGTGAACGTTAAGCAGAGCACGAACCACTGGAATAGGCAAAAGTAAAGAACTATCGACACATCGGCTTCTGATATGCAGAGCGGAGTCTTGATTGTTGATGCCCTGAGTGCTGGGACTGGACGCCGCACTAGTTCGAGAGACTCCATTGGGTGCGGTCCCCGTTCAGTTGCAGGTGTGTTGGAGCTTCACGAAATCCGGTGTCGTATTGCTAGAGCAGAGAGTGTTCTTTCGAATCTTGGACTGATGAAGAACTTCCAACACATTGCCATAAGTGCAATGACCATGGATCTGCCCGTAGTGAGAAAGATAGCTGGAAAATGGAGAAGAACTAATCCTAGAGGGAAAATGCTACTTGGAGGACCGGTGACATCTGATCCTGACTCGGTTCTAAAGGCTCTGAAGCCCGATGTACTGGTCTTGGGTGAAGGTGAAGCTACCTTGGATGAACTCCTCAGTGCTGGATTCCTTGAGGAGCAAATCGATTACTCAATGATACGAGGTGTTGCCTACCTCGATGGGAAATCCCCAAAATTAACACCCTCTAGGAGATTCCTTACCCCAGACGAGATTTCATCAGTATATGTTCCCTCATCAACACGAATTGTTGACTATAAAGCATATCAGGCTGCTCGTGTCTATGTTGAGGCTGTAAGAGGGTGTTCCAACTTTAGACGCACAAAGATTGCACTTCCCAGCGGACAGGAATGCACAGAATGTAGCAACTGTGATTCGCCTGACTTGGAAGCAAGGATGGATTGTCCAGAGGCCATTCCTCCTGGTTGTGGGTTTTGTAGCGTGCCCAGTACTTGGGGGCCACCAAGAAGTCGGTCAGCAGAAGCAATCGTGCATGAGGTTTCTGAGCTAATCAAGCTTGGTGTGCATAGAATTGTCTTGGAGGCTCCTGATTTTCTGGACTACCATCGAGGTCACGAGTATGTCACTGACCCATGCAAGCCACCAGCCAACACTAATGCAATACGTGGACTGCTGCTTGGTCTAACATCAACGCCAGAAGTCGCTGCAGGAAATATCCATTTCTCCATTGAGAATATGAAGGCCTGCTTGTTTAACGAGGAGGTTGCAGCTGTTCTTTCATCTTTGATGCAGGGAATTTCTCCCAATATTGGTCTTGAAACTGGTTCTGATGAGCATCTGAAAAGCATTGGGAAGTGTGGAAGCTCTGATGATGTATTGCGAGCAGTGAGAATAGCTAGGGCTCACGATATGGCTCCATTTGTCTATCTGATCTATGGTCTGCCTGGTGAAACTCCTGATACTGTAAAAGAGTCTATACACTTGATGAGAGAAGTTGCTCAGGCAGGTGCTGAACGAATCATTTTGTATGGCTTTAGAGCGCTACCGGGCTCTGCATTTGCAGGCTTTCCCGAGCCGCATCCAAAAGATACCCTAAGCGCCCCACTTCGAAAAGAAGCAGCTCGAATCAACCGACAACGAAAAGACAAGATTGTGGGAGCGATTGTGCGGGGAGTTGTGGCCGAACCCTCTTTGACACATCATGGGTACTCTATGGTATATCCCTTGAGCGAAGGGCCTCTTATGACAGTAAGAGGTGGGTATTCTGCTGGAACTGTTCTCCTTGTCAAAGTCGTCAAGGTCCTGAGCAGCGGCTTGGTGGAAGGCCAAGTAACGGAAGACCTCTAGAAGTCATCGTTTCTATGCCAGTCATAAGAAAAGCTTCATATGCAGAGAACGCCGGCTTGATGCTGCAAGGACCGACTATTCTGTCAGGTTCTTTGAGGCGATATCTAATGGTCTACATCTGTCACAGCTGTCACAAAGAGGTCACGCCAGAAGGTCTCAAGACTCTTCCAGGAGTGAAGTGTCCTTATTGTGGAGGTCGAATTCTTTACAAGATACGTCCACCCGTCGTTAAGAGAGTAAAGGGTGTCTAATTCTTACTTCCCTGAATTGCATTCAGGGCTTATACAATAGGTAGATTGCCGCAAGTGCCGATGCCAAGAATAGGAATATGAAGATTGCAGCTCCAATCTTGATTCTTAGTGAACGTCTCATTATTGTTCTTCTCCAATCAGAATCTTCCCTAGCTCAGTGAGTCCATCTATACCTCTAATCTCCTTGTCAAAGAGAGGCACCTCTGTAATGTCGAGGTCTTTGTAGAGGTCTCTTATATCCACCATATTAGACTGTTGCATTTCTCTTCTAGTGCTGCAGAAGACACAGTCGGGATTAGGAGGCACGAGTTGATTGACAATAATGTTGGATGCAGGGATGTTCCATGTATGAAGACTGCCAAGTAGTCTTTGGGTTTCAAACACAGCCATGGCCTCTGGTATCATCACGACTGTAAACTGAGTCATCTCAGGATCAGATAGCTGCATCCTAGCCGCTAGGATTTTGTCTTTTGTGCGCTGCAACATCTCCCATGAAGACTCATCCTGAGTTCCGCCGCCAAACATGGACCTCAGGCCTGACATCATTGAACTCAATCGCTGTCTGAGTGTGAGCATCTTCCCGAGCCAGCTGTCAAGAAGGTCCGGCAGTTCCAATAGCTTCAAGGTGTGCCCCGTGGGTGCTGTATCAAAGATTACTCTGTCATATGATGTGTCTTCGAGGAATTCCAACATCTTCCCAAAAGCCATTGCCTCATCTGAACCAGG
>JBHLQK010000059.1:0-14333 GCA_048884925.1 Candidatus Thorarchaeota archaeon
CATCCCAGTTTCCAACATAGTTGTCGACCTTGATGTCAGCGTAGTTGTTCAGTGACTCTTCGTCAATGTATCCCTGGAAGTGCACAAGGAATGACAGTTCGTCGATGATGACGTCAGTTGGTCGCTCATCAAATGTCCTAAGGTCAGAACCAGTCATGAATCCGTCATACCAACCCCAGTAGCCATCTAGAGTGAATGGGAATGATGTCCCATTTACATCATAGAAGTTCACACCCCAGGTGACCTCATCCAGAAGGTCCAGGTGTAGATTGCCGTAAGAGTCAGTATTGCCGTATGCTTGGCCAGGAGTGACGAATCCTATACTACCAACGGCTTCGGGGATCAGATAATGGCTGAGTTCCCCGCTGCCAGGGTCGAATAGGTCGACATCCATCTGACCATTGTCGTTCAGATCTTCCCAGATCATTAAACCACTGTATTCATAGTGCATTCCGATTCGGAGCCAGTGCTCCGTACCGAAGTCATCGTAACTTGTGCCATACTCTTGACCGACACCGAAGCTCATCCAGGTCCAAGTCTGCTCATTCGAGGTGATCCAGTCCCAGCCATTGGTCTCAGCTTCGGCTACCAGATCTGCCCAGGTCACATTCTTGGCCATCCAAGAGATGTCCCAGTAGCCTGGTCGGGCATCGCCCTCAGCAGTCAACAGAGTGTCCTTGACGCGCTGCATCTCAGCAGGGTCGAGCGGAACCATATCAGCGGTGTACCAATAGAAGTTCTGTGACCACTCATAGGTCCATGAGAATGTGTCTAGACCCAACCAGGAATAGACGTTCATCTCATCACCCCAGATTGTGCCGTTTGGATCCCAAGTTATATGGACGTCCATTCGGTCCCAGGTGTGCGTCCAGCTGTCAGTTGATGTGTACTCCTCCTGTATGAAGTACTGATCATCCACTGTGTCTAGGTCTCCGTCAAGATCCAGCGCGCCATTCTCAGGATTGATATCCCAATTCTTCAGGCCCCACATACCCCATTCAGGGACACCGATAATGAGGTCATAGAAGTTCTTGTAGACATCACTATGGATTGGAGCAGGACCGTACACCAGGGCATAACCCCACCTCTGGCGCATCCGTTCGATGCTTTCAAAGGAAGCTGTGGCGGCTACTGGAGTTCCTAAGTAATCAAATTGGAGGATTGGCTGTCCACCCATGTGCATATTCAAGAATAGTGTTCCTGGATGTGTAGCATTGTGGACTATGAAGCCCCAGATGCTCTGACCCCAGTAATAGACAGGATAAGTCTGCGACATAAAGTCGAAGACTGTGCCATTAACACTATCATGGGTATATACGACATGACTACCTATTCGAGTCGCACTCTCATAATCAGGCACTTTGAAGGATGTGCCATCGATCTGAACATATTCGTACCAGGATCTATTTCCATCCTCATAGAAGTAGGGGTAGTCCTGAGTTGAATAGAAGATGTCACCATCGAACTGGTATTCAAACAGAATCATTGCATCTGAGTAGTTGGCGATCCACTTTGTTCCATTGAAGAGGTCAATGACATAGAAGCCATTCACTAAGTCCCAACGAGGTTGACCCATCATGTCAGGAGTGTAGTACTGAATCGATTCGACTTCAGAGAATATCAGCTCGTTGTCGAATGTTCCAACGATTCCCTCTACTCCAATCTTTGCTGGATTCCAGATGTCAATCCCATTGGCCACCGAGTATGGCACATATGTCAAGTTTAGAGAGTATGTTGTACCTGCGATGTCTACGAAGTAGTCCATCGAGATGTTATAGACTGGGTAGGCTTTCTCGTTGAAGAGCAACGACTTAGTAGTAGGTACAAAGCCTCCTTCAGAGATGGTATGACTCAGCTCATAGTACCATGGAGCATTCGCACCGGGATAGGGCATCTCATGCTTTATACCCTCAGACTCATGGAACCAGAGCCGTTGCTGGTCGTAGGTGAACAACATGGCTTCAGAGCCTTCGAAGTCCGCAAGGTAGTAACGCTCTGGCCAACTAGAGATCTGCCACTTTCCTCCGATAAGGATATAGTAGGAATAGTCAGTTTCGTTCCATATCATCTCGTAGAGGTTATGGTCAACACCTTCAATGTAGTACATCCCATCTCTGCTACTCCAATACCAGTCTGAAACGTTCATCATCTTGTCTGTGCCATATCTGATGAAGTGACCCACATTGTTGTAGTCTACTTCGACCTTGTCATAGAGTTCGATGATGCTATTGCCTGCGTAGTACTCGAATCCACCTTGGTGTATCCCACTATTGATGTCAATCCAGTAGTTGTAGGAATTCGTCCCATCATACCAACCCCAATCGTACCTCATTGCTGTAAGGAAGGAGTCTCCGAACAGAGATGTAACATTGTAGATATAGACAACATCAGTGTAACTGACGTAGATCTTTGTCCCGTTCATGAGTTCATAGAAGTAGACATCCTTACCAGTTACAGGGTCCATATGACTGTAGTAGAACATCTCAGTCCAAGTTGTTCCGCAGGATGGGTCAAAGTCCTCTCTCACCTTGATTGGTAGCTTTTCATTGTCGATAACAATGTAAGGACTCTCCTTGCCGATCAAGAAATCTGAACTTAGGGTTCCATTGTGGAACGCAAGCTGGTTCTCAACCACAGGATCCATGTATACCTTATCACCAAAGTAGTCAAAGCTATACACCCATTCACGGTCCCAACTCAGAACCTCATGGTCACCATAGCTGCTCGAGTAGTCCTCGTACCAGGTGTTGTTCATAAAGGCGAACTCCCACCAGTAGTTTGTATCAGGCACATGAGGTGCCATGACAACATCGAATTCCAGGAAGAAATCGCCGCCATCTGTCCAAGTTGAGAATCCAGATGTTGTACAGAAGTCTGCAACAACCTCCGTTTCAGGACTTTGGTATTGGATGTATTCGGTCTGCCATTCCCCAGTCAGCTGGTTATAGTACCACCATTGCCAATGGTAGCCTTCAACCTCAGTCCAGACCCATTCCAGATATTCGCCATAGATCCACTCCCAAGTGTTAGTGGCTTCATTGTATTCGTCGTGCCAACCAGTCACATTGGAGTAGACATAATCCATGTAAGTACTCCAGGTGTAGTTGTGCTTCTCGGTGAAGTTGAACGCCCTCATTCTGGGAATTCCATCAACACCCATTTCGATTTCGTATGTGAGCTCAGACCAGCCGTACTCCTCCTCTGACCAGTAGCTATCATATGCCCTTAGCATCAGACTAGCAGCATCAATGTCATCAGCGACATCACTTCCTCCCTGAAGTCTTCCTCGGACCTTGAAGGGATCGCCCTTGTCAGCCTGGAACATCCAGCCAGATGGCTCTGTTCCATCGAGCTTCAGTAGTCTTGCAATGGTCACCGGGGTTTCAATAGTGATCCGCCTAGCCATCTGATATTCGCTCTCAGTCTGACGAGGCCTTTCCCCGCATGTAGCAGGACCGTAATACCAGTTGTCAGGACCAACAACCCTGTCAAAGAACTCGAAGTACATACCGTCGCCGGTCTTTGGCATCTTGTCAGTAAAGTGACCCACGAAGTCTACTACGAGCTCGTTGCTTATCATCTGTGCTGTGCACAATGTTTCGCTTAGATCAAAGAATATTGGAAGTTCAGCGGGGATTGGTTCCAGAACTATAATCTCCTCATTCCAGTCCCACTCGTTGATTATGTAGTCATGCGGATAGCCATAGTAAGTATATCCATAGTAGGTTTCAAATGATGCAGTTGTCTGGTTATAGATGTAGAAGAACTGACGCTCAACCCAATAGGTCTCATTTGCCAAATACTTTTCCCATGTCATTGTGATATTATTCCAATCTTCGCGGATGACAGTCACATTGACTTCATCGGAGATACCGAGGGAGGTCCATTGACGTGCCTCATAGGGGCCAAAGACTTGCTGCATGTATGATATTTGCTTAGTGGCATTCCAGACATATGTCTGTAGAAGGCTCTCAAATTCCCAACCACCTGTGGTTGTCACAAGTTCATTATGCCAACCTGTTACGTTAACAGTGACGTACATCTCATTGGGCATTCTGAAACCAAGCATTGCATACTCGATATCGCCTGAGATGTTGAACCTCATTGTGAAATCAGTGCCTCTGGCTACAGAATAGAGAACATCTCCCGCCATATCCAGCTTCTGCAAAGTATATGATCCTCCATAAGATGTGGCCCAGGCCATGTCTGCATGCATACCTACCGCAATACCTCTGAACTCCCAGCCTGAACCATAATTGTAGGAACCAATGCAGTTCCATTGGTCGTCCTCAAGATTCATGTTCAGCTCATAGAGACCCAATGGGGCTTCGATGTTGAAGCTAACAGCGAAGGTCAGATAATATGCATCAGCATCGCTGACTATGGAACAAAGACCTGAATGAATGTCAATGAAACTTGGCATCGGTGGTGGAGGCTCATAAGGATCTATTGGATCAATCGGATCAACCTGTTCAGTGTAATTCCACTGGTCGCTCCATGCCCACCATGGGTCTGTGCTCCAGCTGTCATAACTGAAGTCGAAGTTTGCCGAGTAGTTGTAATCTTGAGTCATATACCATCCATAGAACTGAACACGCCCCATATCAGCACCTTGAGTGAAGACGCCCATGGGCACAGTTACAACGAACCTCAGGACTTCGCCTATCTCAGCATAGCTCTCCTTGGTCAGAGGGCTTCCATTTGCATGAAATATCTCAAATGAAGGCCTTGGACCAAACAACCAATTCCTATTGTTCCACGTCCACTCATCACTAGTGCTATTGCTATCCTGATTCCACCAGACGTAGGTCCCATTTTCTGGCTCCTGGCTGATGAAAGCGGATGGTGCATATTGTGTAGAATTGTAATGGGAAGTATTAGCTGCGGTGGCGGCTGGAATTGCAGCTGTACTTCCAGCATAAGTCATTGAGAACACAAATAGCATAACAGCAACTAGAGAAAACAGTGCACGTCTGGCTTCTCGTCGTCGCAAATTCGTAAACTCCTTTCGCGCGCCGATTCAAGACTCGTAGAAACCGCAGGCTACCTGCATGATAGCCTCAATTTCCAAGAAGAAGCGAGCTTTGGCGCGCTATCAATTTATATTCTATAGTATCATTTCTAAATATAAGATATTCTTGGACAGCTGTTTATGAAAAAGGAAAAGAATCGCTCCAATTCGCATCCAACACTGGAAAAATGGAGCAATGTCTTTGATGTTTGCAGAGAAACGCAATGCAAATTCCGGAAATCGAAAAAGTAGCGAGAGCCTGCCTGTAGCAGGCCCAAAAATCCACACTAGATCATGAGATTCGTTGTGACCCACTCCACAACGAGTGGAGTTATGAACGCCTCTATGAGGGCTGAAATCAGGAGAAAGAACACAATAAGCATGTAGATCCTCCAGGTTCTTTCGTCTGATAACAACGCTCTGGTATTCCTCGGGATTTCATCCCAGTTCTCATTCTCGACACTGGGCGAGAGGTTCTTAGCAATTCTTAGTGAAATTGCTGCGGCAATCAGAAATGTGGGTATCTCAATGACAGCATGTGGCAATATGCTCGCCAGGAACGGAATTGCAGTCCCTGCAAAGGTGGCATCTATGATGCTGATACCTCCAATAATCAGGGCCGTGGACAGAATCTCTGCGATAGCTATGGACATAAAGCTGAACTTTATGTAGGTCAATAGAATGTCCTCACTCCTAACTTCCTCTCGACCAATGTACACTCCCTTGTACAATGCCGCGATTAGCATCGGCATTATTACCAATGCAATCAGAGTGAATTGGTCATCATAGATGAAGTACTCCAAAGCGAAGATGGATAGGAATAATGGAAACCACCAAGCACCGGTACCTTTCCTACTGCTCACTCGAGACCCTATTATGAGTGCATATACCAGAATCAAAGCTCCAAAGATAACCACTGCACGTAGCCCCATTTGAGCAGCCAGACTCCATGGATCCTGAATATGAAGCGGAATCATCCAATTGATTGGTGGTGCTGGAGTGAACGCACCCCTCCACATGTCGAGGTAAGTCCAAAGAAGAGTTGTGACGACGCCTACACCAGCTAACGCCAGTCCAGTCTTTGCCACATTTGACTCTTCTGCAGTCTTCTTGACTCCAACCATCCATAATATTGCAGCCCAAAACATTGGTCCGAATACAAGCATTATCAGAGTGCGGATGATGTTGTGTTCAGCGATAATGAGAAATGGAGTTTGATAATCTACCTCAGCAATCCAAGCCAATACACCTTCGAGTCCGTTTGGATCACCTATCTCAGAAAAGAGTCCCGCCAATGTATTGATGAGTAAGCCAGGATTGAGCATCAACGCTAGAGCGAAGACAGCTACTATTGCGATTACAAGACCACCGATAAACATCTTTGCGGCTTGATACAAGTCTTTTGCTTCTAGATTTAGAATCGAATCCGACTCCTCTCCAGTTTGTTCTCGCCATTTCTCTCTATACTCGAGGAAGTACATCACAAATAGGGCACTAAAGACATAGATTGGCATGTTCACAATGTACTGGAGGGCTAGGCGGTAGAGGAAACTTCCTGACGGCAACACAAGTATCGGCCGCAACCAGTAAAATAGCTGTCCTTCAAGAACGGCTGGTGTTGGAGCGACGAACAGAAGGTAATCTATTCCTGGAAGAGCAAAGTATGTAGCAACTGAAACAGTCACTCCCGCAACCAGAGCGTATAACTCGGCACTTCCGCTAGTTCTTGAACGTATTATATGACCAAGTACACCTATCAACAGCATGCACGCAAAAGGTATAGCTAAAATCAGCAATGTCCAGATTACAGGAAGTACCAATGTGAGATTGTTGAATGGTGAAAGCAGTAATGTCACGACGTAGTCATCTATTGCGCCCGGAAAGAAATTGAACTGTCCTGGTGCACTCGGATTATTGTATGAGAAGTGAAGGGTGATCGCCATGACTGCTCCGACGAATGCGCTTGTTACGATTGCTCCTAATGTCAGACTTCCAGCAAGGTTTGTCAAACGCATACCGTTATTGGCTTCAGGCTCAGATGACTCTCGCTTGGCCAGTTTCTCAAATGTCTTCTTGTATAGAACTACAGCGAAGTCCTCTACCAGAGGAAGTATAATGATTGCGAAGAGGATTGGCGGGAGCGCATAGATGAAACCGTCTATGAAGTATTGTGTCACATACCCCAATATTTGGCCCTGGGAGAGTGAGAGCGTATTGACTAATAACGTAGAAGATAGTGCACTGAACACACCACCTACGATTACAAACAATGATAGTAGAATATTAAGTCTGAAAAACCAGCCAAGTACTCCGCGCATCATCTCAGAACCAAGATCGCGTTCACCGAGGTGCAATCCAGCTCCTTTTGCAATGCGATTAGATGCAGGATAGCCAAAGCGGTAAATCCAAGTCAGAAAGATGAAGACTCCAATTACATATGGATTGGGGAAGTACTCAATGCTTTCTGTATGAAGGAATGCGGCATATTGAACAACATCACCAACATACGCACCTATTGAGGGCAAGACTGTTGCCAATCCTATGATGAGATAGTCCTTCCATCCTTCCCGCCAAGCTTTTCCAAGTACTTGTGGATCTAGAGGCTGTGGTTCAACTCCTTCAAATGTGATATGATTCAATCTGTCCCTGAATCCGGAGTAGCCATCAGTCTGTGGCTCGCTACTAGCAATCCTTCGAATGAGATTGCTAAATCGCATCTTTAGGGGATCTTGGAGTCTGAGCTTTAGCGCCAACACAGCCATTCCAAAAAGGACAGCGAAGAAGGACACCATAACCCAAGTCAGATACTGCTGGAGCGTATTAGAGAACTGGAATATGAGGTCCATAAGGAAAACCCACATCAATCCTCCACCGCCAATCTCCGTGATAGCAGGTGAGATTTGGTCTAGAAACAATATGTTGAAGACGACGAATGTCGCAGTTAGAGCATACATGAGGACAATGAAAGCCTCAAGAAACCTGCTTCTTCTCTTGTTGAAGAAGAGTAGGTACACAAATGTAACAACTAGTGGCGACATAAATTCAAAGATCAAAGTGAGGGGTGTCAGCTCGGCCATAACACAGCACCTTGTCCTGCTATAGAACTGAAACAAGACATGGCTAATTCAAAAAGCTTCGTTGGACAGACTTAAAGCCCAGCGCTCAATGATGAGACTTATATACTATAGTTAATTATCCATACGCAATTCAACAAGTGTGTTGAGGGAGAACATTGGAAATTAGTAAAGAACTAGAAGAGATGATGAATGACCAGCTCAACTTCGAGATTTACAGCGCCTACATCTATCTGGGCATGGCTGCATATTTCGAAGATCTAAATCTTGGTGGAATGGCACACTGGATGGAACTGCAATTCTTTGAAGAGTTCAACCACGCAATGCGATTCTATCGTCATATCTTTGAGCGCGGTGGCAGGGTTGATTTGCGAGAGATCAAAAAGCCCCAGAAGGATTATGCCTCAATAATTGATGCATGGGAAACCGCCTATGAGCACGAGAAGCTAGTTACCTCAAGAATCTACAAGATTGGAGAACTGGCAGAGAAGGAAGGAGATCGTGCCGCACTGACCATGCTCAATTGGTTCTACACGGAACAGGTAGAGGAAGAAGAAAAGACCATGACAATCCGTGACAAGTTGAAGTTCATCGGAGACAATATTCCAGGCCTTTACCATCTGGACCAAGAGCTAGGCGCCAGACCACCCGTTACACCTCCGCCAACAGAGTCATTTGCACCTTAGAAAGCCACAAGACGCCATAGTACCCGGTTCATGGCCTGTGCGATGAACCGGATTGATACTTTTTTACACAAGTAGGATACTACTTATGTCACCTTACCATCGCAAATTCTGGTGAATCCGCCGTATGCTACCAGAAGAGTTGGTCGAAACCGTCAATAGAATCGTTTCCGGAATGCGAGCAAAGGACTATGTGACATCAATCTCAAGTTTTCACAGAATTCAAGCCAGTCCTGGGATTCATGAGGCAATCGAATATCTCAAGACTGAGATAGAGAAGGTCTCAGATTCAAAGGTTGAGCTATTCCACTACCCCGCTGATGGAAAGCGACAGATAGAAACTTTCGTGGCACCATTCGGATGGTTTCCTTCTTCTGGTACTCTTGAACTTATAGAGCCAGAAAGCAAGCTGTTGGCAGACTTTCATGCAGAGCCAATCTCACTCATAGCACACTCTGTCAGTGCAGATATAGAGTCTGAAGTTGTATATGTAGGAAAAGCACTGTCCTCTGAAAACTTGGAAGGGAAAGACATCAAGGGGAAGGTCGTACTTACAGAGAATCTAGCAAGGATTGCATTCAAGCCGCTGTGTGTTATGGGAGGCGCTGTGGGACTTCTCACCTATGTTCCTCCATCAGGCAAGGATGAAATAGCATCCCTTCGAAGATATGATGCATTCTGGCCCGGATCGGATGAGGGAAAGACCGGGGCTTTTGGATTCTCTCTTCGCCAGAATGATGGTCTTAAACTAAAGGAAATGCTTGAAAGCGGCAAGACAGTCAAAGTACGTGCGAAGGTGGATGCAGCACTCAAGGCTGGAAAGACTTCTATTCTTTCTGCGATAATTGAAGGGAAAGACGCAAGTAAGGAGTTTTGGCTAATTGCTCACGTGTGTCATCCTCATGAGGGAGCAAATGACAATGCATCAGGTAGCGGTGCGCTAATGGAGGCATTGAGGGCAATTTCAGGTATGATTCGGCGAGGAGAAATCCCTCAACCGGAATGCTCTCTTCGATTCCTGTGGGTTCCAGAATGGTCTGGGACTATCGAGTTTGTTCAGAACGAGAAATCCATCCTAAACAGGTGCCTAGCGGTTCTCAATTTGGATATGGTTGGTGCAGATCCTGCCAAGTCAGGTTCGGTATTGCATCTATTCAGAACTCCATTTTCTCTGCCTACAGCATTCAACAATGTGGTGAAGTATTGGCTGGAGAAAGAGGGAAAGCGCAGCGTGGACAGATCACTCGGAGGCACCATGACCCCGTTGCCATTCGCATATTCAATCTATTCAGCTGGAAGTGACCACTTCATGTTTACAGACAAGACTGTCGGAATTCCGGCAGTAATGTTGAACCAGAGCCCTGACAGGTTTTACCACACATCCACGGATACGATTGACAAAATCGATCCAAATCAGATGGCATATGTCACTCGAATATCTGTGCTATCGGCACTTACCTATATGCTCCCGAAGCACGTATGCAAAGAGATTCTTCTGACTTGCGCAAGGGACGAGGCTATGGAGCTAATGCGAAGGGTCTTGCATGAAGGTGTAAGGAAATTAGCAAGATGTCTGGGAGACCCCGAGGAAGTCTATCCAAAGACACTAAGATGGCTAGGTCGTGCTCATGACTTAGGCCAAGCAACTCTTGATGTTGCCGCTCTGGAGTGGCATCTAATATCAGAGCAGAAATCCTTCTTGGAAGCACTAAAGACAAGCCTCCAGATGACCTATACGACCGAAATGGTTGCTGCCAGGAAAGCCTACGAAGGCGCTTGTGCTGAAGTTGGTCTCGAAGCCCAAAAGGATGACCAACTGATAGTGGATACAGTGTCACTGGGTATTGCAGTGCGTCGAAAGGTAAGATATCCAATCAACATTAGCTATTTTGAAGAAAAGCTTGCTCACAAAACAGACAGATACATGGAGCTTCGCAAATCATTAGATAGAATGTTTGAGCGGATAGACGAGCTGGTCAACTTATCGGAAGAGTGGACTACTCTGGATGAAATATGGGATTCACTATGCTTCCAATTCGGAAACTTCGAGATAAAGACCCTTGTGGAGATTGTGGAAGATTTAACTTCCATAGGACTTATTGATTCCAAAGAAACTGAATCAGCTTAGGCTAACACCAACGCGTCAGCCACAACAAAGAAGTACTCTACATGTTAGAGTCATTGCCAGTATGCTATAGGAGAGTGTTGAAACTCCTGAACTCTGTTGGTCTCTATGAGAAAGTGGTCTTTGCAGGAACCTTCGATCATCTACATGAGGGGCATAAACATCTTCTTCGTGCAGCCAGTAGACTGGGAAAGAAAGTAGCCATCGGTCTAACTTCAGATAGAATGCTGGATAGAAAGTCTAAGAGGCACTTAGTTCAGACCTATGAAGAAAGACATGGAGAGTTGGAAACCTTCCTGAAAGCTGAGAGTTTCATAGGGAAATGCTCAATCTTTCCTATTGAAACTGTGGAAGGTGGAGCAGATGAAATGGAAGATCTGGACGCCCTGATTGTTTCTGACGAAATCAAAGTCGTACGCAATGCGTTTCAGATAAACGATAAACGAGTTAGAAATGGTCTGAATAGATTCCACATTATTGTCATCCCTAGAGTCAGAACTCCAGATGGTAGACCATTGTCTTCATCCAGAATCAGGGATGGCGAGCAATTTGATGAAGACACATTGGTATACTAATCTGTCATTGGGATGAAATGCTGTGACTTAAGATAGAACTCCTGAAAGTGAGGATTGTCTGTCAACTCAATGTAGCTTACTCTCTCCGGAACATTCTCAATATCTAGCCGTAATGCTGGGTCGCTAATAATCATGTCAGCCCCCTGAATTGCACCTCCCTGCACCTGAACAGCCCTGGCATTTTCAAAGACCGGAAATAGACCTATGCGGTTTGCATCATCGAGATTCAGAGCTGTGCCGAATGCCCCAGTGAGGAAGAATCGATCAACCTCGGATGATGAACACTGTGCCTTTCTAAGCAGGAGACGGATGGCTCCAGAAATGGCAGCTTTAGACTGTTGTAGCATTCTTATATCAGCTTGAGACAAGAATATGGGCCGCTTTGTTTCAGAGCTGAATGCGTCTGCAAGAATAAGACGCGTCCCGCCTGAGTCCACTGTCAACCACTCAGAGGAAACATCCCTGCGAACAGAACCCTTTGTATTCATCAAACCTGCATCCAGAAGACTCGCTATCGCTGAAATTGCTCCTGACCCACAGATTCCTTTTGGCTTTCCACCGCCTATCACATTAATATTTGGAGAATAATTCTCCCCCAAGTTGAGGGAGGAGATGGCACCTGGTTCCGCCTGCATACCACATTCGAGAGACATCCCTTCAAAGGCAGGACCAGAGGCAGCTGACGCCATCCACAGCCCACGCCGGCTATGGACTGCAATTTCCGTATTTGTGCCCACATCGATTGCGACCATATTCTCTTCAGATTCAAGGGCACCAGAAACTATCAGCAGCATGATTGCATCTGGTCCTATAAAGGACTCCACAATCGGAGGCGAGTAGCAAATGGTATCCTCACTCAGAGGCAGTCCGACATATCGGGCAGCTTTTGAAACGACTTCCTTGTCTGTTGCAGTGAATGGTGGGCTAAGAAGGGACTCGGTGGATAATCCATAGAAAAGATGATGCATCACTGTATTGCCAACTATGACTACAATCCCGATAGAGCTGGCTTTGACATCTGCACGCGATGCCATTGCTAGGACTCCATCAGATACTGCGGTCCTCACAACATCAGTGATAATTCCAGCATTCTTCTCTCCTTTTCTATAGAAGTCAATCCTTGAAATCACATCCAATCCAAATTCCATCTGAGGATTTGGCACAACTTCGGTTTCCACTATGGCTTTGGTCCCTACGTCTACTAGATGCATTGTAATCTGAGAGGTCCCAAGATCTACTGAAACTCCGAACTTGGATTTCTCTACCAACATGAACGACACCAATGTGATATTCAAGAAGCTAGCAGCATATCGAATACTATCGAACAATCATGACAGGGCATGGTGCATGATTGACTACCTTGTCACTAATCGACCCTACAAACAGGCGCTTAATGCCACTTACTCCTCTGGAGCCCATGATGATTAATTCGACCTCGCGCTCGCATGCGATGTCAACTATCTTGTTAGCTGGATCTCCATGGGAAATGAGCTCTGTGACCTCACAGTCCAAACCAGATGCAAGCCGCCCTGCATTAGCTAGAATCTCTTCTCCGACCTTTTGCAGTGCGAGAAATGGCTGATCCGACACAGTATCATGATAGGGAGTTGCGGATACAAGCATTGGTACAACATGCAGAAGAATCACTTCAGCACCGAGTGATGGTCCAATCGCACAGGCATATCTCACGGCTTTGTTAGAGTACTCCGATCCATCCACAGCAACTAGCACCGTTTTGATTTGAACTTGCTCCGCGGATTCGCTCATCGACACCCTCTCTTTCCTCTATGTTGCGCGGGGGCCTTATCTCTCTTTCCCCAAAACCAGATAATCGACCTACTTGAGAGCGGAAAATTGTTGTTCTCCTCTTACTAGTTCTTTGAGAACTCTCGCGAGTTCGTTAGAGCCAACTCGAATCTGCTCCATGCTATCGCGATCTCTCACTGTAACCGTCTGGTCCTCTAGAGAGTCATAATCAATGGTAACACAGAAGGGTGTACCAATCTCATCCTGCCTCCTGTATCGTCTCCCAATCGAGCCACTCTGGTCAAAGTATGTGATTAACCCGCTTTCCATGACTTCATAGTATATATCCCGAGCTGGACTTACTAGCTCATCTTTACCCATGAGTGGGAACACTGCTACCTGAATTGGGGCAATCTCTGGTGGAAACTTGAGCCAGGTGCGCTCTTCATCCTCGACGTATGAGTTGTCGATTATACAAAAGAGCGGCCGCTCGACACCGAATGCAATTTCTAGGACTTCAGGCACAACAGGCTGTTTATCAACTTTGACACTGAGCTTCTCCTTGGAGAAATCCTGATGTCTGCTCAAGTCATAGTTACCTCTGTCATGCACACCACAACACTCGACCCAGCCATAACTTTGAGTGCGGACCTCTACGTCCCATGCATCTGCTGCATAATGAGCTCTCTCTGTAGGAAGATGTTGTCGTAATCGAATGTTGTCATCGCTAAAGCCCATCTCCCTGAAGATTCGATACGCAAGATAGACACACCATGCATAGGCTGGTTTCTGGAAATAGCCCTTCTCAAGAGCTGCTGACATCTTTGTGATGGACACCTTTTCACTACCTTTCTCCTGAGTCTGATAGGGCAGAAGAGGAAGTTTGATGCCTTTGACATCCTCAAAAGGAGGCCAATCCATCTCATCTTTTTCAAGTAGAAATATCTGACCCTCAACTTGGGTGAATTCGCGGAGCCTCAGCATACCCTGCCTAGGCGAAATCTCATTGCGGTATGCCTTACCAATCTGAAAGACTGAGGCTGGGAGCTTGTCTCGAAAGAACGTGAGGAATCGCTTGAATAGAAGGTATGTAGATGTCGCAGTTTCTGGCCTCATGTA
>JBHLQK010000060.1:0-14099 GCA_048884925.1 Candidatus Thorarchaeota archaeon
CGACTGCAAGTCGACACCGGTCCTGCTCACGCAGGGAGGTGAGAACCTCGCTCTGGAAACAGAAACGATACCCCCAGTCCAGATGTGACGATGATGCGGCAATTCAAGCTGTTGAGAACTGGTCTGGAATGGTTGAAACGGTCCATCACCGGGCAGCAATCTCAAGATTTTGCCATTGACGGTCGACAGGAGGCAAAGGGTAGAGAGCTTAGTCTGATGTCGCAAGACTCCATCTTGGCAACGAGATGGGGTGGAACAGAATCGGGGCTATTCTTCGGACCAGAGCCACCCTCTCAGTCATTCTTCCTGTCCAGCTTTCGATGCTCTCTCATTATCTCAGTTTGAACCTTAACAATATCAGAGCTATTGATGCAGGAGGCATAGGAGTCCAACCACTCCCTGTTTAATGTGATGAATGAATGACCCCACTTGAAGACCGACATCGTGTTTCTGGCACCTTCGATTTCACCAAGTATGTATAATGCTGCGGCAATAGCCTCTGCGGTAGAGAGCTTGATTGGCTTGTACGTATTGATGGGATTAGCGGCAAGGAGGTAGGGAAGAGACCTCTGGTTACTTCCTCGAGATCTCCTGAAGACTTCTTCAGCCTGATTCCATGAGCAGTCTAATGCAACCAGTCCCGATTTGTACACGTAATCATGGTCAGCAGGGGAGAATGCCGTTTCGGACACCGGGTTCAGAATCACCGCACCTCTAGGAATGCGTCGCATGTCCTTTACAATTGTAGCCTTCTTCAGTCTGCCTAGGCGGAGACCTGTGCATTTCTTGGGATCACACTGAGCGGCATGATAGATGATGATCCTTGGAGAGTTAGATTCGCGCACCATAGCAATCCATTATAGTGGCACAACAGATTTCAGGCTTCCCCTTAATTCTCCTAGTGGATGAACGAGTTGATGCGCTTTACACCCGGTGAATCATGCGAGATGTGTGGTAAAAATGGGAATGAACTCGAGATTTGTGACCTGTGCGGAGCATTCAGCTGTAGAGATTGTATAGCGGGGGGAATATGTCTAACATGTCAGGAGGCACGCTGCTTCATCTGTGAAGTACAGCTCTCATCACGTGCCTGCAATGAATGCGGCAGACTAGTATGTGAAGACCACGGCACTAAGGAGAATGAGGCCACAATCTGCGAAGTATGTCAGGCGAAACAATCATGATAATCAAAGAGATACATCTCGGAATGGATGACATTGATAGTCCGAGAGGAGGTTGTACTACTCATTTCGCCAGTCTTGTTGTAGAGATGTTGTCAAATTGGGGAGCATTATGGATTGATTATCCGAATCTAATCCGTCTGAATCCAAATATTCCATTCCGAACTCGCGGGAATGGAGCAGTAGCATTGAGATTCAAAATTGAGGCTAACAAAGCCCGGGATATTCTTCCTGCATTAGAGAAAATGATTGCAGAATATATTGAGATGGACTATCCAAATACCAATCCGGGTGTTGTGCTGGTAGAGGGGAATATTCCAGCAGAGGTTCACAAATTCTCTGAACGCGCATTGTGGCGGACAATTTCGATTGCCGTTGCAAAACGAGTGCTTGAGAGGACCAGTATCCAACACATCTGCGACGGAAATGGTCGAGGACTAATTGGTTCACTGGCAGCGGTTGGGAATCGACTCACACAGGACCATACATATGAATTCATAGCTTATCGATCACCTGAGTCATCGAACCAACCACGCAGAATCTATGAAGGCTCAGTAATAGAAATGAATCGTACAATGGGAGAGAGGTTATTTTCCAGTATCGACCCAAGGACAAATCGGATGCTCATTGCGCCTCATGGCCCCGATCCAGTTCTATATGGGATTAGAGGTGAGAGCCCTGAGGATGTGATATCTGCGGCCACATTTGTCCAAAGTGACTCTTCGATTGAAAGACGAATGGTTTTCAGAAGCAACCAGGGGACTGGGGCTCATCTGAAGTACGTTGTCTACGTAGCTGATTTGAGGCCTTACATGGCTGCACTGGTGCATGGCGTCATTGATAGAGACCCTATTGCAATGGAGGGAGGACATGTGCTTTTTGGGATTGGAGATTGCTCCGGACGTATTGATTGCGCGGCCTACGAGCCAACTGGTGAGTTCAGAGAAACTGTAGCCAGATTGAGAAAGGGGGACCAGGCTTTGGTCCATGCGGCTGTGCGTCCTGCTTCAAGAACACATGGTCTCACATTGAATATTGAAGGAATTGAAATCATCAAACTAGCGAAAAGAAGCAAGTTGCTGAATCCAATTTGTCCCAGCTGTTCTAAGAGATTGAAGAGTGCTGGGAGGGGCCAGGGCTTCAAGTGTGCGAATTGTGGTTTCAAGGATCCAGATGGTGCTAAGATAGAGATCCTCCTTGATACTGAACTTGAAGAAACTGTGTATCTTCCTCCACCAAGAGCGCAGAGGCATTTGACACGCCCTCTTGAAAGATTGAATCGGATGAATAGTGGGGTGCCAAAGAGTCTAATTGACGAATGGCATATCCCGTGAGTAGAATTGATGTAATAACTGAGAAGATCTAAATTAGACTCTTCTGCCGCGGCGGCCACCCGGCTTCCTTGTCCCGTCATGCGGAATGGGTGTGACCTCATCGATGATTCCAATTCTCAGACCTGCTCGGCTCAATGCTCGAATTGCAGCTTGAGCACCAGGTCCGGGTGTCTTTGGACCACTTCCACCAGGAGCGCGTACTCTGATATGGATTCCATATACTCCTTTGTCTTTGGCCTCTCTTGCGGCCTGAAAAGCTGCCTGCATTGCTGCATGTGGGGAGGACTCGTTTCGGTCTGCCTTGACCATCATTCCTCCGCTGTATCTAGCAATGGTTTCAGCACCTGTAATATCAGTGATGTGAACAATCGTATCATTGTAGGACGCAAATATGTGGGCAACTGCCCATTTGTCTCGGTCTTCATTTCTACTCAACGCTTGTCACCTCTCTTTCGGACCTCATCTGGTCCTGGCTTCGATTCTCGGAACTCGCCAGAGTCAGGCATCCGACGGCGTTCCCGACCCCTGCGATTATCCTCTTCAAAATCATCCTCCGTTCCTTCGACTGTTATCCTCTGAGCTGCTGCTGAGGCAGCAACGCGTGCTGGATGCGATTCATCGTTTAGGGGAGATTTTGCAATATAGGTGATGCGATTTTCCTCAGCCACTGAGATAAGTCTTGAAGGTGTTGTGACCTTTGCCTGATTAAGAGCCACATGTCCATGGGTCACAAGCTGTCTAGCATGGTGTGCTGAACTGGCCATGCCCTTCCTAAAGACTATGGTCTGTAGTCTTCGCTCAAGAACATCTTCGATTGTTAAGTCGAGTACACTATCTAGAGTTGGCTCACCAGTGAGTGCTCCAATTCGGACTAGTTTGCCAATGAGGTCGGTTTCCAGAGTGGCTCTTTCCTCAGCTGTTAGAGCGAGGAGGCTTCGGGCCTGCCGCCTGTAGCGTGAGAGCTCTGTTTTATGCCTCCATAGCTCTTTCTTGTTCCTTAAGCCATATGTTCCAATGAACTGCAATTCGCTCTCAAACCTGTCGCTATCGAACGGACGCTTTGGGCTCACGTACTTCTTTTTCTGGCGCTTTGGATCTCCCATTATATCCTACCTCATTGATCTATACTTTCTTTCGTGATACGCCCACGGCTGCTCCGCCGCGTCCGGTTGTTCTGGTGTGCTGACCCCTCACCTTCAGACCGAGAGAATGGCGAACTCCTCTCCATGAACGGATACGCTTCAGACGGTCGATGTCGCTCCGATGTGCAAATTCCAAGTCCGAACTTGTGAGATGAAGCATCCTACCACTAGTACGATCTCGTTGTCTATTGACATACCAATGTGGCATTCCAACTCCTACTGGATCTTTCACAATCTTCTCAATCTTGCGGATTTGGTCATCTGTTATGTGACCCAGTCGGCTATATGGATCAAGCTCTAGTTGGGTAAGAATCGCCTTCGAGAGCCTTAGACCCACTCCTGTGATCCGGGTGAGACCTTGGAGTAGATTCTCTTGACCGTCTATATCACGACCGGCTACACGTACGATATGTCGATATTCTTCGGACATGGTCTATAACCTCATTCGGACTGGTCTGAGGCTAGTTCGCTCTTTGGAGTTGCCTTATAATAGTTGCCATCAAGCCGCGCTCTATGATGGATTTTGGACAGAAATGGACGTGTTCTGTTTTTGGGGGAGTTCAAATTAGACTATACGAACTAACAGCTAGCAGATAGCACGAGGAAGCAGGAGGAATAATTGGTGAAAAATGCACGCCCAGACCAATCCGCCAGAGAGAATGAAACAAGAGCCACGTCTTCTTCAATGGCAGATCTGCCAATAATACTCAAAGAACTGCTTGCGGCATCAGTAGGCAACAAACAAGGCAGAAAATCAGTCCTTCTGTCATCAAATAGCCTTGCAAATAGACTCATACTAGAGAAATGGGGAATTCGCCCTTCGCAGAGGAAGCGAAACAAGAATCTCTTCTCAATCTCTAGAAAGCATTCACGCAGACTCTTTCGTCGACTGCTGAATCGAGGGCGGCTTGAATGGACATCGTGTGATGGAGAGATGGCATTTGGTGTTTGCAAGTTTGATGAGATAAGGGGGAACCTGATTTTGGGATTTGTTCAACTGGACCCTGATTCACCATGGAACTTACAAAAATGGCGCCCAGGATGAGATTTGAACTCATGCCTCCTATTGGAGAACAGCTATCTGTACGCCAATCTTCAGACGACTGTTGGTTCCAGGCTGTCGCCGTGAACCGGGCTTGGCTACCTGGGCTTAGCATCTCTCTGCTTGGCTGGACCGGTTTTAAGGATGACGCTGTTTGACCTTCACTCTAGATTGAATTGCTCTTTGAAGATGCTGTTTCTGTAACAAGCGTGGATACACTTTCCGCATACTTCGTGCGTGAGTCCCTCAGATTGCAAATACACGAGATATTTCCGACAATTCTCCCTGTAATTAGGTAATGTTTCACGATTCCTGATGAATGGGCAAACATCTTCACATGCGTGGCACACTCCACATTGAGACTCCATTCTGATAGGGGTTTCAAGAGTAAGATTAGTTATCACAGATGCGAACCGTATGGCGCAGCTGAATTTCTCGTTGATGAGCAGGCCATTCTTACCTCTCCATCCCAGGCCAGCCATCTCAGCAACAACGCGATGAGAAATCGTGAGACCATAGTAGTCAGTCACATTTTTGACCTTGTCAGTAAGCCCATGCAGAGTTGCAGTAATCGGAATGCCATCGAATCGTTCTGCAATGGCCTGAGCGGTTTGGTTCAATAGTCGATTAAGTCTGTCATACTCCCTGCTATAGAAGTTCCAAAGTTCATAATCGGTCCCATCTTCCGAAGTTCTATTGATTGCATCAATTGCAGCGTCCTGATAGGCGATTCCAAATGAGATGATTGAACCTGAATCCATGAATTCGTCGAACTTGTCCGCACTTATTCTCTTGAGCCGTTCCTGTTGAATGGGCATTAGCTCATCATAGACGTCTTTGAACTTCGCATAGCCCAACACACCCTTGCATGATATTTCATCGAGGTAGTCTTCAAAGAAGCCTCGAATCGCTTCTTTCATATCCTGAGCCATCATCTTCACGTGCCCCTGAAACCGCTTTGTCCATGGAATGTGATCTCTCCTACAAAGTCTGTCTCCATCATTTCTCGTACCTTATCAGGCTCGGTAGTTCTGCCAAGAATCCATGCCAATTTCACAACTGCCGCCTCCGATGTCATGTCATATGCGCTCACTGCTCCAGCTTCAGCAGCAACTCTCCCAACTTCGTACATTGAGAGGTCTGCCTGACCAAAAGCACATTGCGAACTGATGATAACAAGACAGCCTTGACGCACAGCCTGTTGAATGGCTCCGGCCATTGCATTCTCTTCTGAGGGAATATTGCCGGCTCCAAAGCCCTCAATCACAATCCCTTGATATCCCATTTCTAGTATCCTAAGAAGAATCTGTGGTTGGAGTCCGGGAAACACTTTGAGCAGCCATACTCTATTGCTGATTCTCGTATCAAACTTAGGAACGGTGTTTTTGCGTTTCTTTCTCCCCTCGTAAAGGACAATGTCTCGTGCAAGAACTCCGAGAGGTGTAGGGTCCATTGAGTCGAATGCATCATAGGAGTTGACTCGTAGTTTCTTTACACGAGTGCCTCGATGGATTTCGCCGTTGAATACTATGCAGGTCTCCGCGATGTCTCCAAAAGCAGCAACTCTAATCGCATCAATTAGGTTGCGCGGACCATCGCTCCATGGTATCGTTGCAGGTATCTGCGCTCCAGTGAAGACGATTGGCTTTCCAAAGTCCCTGACCATGAAACTCACAGCGGCAGCAGAGTATGCCATTGTGTCGGTCCCATGCGACACCACGATACCATGAAGATCAGGCAGCTCCTCGTGAATTTCCTTAATAGCTGATGCGAGTTCCTGCCAATGATGGGGTTGTGCATTTGCTGAATCAAGTTGAAATAGCTCCCTCTGAACCACTTCGACATTGCCCATTCCTTTTGGCAGACTCTCAAGCAATGCGGGCACTGAAAGGCCAGGTCTCAGCGCCTGCGTCTGTGGGTCGTATACACTCGATATAGTACCCCCTGTGGTAATTAAACAGACTTTGGCAAAATCACTCTGAGGCAATAACTTCACCGAACTGGGGAATATTGACATGATTTATTGGTGTTGTGATACTTCTAAGAACCTGCATACGGTGATATTTAATGCATGACTTGGTGGTTGTCGGTGGAGGCCCTGCAGGCACATCATGTGCAAGGGCTGCAGCACTTGGAGGATTGGATGTTCTACTCATTGAGAAGGATGTTTTCCCTCGTGACAAGCTTTGTGCTGGCGCCCTGACACAGCGAGTCACAGGACTGCTGGATTTTAATATTGATCCTGTTGTGGAACGACGATTCTCTGGTGGAAGAGTATATTCAAGCTCGGGAGACTGCCTTGAACTTAGACGGAATAAATACGCGGGTTGTCTGGTAAAGCGAGCTATGTTTGATAGCTTCTTGCTTGATAAAGCAAGGGATGCTGGTGTGGAGGTCACGGAAGGCTCCAAGGCTGTTGGAGTCGAACAGACAAGATCTGCAGTGCGCGTGCTTACTCTTGGCGACTCATACAAAGCTCAACTCCTTGTTGGTGCAGATGGAGTGAATGGGATAGTTGCTAAGCAGGTAGGTGTACACACCAGATGGAAGTCAGAATCAGTAGCTCTTTGTATTGCCGCGGATATTTCCGTTGATGAGGATGAAATCAATC
This sequence comes from Candidatus Thorarchaeota archaeon, assembly GCA_048884925.1. GTDB lineage: Archaea > Asgardarchaeota > Thorarchaeia > Thorarchaeales > Thorarchaeaceae > SMTZ1-83. The sequence continues at coordinate 7,311 of JBHLQK010000060.1, forward strand.
GCTGTATGTCATTTTCAGACGCAGATGACTCGATAGGGCTTGATCTCCATTTTGGAGTTGTTGAGAGGGGTTATGGATGGTGCATCCCAAAGAAAGACGAGCTGAACATTGGCATTGGTTGCAGGATGGACAAAGCAGCTAATCTTCGAGACCGCTGGAAGGCGTTTGTAAAGAGAGTAGAAAAGCAGAAGGGACTGAGCTTGAATCATCCCAGCTATACCGCATTTCGTGTCCCTTTTGGCCCTCCCAAGAACGCATATGTTGCTAGGAGAACCATGATTGTAGGCGATGCAGCAGGACTTGTGTCTCCTGTTTCTGGCGAAGGAATATTCTATGCTATCAAATCCGGCCAATTAGCTGCAAGTGTGGCGTGTGAGGCTGCTGAGATGAAGAAGCCATATCATGTCATGACCTATGGAGCTTCACTCAGTAAGACCCTCTTGAAGGAGTTGTCTGCAGCCCAGTTCTTTGCAGAGATGCTGCATAAGTCGATTAGAAACGCGGATCTTGTAATTCAAATTGCACAGGAGGATCCAATCATGCGTGAATACTTCATCGACATAATGGCAGGAACAAGACCGCTCGAAAAGGTAAAAAGGGACATAATGAAGCGAATGGCAATTAGTCATCCGCTGAATGCACTCAAGCTGAGATTCTAGCTGGTCCGATGATGATTCGAAACTATGGTTTTACCATCTGCATTAAGCTTCATCCTCATCATGTCGCTCGCTAGTATTGTATTTGGGAAGATTGCCCGAGCTTCGTCAAGTATCGACTGCCCATTCTCATACCGGGGGCTATAGTGCGTGACCACCAGCATTCCAACTCTAGAAGACTTGGCAACTTGGGCTGCCGAAGCTGCAGTCATGTGACCCCTGTCTTCCGCTAAATCTGAGTGCTCCGAAGTGTACATGGCTTCTGATATTAGCACGTTTGCATCATTTGCCGCCTCTCGCAGCGTGTCACAAGGTCGTGTGTCACCCGTATAGACTATCTTTAGCGGCGGGGGTTTGGGGCTTGTGACGTCGTCAGGACTAATCTCTGTCCCGTTGGCAAGTTTGACTGATTTGCCGTCTGCAAGTTTTCCCCATAGTGGACCCACTGGAACTCCCATTTTCTTTGCTGCTTCAGGATTGAACTCTCCTGTAGGTCGCTGATATGTCAGCTCATAGCCAAATGCTAAACCTCTATGGTCCACCTCAAAAGCTCGTACCTGCAGATTATCAGCATTGAAAAGAATTCCACTTTTGATGCCATAGACTGTTGTCTTGAAGGTGGTTCCTAGATTTATAGTGGCTTGGTTCATTTTGACATACGGAATCAACTCAGGAGGCCCATAGATCTCTAGAGGCTTGATGCGACCGAGGAGTGAGAATCTTAGCAGCAAACCACCCAAACCTAGAACATGATCGCCATGCATATGTGATATCAAGATGGACATCTTCTTGTTCTGACCTAGGCCAGCCATCTCAAACTGCCGTTGTGTATCTTCACCGCAGTCTAGCATTAGATTCCAGCCGCTGTGGCGTACTACAATGCTTGGGTGGTTTCTCCCAGCAGTTGGTATTGATCCGCCTGTGCCTAGGAAGATAATGTCAATCACTATGCCACCGTACGAATCGGTCACTAACAAACCAAGATATGAGTTACGACTATGGCGGATTCTATGCAAGATCGACCGGTATTGTACTTCTCTTGGCCTCTCGACGAATCCGTCTAAACGACCGTGCATCGAAAAAGTCGCCTTGATTCCACTTCCATGCATGTTCACGGCGATTGAACATGGCATCAGCCTTGTATGTTTCCTCAGTTCCAGCAGAAATCACATGCGCAGAGTAATCATCTATCCGAGACATCCAGTTGGCAAGAGCTTCAATTAATCCTTCAGATGCACCAGGAGGTAATGCTGCCATCTGGAGAACTCTCTTCTCAGAGGTTTCTAGGTTCACTAGCCTGGTCAGATAAGTCACAGGTAGAAGCCTCCATGCCGTTAGAATGTTTCCGGCACATTCGGGTTCAGATAGGACAAGAACTCTATCTGTTAGGTATGGAACTCTTACTCGAGTTCGGGGAACAACTACCTTGTCCTCCAGCAGAGAAGCCCGCTTTCGAAAAGCTGTACTATCAGATAGGCCAGTGGCATTGACAATCTGATTTGCTGTGGCATCAAAATTGACGACAAGTTCATCGATAATCTTGAGATCTGCTGGTGTGAAATATATTCGCTCCTCAGTTGGTGAAGAGTCGCTGATGATGATATCACTATCACTTTTTCTTATCTGAGTGGACCAATGGAACTTGTCAAAGACCCAGCCAACTCGTGGCTTGCAGTACTTCCCATTGAACCTCGACTGTCCAGCTGAGAGTTTCCATGCAGAGGCTCTTGTTGATGTGCTTCTAAGGGACCGAATCATGTCTAGGAGACCGCCTATCCTCTCGCTAGGAAGAGTGGCCACCAAGAGAACAAGTGGTTCGGATCCATCCACGAAAAGAGTTTTGGTGATATAGGGTGAAGAAAGAACTAGTTCAGGAGTTTCAAGAATCACAAGCACTCGCTCAAGTCCTAATTTGGATGCATTAAGGGCGCCCTCCATCCGAAGAACCTCAGCCCGTCGAAGGCGTTGGACTGCGCGTCTGGCTTGTGAGTAACTCAGTCCTGCTTTTGCGGCTAGCTGTCTAATTCCTATTCCAGGTCCGTTGAGACTCTCAGTCAGAACAGACTGCTCGGTTTCGCTGAAAATGGAAACATTCCGTTGCCAGATCTCCTCAATAAGCGACCAAACATCCTTTTGCGTAATCAGCTCTACTCCACCTAGCGCTTCTACCTCATTGAGTCGTGTCTTTAAGGCCATGCAAAGACTCCCACGATGACTCTCAGCAATCTGCAGCAACTGGTCTATTTCTGGTCCATGCTGAAACAAATCCAGCTCCTTCTTTTCCTCCAAGCCACATATTATCTTGATGAGAGTCCTAGCATCATGAGAGAAATTCATTGTCTTTACTTCCGTTGATGTCAGCACCTCTGATGGCCTCCAAAGTAGTTTGTAATATTTGCCCGATACTGCGTTCAGGAAGACCAATAAAAGGTCCACAGAGAGTTCTAGACTGACTGAGAGTCACTCCACAAGGATTCAAAGTAAGCTGATGCCATTGCTGCGAATACTGGTGCTGATGAGTAGATGCCAAGAAACTCCCTCTCGGTGTCACTGGCAGCAATCATGATTAGTGTCTGCCTGTTATCGATTACTAGCCCTGCACCAAATACTCTATCACGTGTTCGGACTTGGAAACCCTTTGGAATGATAGGCTTGAGTGTTGAATCGATGTGCGAAGTGAGGACTCTTACCCTGCCCGCTTTTACGGTGAGCACCTTGTCGATAACAGGGGATATATCCTCAGCTTCTATCGCGAGGGTGGGGACTGATAATAGAACTGAGTCTCGCGATGAATCGAGCATTTCTAACGCCTTAGCCAGGATAGCAGCTCTTCCGTGTAATAGCCATACATCCCTTGTAGTAGCTGTTGTTTCCTGTTCAAAGAGTGGCTGAAGCTCATCTACAACCTGCTTGCTTGCTGTTTCGATTCTCTGCTCCAAATCCAGTCGCACTAATTGAACAATCTCAGACGGCGATTTTGCAGTATAGAGTGTCGGTCGCCCTTTGCTGACTGTGATGAATCCTTTCTCTTCAAGGCGGCCCAGCACGTCATATATTCTCGAATAGGGCACCTGGGACTTGGAACTGATGTCAGACGCAGCCATCTGAGGTCCACCAGCAATCATAGTCAGATATGCATTAGTTTCATACTCTGTGAGCCCAAGCTCTTTCAGGGCTTTTAGAGTTGCATCACTGACAGACATTGTCACCACTGTGAGTGGTAAAATGACGTGGCCTATTAAGTGATTCCAAATCACTAGTACTTCTCGACATACCATTCGAGGAACTTGCGAAAAGCCTCGGTTCGATGAGATATCTTGATCTTCTCGTCCATGGAGAGCTGAGCATAGGTTCTGGTCTCACCCTCAGGAATGAATATCGGATCATATCCGAAGCCTCCTTCACCCATTGGCTCGGTCGTGATATCCCCATATACAGTACCTATGAAATACCTAAAGACCCATCCGTTTGCAAAGCCAACAGCTGTATCGAAGTAGGCGTCCCTATCATCAACTCCCTCCATCAACTTCAGGACTCCCTCAATTCCGATTGACTCAAGAACATATCTTGCTGTCGGACCCGGAAATCCGTTCAATGCTTCAATAGCTAAAGAAGTATCATCCACTACAACAGCACGTTTGAGCTTGCCGTATGCGTACTTGGCAGCCTCCAAAGCTACATTTCCCACGCTATGAGAACGAACCTCATACTTGGATAGGTCAGTTGTTTCAAATGGCACGCCATACTCCTCAAACAGTGGAGTGAGCTCCTTTATCTTGTGCTCATTCTGTGTTACTAGAACTAAGCTATCCCTTGACATAGGCCAATATCTCCTTCAATACCTTGTAGGAACTCTTGACTCGCTCTAGATCGAACATACCTGTGACGTTCCAAAGTATTATGTGATTCAATCCAGCGCGTGCATACTCCTCAAGCATCTTGATTATTGTTTCTGCATCACCTGAGATATAGAATTCATCAAGGACTTCGTCTGGAATTTGCTCAATAGCTTGGAGTGTCTGCTCTCTGCTGTATCTCATTGGAATGTAGTCCGCGAATACGTTGAAATCGCCAAATGGATGCTCAAAGCCCAATCGCTCCCACGACTCGGAAGATAACCCAAGAGCAAATGTCTTTGCGATTGGATTCTGTTTCATCGTCTTTATGGCTGAAGGATCCTCATCCAGAATACACCAATTCCAGAATGCAGCAGTGAAAGGGCCGGTCTTATCGAGTTTCTTCCTGTGATTCTTGATTTCCTTGAACTTCTCACCATATTCTTTCGGCGTGAGAAGCGTGGGAATCCAGCCATCACCATACTCTGCAGTAATCTTGAGCGTCTTGGGTCCACGTGCTGCAATCCAGATTGGGGGAGGCCGGTCTGGGTCAAGTGGACGGAGGGACATCACTGCATTCTTCATTTTCCAGAACTTCCCATCGAAATCGAATGGCTCGGAGGTCTCCCAAACTTTTCGAATGATTTGAAGTGCTTCTCTGAGTTTTCCAACCTGACCTGAATAGCTTAGGCCATATGGTTCGATATTCTCTATCTCGCCGGCACCAATACCCAGGATTGTCCTGCCATTACTGATGTGGTCTAAAGTGAGGAATGTCTGTGCGATAAGCACTGGGTGTCTTCGAATTGGTTCAGTGACTGCAGACACAAGCTTCACATTCTCGGTAGCTGCAGCGCAGGCGGCCATGATAGTGAATATCTCATAGAACGTATGAGGAGACTTCTGGAGGAACGAGAGAGGAGTCACATCTCCTGTCCAGATGCTCTCGGGTAGGAATCCTGCAAAGTGGTCGGGAAAGGCCATGCTGTCATATCCCAACGAGTCTATTGTCTTGGCATTTCTTAACACATTCTCATACGGCGGGAGGAATGGTCCGGGTGCACCTATCTCCAAGTCATGTATGTCTGTCATCTAATCACCTTTCTCTGAAAAAGCGATGAGTGCATCTTTCACACTTTCAAAGTCAGAGAGATGCATGAACTCATCAAGACCATGATAATTGTTGTCGTCACGTAATGTTCCATAGCAGGCCGTTGTAATGCCGACTTCTGTGAAGAAATGACCGTCATTGCCTCCAAGGTCTGCTGCTATTGGAATGTCAGGGTCTACCGCCTCCATAACGGATTCATGAAACCTTTGGATGAACTTGTCATCTGGATTTGAACTCCATCCACGAACATTCATTTTGAACTCAATAGTGGCTTCCACGCCAGTTTCTTCCTTTGCCTTCTCTAGAAACTCGGTAATGCTCTTCTTGACTTCAGCTGGATTCTCCTCCGGAATCAATCTGCAGTCAAAGGTTATCTCGGCTTTTCCAGGGATAATATTTGATTTGCTGCCTGATTGATACATAGTCATTGAGAATCGACCCCATAGTTTCTGATGAGGTGTTCCTGGAGGCGCTGGCAGATTTGATATGACCTTCCGTCTCAGATCTACATAGTCCAGCATTACGTTTAGTAAAGGTATAGAGAGATGAATTGCATTGGCATATGCAAACGGATAACCTGCATGGCCCTGATTTCCATGCACCGTGATAGTGCCTGAAACAACACCGCTGGCGCCAATACTGACATACTCTGGTCCTGAATCCACAACAATACAGAAATCACCCCTAATCTTTGGCTTGCCATTAATCAAGTAGTCTATGCCCCAAGCGCCTCCAATCTCTTCGTTCGGAGAGATTAGCAGCTTCCAGTTAATCTTCGATGTTCCTTTCTGAATCAGTTCCTTAGCGGCGCTGACACAAGCAACAATGTTGCCCTTATTATCAGATACACCCCGACCAAAGGCCTTGTCCTTTTCGAGTGTGAGCTTGAAGGGGGGTTTCTTCCAGGATTCCACGTCGCCCGCTGGGACCACATCGTAGTGTGTACATAACAGAACTGTTTCTTTTGCACCTACTTCAAGTGTCGCCACAATGTTCGGTTGGGGTGTTTCGTCATGTTTCGAGTCGAAGACTTCAACCTTGAGGCCAGCCTCTTCACAGTACTTCTTGATGACTTCAGCACATTCTGCATAGTTGCTTTTCTCATCACTGTTAGTATCTAGTTCCACTAGCTCGCGAAGAAAACTCTCTTCCCACTTGTCCATTTGAAATCAGGCTCCGGGTGGCT
>JBHLQK010000061.1:0-13879 GCA_048884925.1 Candidatus Thorarchaeota archaeon
CCGGAATGGGAAGAATCCTGACGATGGCTTCATTTTCCCCTCTTATGTTGAGGACATAATGGGCCCACTCTGCTTTGATTATGGATATGGCCCATTTCGCTGGGTCTGCTTGAGTGGCAAGCATGATGATCTGATTGAAACTGACAATGTGGCCATGTCTTGCATAGATCCAAAGCGACGAGGCCAAGATAGGGACAATTACGTCTGGATACGAGATGCAGAGAAGAACGACTTGGTCGTTGGCTCTCAGGCAAGGATTCTATATGCTGATGCTGCTGGACGCGTCAAGATTGCTCTTGAGTTTAACGAGAAGGTGCGTCAAGGGAAAATTGGTCCAATTATGATAGGTCGGGATCATCATGACACAGGCGGCACTGACTCTCCCTTTAGAGAAACTGCAAACATTCGGGACGGTAGCAATGTGACTAGTGATATGGCCCATCAAATTTGGGCTGGAAATGCAGCACGGGGAATGACTCTTTGTGTGCTGTCAAACGGCGGAGGCGTGGGAACGGGGAAAGCCATCAATGGTGGTTTTGGACTCGTGCTCGATGGAACTGAAAAAGTGGACAATATTATCCGTCTTGCTCTAGATTGGGATGTAATGGGCGGAGTAGCTCGACGAGCTTGGGCTAGGAATGATCCTGCTATTGAGGCTGTTGTTGAATGGAACCAAACGATGGGCAAGAAAGGGCAGATTACCCTGCCATATGTGCCAAGCAATGGACTAGTTGAGGGTTTGGTAAAGAAGCGGCTCCAATAATCGAAGTTGAGATGATCCATGACATACCAAGACCGCAGAAGTCTCAACTATTGTTACATGATATTCTATGGTTGACAATGAGCGGATGGATAGGAGCTTATGAGAGAACTCCGCCATGGGATATTGGTCATCCTCAAGGAGTAGTTATTGAGCTATATGAGGGTGGAGAACTTACGGGGCGAGTATTAGATGTGGGTTGTGGGACTGGCGAGAATGCAATCTATCTTGCAAGCAAAGGCTCCGAAGTAGCTGGCATAGACTTCACTCCAAGAGCCATCGAGATAGCACAGGTGAAAGCTTTCGAGAGGGACATTGATGTTGAATTCCTGATTGGAGGTGTGTTAGAACTGGACCATCACTTCCGTGAAGCGGAGTTCGATGTGGTGCTTGACTCGGGGCTGTTTCATACTCTGCCCGATGAGGAACGCCCACTATATGTTGAACAAGTCGCAAGAGTTCTAAAACCAGGCGCTTCATTCTTTATGTTATGTTTCTCTGTCAAGCAGCCTGGGATGACTGTGCCTCGTAGGCTGAGTCTGAGGGAGATCAAAGAGTCGTTCCAAGAAAGATTCCAAATCAATTACATTCGGGATGTAATCTTTGAGTCCAATGTTCATGACCCTGGCGCCAGGCGCTATCTTACCTCAGCGACTAGACTTGCCGCTGGGAGAGAGTGAGAATGAATGCCTTATACAGGTGTAATGAAGAGGGATTATCTCCCGGTGATGAAGCACACTCACGTGCAGAACTTTCCTCCGGTAATTACTAAAGCAGGAGCCTCATGCCATACGAAATGGTACGGAGTCACGAGGTGAATCCATGTCTGTGGTCATTGATGGCACAAGTCTGACTATTGAGGACGTTATCAAGGTTGCTCGCCACAATAAGCTAGTAGAGTTGGCTGAAAATGCTCTTGATGGCATTCTGAGCAGCAGAGACGTTATCGAGAGAATGGTGAAGGAAGGCCGCACTGTCTACGGCATAAATACTGGCTTTGGAAACCTTTCTGACGTTTGCATAGAAGATGAGCACTTGGCGAAGTTGCAGGTCAACCTGATACGAAGCCATAGTGCTGGGGTCGGTCTTCCCTTCTCTATTGAGGTAGTGAGAGGGATGATGCTTTTACGTGCAAACGCGCTCGCAAAGGGATTCTCAGGCGTACGATTGGATGTCATAGAGATGCTTATTGACATGTTGAACGCAGGAGTGACTCCCATAGTTCCACAGCAAGGATCTGTCGGCTCCAGCGGCGATCTTGCTCCGCTTGCACACATGGCTTTGGTCATGATTGGTGAGGGTGAAGCACTCTACAAGGGTGAGCAGATTGACGGGCGTGAAGCCCTTGACAGAGCGGGGATAAAGCCCCTAGTTTTGCAGGCGAAGGAAGGCGTTGCCCTGATTAATGGAACTCAGGCAATGAGCGCAGTTGGCTCGCTAGTCGTCTATGATGCATTGAATCTTGTAAAGGACGCATGCATTGCTGCTTCAATGAGCCTAGAGGCACTAAAAGGAACCCGTGCCGCTCTTGATGAGCGGATTCACAATGTGCGGCGTCATGAGGGTCAGATAGATGTTGCTCGAGCGATGCTTGAGATTCTCAGAAACAGTGAAATCAACCAGTCTCATGCTGACTGTGGCATAGTCCAAGATGCCTATTCATTGCGGTGCATTCCTCAAGTACTAGGAGCATCTCTCGATGCAATAAGGTATGCACAAAATACACTCGAAATAGAAATCAATTCGGCGACTGATAATCCTCTTGTGTTCTCTGAGGGTAGCGATGTAGTTTCAGGAGGGAATTTTCATGGTCAGCCAATCGCACTGGCTATGGACTTTGTGGGAATCGCTCTATCGGAGATTGCCAACATCTCAGAGCGCAGGGTGAATCGACTGGTCAATCCTAATCTAAGTGGCTTGCCTGCATTCTTAACGACGGAAGGTGGGCTTGAGTCTGGGATGATGATTGCTCAATACACTGCTGCAGCCCTCGTATCTGAAAACAAGGTTCTTGCACATCCTGCAAGTGTTGATTCAATCCCGACCAGTGCTGACCAAGAAGATCATGTGAGTATGGGTACCATTTCCGCTCGCAAAGCTGCACAGATACTTGATAATGTGAAGAACGTGATTGCTATAGAATACATGTGTGCGGCACAAGGGCTCAGTCTATTATTACCTCTTCAGCCATCTGAGCCTCTGAAACTGGCTTATGAAGAAATCAGAGATGACGTGCCAAGACTGGTCGACGACCGCCCATTGCATTCCGATATAGCTAAAATCCGCGAGAAGATTGAATCCGAAAGAATTGTAGGGGGTGTTGAGAAGATTACTGGTAGTCTGCTGGAAGGCTAGGACGGGTCATTCGTCAAGCTTTATCTGTCCTTCAATAAGTATCTTGTTTTGTATCTAGGGATGTGTGAAGGGGTCTTGAAAGGTCTCACGAAAGCAATGGAGCAGTACCTAGAATCAATATATGAGTTGCAGCAAGAACATGGTTCTGCAAATGTAACTGATATAGCAGACATGAGGGGTGTAAAAGCCCCTAGTGTGACGTATGTTCTTCAGAAGCTCAAGAAAATCGGATTGGTTAACTATCAGCGCTATCGTAGTGTCAGTCTGACACCCAAGGGAGAAGAGATTGCAGCAAAGCTTGACCGGGCGCATAAGACACTCAAGTGGTTCTTCTGCATGATTGGGATAGGTGAAGAGATTGCTGATGATGATGCCTGTGAATTTGAGCACATTGCTAATCCTGAAACAGTAGAGAGACTTACTCAGTTTGTGGAGTGGGTGAAGAGCGCTCCAAAGAGCCCGCGGTGGCTGGAGCACTTTAAAGAGTATCAGGAATCTGGAACACGCTCTGAAGAATGCCTGTCCTAAGGTCCAAGCTTGGTATGCAGTACCTGTCCATTCACAACGACAGTATGTACAAGATTGACCCCGAACCTCCATGAGAGATACTCGGGATTAGGACAGTCCAATATCAGGATGTCTGCACGCTTCCCCGGTTCTATGCTTCCCAAAACATCACCTCTTCCAAGAGCGTGCGCACCGTTTATTGTGGCCGCTGAGATAGCTTCTCTGGGATGCATCTTCATCTTATAGCAGGCTAGAGCTATTGTGAAGAACATGGACTCGTTTGCGCAATTTGGATTGAAGTCTGTGGCAAGTGCCACAGGAAGCCCCATTTCGATCATCTTTCTCGCATCCGCATACTCCGTATCAAGACTAAAGGCGGTTCCTGGAAGTAGAGTTGCTACTGTTCCGGCCTTACCCATGGCTTCCAAATCGTCATCCGAGGACATCAAGAGATGATCTGCAGATATAGCCCCGACTTCTGCTGCCAAGCCTGCACCTCCCAGCTGGACTATCTCATCTGCATGAATCTTCAGTTTCATGCCTTTGTCCTTTGCTGCAGTGAGGATTTCTCTGGAGTGTTCGATACTGAATACGCCCTCTTCACAGAAGACGTCACAGAACTCAGCCAGCCTATGTTCGGCAACAACTGGAATCATCTCATCGATAATAAGATCGACATATTTGTCAACCTCGTCTTTATACTCAGGAGGAACTGCATGAGCTCCCATGAACGTTGATACGAACTCTGAAGGCAATTTGTCACGCAATACCTCCACAGCTCGGAGTATCTTCACTTCATTCTCGATATCAAGTCCATAGCCGCTTTTTGCTTCAATGGTTGTTGTTCCACTACTAAGCATGCCTTCAGCATAAGAGAATGCATTGGAACCGAGTTCGTCTTGAGTTGCAGCACGTGTTGCTCCCAAGGTGTTTAGTATGCCTCCACCAGCTTCTAGTATCTCAATGTATCTTTTACCAGCAAGCTTCATGGTAAAGTCATTCTCTCTTGAGCCTCCAAATACTAGATGGGTATGACTATCAACGAAACCTGGAATTGCTAGCATGTTGGGAAATTCAATTGGTGGTAGGAGTGGCTCTTCGCTGAGCCCTGAAATGACCTCTTTGGTCGAACCTACCGAAACGATTTGACCATCCTTTATGGCGATAGCTCCATCCTCAATTATCGATAGTTCCTGCAGGTTGTCCCCTGTCTTGGGAGTATCACAATGTCCTGCGAGGGTAGCTAGTTGGCCAATGTGAGAGAGTACAATATCGGGTATCATCTCTAATCACTGCAGGTGGAGAGTAACTCGCCCTAAATCTACATTGCGCTGAGGAGTTTCTCAGCAGTATTGTTAATATGGAGGAAGCACACTGAGTTGCAAAGCCCATGTGGGGTCATGGAGTAGAATGGACTATCTAATTCTGACTTGGGATGATGTGTACAATCTCACGCTTCGACTATCAGAACGTGTTGTTGAGAGCGGATTCAAGCCTGATGTAGTGGTTGGTATCGCTAGAGGCGGGTGGATACCGGCCAGAGTCCTCTCTGATGTGCTTTATGCTGACACGCTTCAGAACATTCGAATAGAGTACTATAGCGATGTGGGCAAAAAGGGTCGTGAGCCTAGGATAACACAGCCAATCACAGGATCCATGGAGGGCAAAAGCATCCTGCTTGTAGATGAGGTTGCTGATACAGGAGATAGTCTATACCACGCAATAGAACATGTTGAGAATCTGGGCGCAGGTGAAGTGAAAACAGCAGTGTTGCACTGGAAACCTTGGTCACGAGTTAAACCAGATTTCTATATGGTGCGAACAGAGAGCTGGACAGTATACCCTTGGGAGATGCGAGAGTCAATCATCGCCCTTGTGAAGATATTCAAAAAGGAAAATCCCTCAATGAACCTCAAACAGATTCGTAACAAGCTTGTATTTGAGGTTGGTTTTGAACCCACTGTTGCAGATTACTTCATCAAAAGGCTCTAGAATGGTGATGTGAGTGCGCTTGGAAACCCTGACATACGAAAAAGCGGTCTTTCATGTAGCTGTCGGGGAACTCAAGAACACCAAGAACTTGAACAAGGATGCTATGATATCTCTGGCTTCTGAGAAGGGTGAAGGGATCGAGGCAGTACAGCTGCTTGACTCAGCACTTATCGCCGGTGAAGAGCACCTACTATCTGCCGCACAGAATGCATTGAACGCCTGGATGGGAAATTACGCGATTTCAAGGAGTCTTGATGTTGAGATACTCCTCTATGCATCAGGTCAGTATCAAATCGGAATTGCCCTAGAAAAGATGGGCGTCACAGATGAGAGCGAATCCGTAGCTGCAGTCGTTCTAGCCAAAGATGAATCTAATCTGAGAAGTCATGTTAATCACATAGTCGATAGGATCGGGTCGGAGGTACATCTGCCTTTTCCCCCCACTCAGGAAAGAATTCAATCCATAATGACATATTTCGGGATTAATGAAACCGAGATAAGCGCGGTCGCATCATCTGACACCCTTGAAGCAAGATATCAAGCTCTATCGGGTTGTGTGACAAGCAGAGTGTCAATGGTTGCATTAGATTCTTAGCATGGGGCTAATACATATCATCACGCATGGTCATAATTGAGAGTATGTCCTCATTTTGATCGAGAACAGAAACCCCTGCCCACTCCCCTACAATCTCTATCCAAACAGTCTTGTCTGGGTGGTCCAAGTCAACGCGCCTAGGTATCACAGATGCCGCAGCTTCTACTACTTCCATATTCTCCAAGTCTGTATGACGACGTCTTACTGTAACTCTGAATGAGTCATTTTCACCTATCTTAGTGCTCAATTCTTCTGTAGCCTTCACTATCTCCTCCAAAGACGCAGGGACACACCTTTCAATTGGTGTGAACCGTATCGCAAATCTGAATTGATATGCGTTCTCCAAGGCGAATTCTCTCAATCTGTGAATCACATTAAATGGGTCGAGAGTTGTCAAAGCAGCGAGCAGTCCTGAAACCGGGGTTCGAAATACCTGGAATTCCGTGTCTTCCAAAAGGTCACCAATGAAGTATCGCACCTCCGATTTTGCAGCTCTTTCTCTCTCTCTGGGACAACCCACAAGAAGATTGTAGTTATGCAGACCAATCGCCTCACATATCGGGATAGATAATCCGATTTGTCCAGAAGCGCAACGCATCCGAATCAATTCTAAGACTCTCTGTAATCCTATCTACGCTCAAACTGCCCTCTCTATAGACCTTGATGTTCAATGGCGCATCAGTTCCTGTTCCTTCTACACCAACAATTGTAGAGTTGGCACCTGCAGAAGATGGTCCTCCATCAATGTAGAGATCCACTCCATCTCCCAACTGCTCAAATGCCACAGACACTTCAAAAGGGGTTTCTCCGCCGCTGAGGTTTGCGCTGGTACCCACAATTGGCATTCCCAATTCCTTAGCAATCCTTCGGGGTACGAAATGATTGGGAACTCTTATAGCTGCAGATCCCCTGCCCCCGGTGATGTATGCTGGAATTGTATCCTTGGTTGTGACTATTAATGTCAATGCACCAGGCCAGAAGAGACGAGCTAGAATCCTCTCTAGACTCCCAAAGTCATGATACGCCTCACACTGATGAATGTCTGTGAATAGAAGGGGCACTCCAATCCCCTTGTCCCTGTTCTTCACGGAAATCAAACGGTCTAGTGCTTGCTCCTGCATCGGGTCGCAAGCAATACCGTAACTAGTATCTGTGGGATAGACCACGAGCCCGCCTTCTCGTATAGTTTTAACTGCTTCCCGAATTACATCCTCGCAATTATCTTCATCCTTGACTGTTAGGATTCTCGACGTCAAGACAAGTTACCACCCCTCTTCCTTACAAACACTGATATGAACCATGTTGTTTGAGTCGTTGCGAGGAGGAATATGCATACACGCCATAATTCTGGCTGCTGGCCGTGGATCACGAATGGGTGCCCTCAGTGCCTCAATACCAAAAGGGCTCATTCCTATTGCAGGCAAGACCATTATTCACAGGCTACTAGAAACCCTATCTCAATCTGGAGTACAGTCCTTCCATATTGGCGTCGGATGGAAGAGCGAGCTCTTCAAGCAGCACTTGCTTGAATTAACTGATTCGTATTCCATAGATATAGTTCAGGTATCCTCTCTTGAGAAAGGACCTCTTCATACATTGTTCACTGTCCTCGAGGATTGGACTGATAATCCGTTTCTAATCTGTCCAGCAGACTATTTTGTATCCTCATCCGCAGTCAAGCAGCTCATAAAGTCACATAGAAGCGCGGGTGAATCTCGAGTTGTGACTGTCAGTGTAGCTGCTGAATCGAAACATGAGTTTCCTGTCTATATTCAAAGTGATGGTCGCATTTCTGGTCTAGGTAGCCCTCTGACCCATTATGATTCGGTGTACAACAGTGCAATGCTTATAGCCGCTAATCCGGGAACAATCGGTCATTTCCGTTCTGCTCATGCATCAAGTGAAAAGACCGTGGTCGCAGTCGTGAATCAGATGATATCCAAGGGTATGAATGTTTACGCAGTCAAAGTAACTGGAAAGTGGTTTGATATAGACTCGATACCGGATCTTCTTGCCGCAAATGACATGATCCTGAGTGAACAGGTTAGTCCCAACAAGGGGTGCATTGTGGTTCCCGCTGGCGCCACTATCGATGTTAGTGAAAAGATTGAGATGCAATCAGGAACACTTTTGGCATCTGGGGTGAGTATAATTGGTCCCACATTCATAGCTCCTGCATGCAGAATCGAGCAGAATTGCAGGGTGGGGCCAGGCGTGAGTATGGGGCAAAATACTGAGCTATCACGTGAAACCATCATTGAAAGAAGCATTCTATTTGGTTCAGCTTGTGTCGATGAGGGAGTTTGTATCAAGGATGCCATTGTTTATGGCAATCACATTATCAAGGAGTGTGAATAACATCTCACCAAGTAAGTTCAGAGTCAGGGGCATTTTCAGGGGAGTGGTCACTGGAGCTGCAAAGCCACTTGTGAAACGTAATGTGCGGCCTGATTCTATCACCTATGTCACCCTTCTAACAGCGCTGCTTGCTTTTCTTGTGCTTTCTATTATGAATTCGCAACCACTCTACGGACTCCTCGTGTTTCTTGTAGGCTTTCTTGATGGAGTAGATGGAGTTGTGGCAAGAGAGAGTGACAGGGCATCAGGAGCAGGCGCACTCACTGACTCCTTCATAGACAAAGTATCTGAGGCGATTCTTCTCATTGCCATCGCAGTAGAATATGAAGCATCATCTGTCCTTGGAATCTCCATTTCACTCTGGGTGCTTCTCTGTATTTCCGGATGGCTCTTGACTAGTTACAGCCGGTCACGCGCAGCGAGTCTTGGTGTGACAGACCTTGATATAGGGCTAGGTGCTAGATCTGAACGTCTGCTAACATTAGTCGTCTTTTCATTACTGAGTCTCGTAATTTGGGGGCTTGTTCTAGTCACAATTCTGGGTATATCCACTGCTGCCTATCGATTCTATCACTACAAACGGGAACTTCTCACCAACAGCCTTGAACCTCAAGACCATCATACTTAAGAGCAGAGGGCAGACAGGCGGCTTCATCATTTGGATGGAGTCTTTGCCAATGCCCAAGTTCAGAGCGGATCATTATCTAATAGCAGAGTTCGAAGAGATTAAAGATCCCAAAACCTCTGGTCAGCTCGTGCTTGATGCCCTCAAGGAGTTGCCAGAACTCAAGGATCTGGCAATAGTGTCTAAGAGATTGGAGGGCAAGTCTTGGTCAGAAATTCTTGGCCGAATTGACGTTCCAGCCGGCTCCAAAGCCTTTTGGGCGATGGTAAAAAGAGAAGTGTCAGAGAGAGAGCCCTATAACTTATTCATAAGGTTTGATATGAATGCAGAGGCAGATAATATCGAAATGGCCCGGGCAAGTGTAAAGGACTGGCTCGATAGTGAAGTCGTTCCTCGAATCAAGTCCAAGACATCAGTAAAGAGAATTGAAGTACTTCAACCAAACGAGGTATTCATGCCTGAGTTATAGCTGTCAATCCTCGTCATTAATTCTGAGAAGAAAAATCTTGTTTCCAATCGCCTGAACGATTTCATTTCTTGCATTGCCGGTGACATCGCCAAATGCCACTAGTGACTCAGCAGACTTTGAGGCAGTCTTGAGAGATGCAAGCTCAATTAGCTCTATGCCGTTGAACCCCAGCAATAATATCGTGGAATCTAGCAGACTCAAGAGAATCTGTCCTGCTGGTGTGTCCTGAAGAATCCTACCCATTCGCACTGCTGTCACTGGCGCAGGAGCCTTAATTGTCAACACTCTATCGAGAGCCTGCTGTTCCACTCTGAAGAGCGTTATTGTACGCTGATCTGAAACACAAACGATTTCATCGTATCTGCCACCTGCAATGTTCCCTGTGGCAATATGAAACACCTCCTTTCCTACTTTCGTCTTCCATACTTCATGAAGCCGATCATCAGCATACTGATACACAGAGAGGTATCCGGTTTCATCTCCAAAGACAAACCTGCTGTAAGGAACATTCTCTATTGACAAGCGCCGCATAGACAGGACTGGGTGATCCACCACCTTATGTGCCAACTTGTCTAGAACTACATCAAACCACCCATAGCATCTGAGGGCTTGGTCTGTCGTAGACACAATCACCTCAGCACTCTTATCATCCAAAACATTCGCTACTACCAGAGATGTTGGAATGGCTCCTATGGGAATTATGCTCTTCACCTTCAATTCATTATCCATGAACACGAGCAGTCGGAGTTGATTATCAAGCCCTGCAACGACAAAGTCAGGGATTCCATTACCCAAAACGTCTCCAACATCCATCGCAGCTAGGGGAGGTAAATCACTGGTCTTTGCTATCTCCTTTAGCCTTGGCTTCTTTCCTTTGGTCCACTCAAAGACCCTGATATCTCCATTCATGGTGGACAACACAATGTTTGCCTTTCCATTATTGGTCAGGTCTACAAGTTCGAGTGAAGTGACTCCTTCTCTGAAGGAGTGCTCGGTTATTAGGCTAAGCTTGGTCATCTGGCAGTGACCTCATCAGAAGAGGCGTGGTTAACGAGAAACCTCGGTTCCCTGATTTAAGAGTTGCTCCAACAAGCTTTGAAACTTTGTATTCTAGTGCATAATACAACTGATGTGTTTAAGACGCCCTTTGCAGGATATGATTCTGAACAGCTGATGCCTGGTGAAAAGCAAAAACCACTCCTTGCCGAAGACAATTGGAACTCGACTGAAGAAGAGGTTCAAAATGAGCTTCAATTATTCATAGACGAGTTTGGTGCCTTTACACCTGAATGGTTTGTGGACATCAAATTTCATCTTTTGCGTGAATCGGGCCTGACAAAGGAGAGCAGAGATGAGTTATGCCAGCTCTCAATACATGCAAGTCTATGTCCGAAGTGTGACTTTCTCTATGTTGCGAAGAAATGCCTTCTCTGGCTTCGGCTATTCAGGATAAATCCAATGCTAGTTGAACGCGCTCCTCCTTGTATACAGGATGCCTTCAAGAATAACGCGATTAAGATTGTTGCTGATTTTCTAAAAGTGGCGAATCTTATTGACCCTCCCTTCTACAAAGTGCACTCAGCACCTCGGTGTAGGACCCTTAAAGGATGGGGCTACTGCAATCCTGATGAGTATTGTGAAGCAATGGACCGTGCGAACACTCTCGAATACAGTGCTGCTCGTGAGAGGGTTAAGAGATCCAGAGACCTATCATCTTAGTAACTGAACGGTCAGGGTCATTGCTTAAATGAGGGTGGGGCGAACGACCACATAGGGTGATTACAGTGATCCCAGGAGAAGTAGCATCAGCTGATGACATTGATTTTGAGATGGCTGAGCTAGTCCGACTAACAGGTTTTCGTGAGAAGATGATTGCAGATGCAAGAGCAGTCAATGGACCCGCATGGCATGATATCCAGGACAAGATTAAGAGACGTAGACGCCTATGGTCCGTAGAAGAGAAGCACACACGTCGGAAGGCGATTCAGGATCCTGTTCATGGAGCCATAATATTCGAGCCCTGGGAGTTGGATATCCTCTCAAGTGTTGAAATGTTACGTCTACGGTTTGTAAAACAGCTTGGTCCTGCTCATCTTGTCTACCCGGGTGCCACTCACACTAGGTTCTTGCATTGCATCGGAACAAACTTCTTGGCCCAAAAATGCATCCGTGTGGTGAGTTATTGTGAGGACTTGGACGACCCCTGCTTCTACCCCCTGTCCGATCTCCTGAACAGCTATCAACAGAAGGTCTTCAGAGCAGCAGCACTTCTTCACGATGTAGGACATCCCCCCACCTCACACACAATTGAGTTTGCTCTAAAGAGATGGGCTGGCATAGACCATCTGGATCTTGGTGAGCATCTCATCCTGCACAGTAGTCTCTCTGATGTCATGAGAGAGCATGACATCGAGCCTCGAATTGTTATAGACGTCTTCAGACGTAGAGCCAAAGAACCGGTGTGGATGCTTTTATCCGACTTCCTCGACCATCCTCTTGACATTGACAAGACAGACTACTTAATACGTGATGCACACTTTAGCGGGGTTCAACTGGGAATATTCCCTGCAGAAAGGGTCATGCTGACTAATCGTGTAGTCAAAGACCAGGATGGAAGATATGTGCGGGCGTTTATGCTAAAAGCCCTTCATTCATTGGAGTCTCTGATTCTTAGCAGAAACTGGATGTTCAGTGACCTCTACCTGCACCACGCTGTCAAACTAGCTGAGGCACTGACATCCAAGGCTACATACTTCCGAATTCGTGAAGAGAATCTTTCCAAGACTGAATGTTATGGGCTTTTTACACGGATGACTGATGCCGACCTGTATCGATGGTTCAAGGACTCCAGCATTAGATTCGTGAGGGATTATGCGCGAAGAATACGGCATAGGCGACTGTTCAAGGTTGTTCTAGCGCGTTCACTCTCATCATTTGAACCCCATGCGCGAAAAGAGCTCCTTGCGACAGAAACCAATGTAGAGAAATTGATTGATATTGAAACTGAGGTTGCGGATGATGTCGGAAAAATAATCGTTGACATAGTAAATCCCAATCTTGGAGAGAAAATCCTTGGCAAGATTCCTCTCTTGGTTGCAGGTGAAAACTCAAGTCTTGAAACTCTTCCCCTTGACTCCATTGATGAAGGTCAACCACTGATGCAGATTCTGAATAAACAGAAGCAAACCATCCCTTCGGTTAGAGTCTATTCTGATCCAGAGGACGCTACCGCTATTCGTAAGCGATTCCTCCGACATTTCCCTGCCACAGCTAGTGCTAAAGACCTTCGGAATGAATACGATATGACCGAGGCTTAGGTTGGACATTAAATCATCCAGCTAGTACTGGAATTAGCTCCCTCACCTTTTTGAAACCGTGTTCAATATAGACAATACCGAAAATTGCCTCTACAAGTGTGCCCTTGTCATGGTCTATTTCCGATTTGCTGGGGCTTGCTGGATCGAAATGAATGCGATGTGCATACAATTGCCATGAGTCACTGACCTTGGCTAGATGTTCATTACTCACAATATCAGCTCTCCGCTGAGTAAGCGTTCCTACATCCGTAGCCTTTGGCTGCCAAATGTGATGTAATACTGCCATTGAGATTGCTGCGTCACCTACAAGTGCCAAAGACTGTGCTATCTCACTGAGGGAAGCAAGCACCTCAAAGTCTTCCTTATCCAGTGGACTTCTCTTATCCAATGAGAGTTGCACCTCAAGCTCGCTGAAGAGGTTCTTGGTGCTTGGTTGGAACATGGCGACCTGAAGGAGTTCTTGGCTACTGATTGATATGCCCAGGACTTTCTCAAGCTGGGGCTTGAGTTCGGTCCGAATCTTGATCAAGGAATCTACTATTTCTGCGAGCTGCCTGCTCCATTTCTTTGTCTTCCGCAGCATCCGTGTGCTGTTAGATGGAATTGTTGCTCTCATATCAGCAACAACTGCCACTAAGTTTCTCAAGGTGTTCTCAAGACCTATTGGCTCCCATGATAACTCTCTTCTCTGTGCCAACCCTCCTCAGCCCCTCGGCAATACCCTGGAAATGATATTGCTACCGTCCTTGTGATTGACGAATATCGCAGTTATTGAGTAATGCATCGCTAATAGTGAGAGTGCAAGTACAATCAGCGGAGGTCCAGTGGAGAGGTCAACAACAAGCTCATACTGCGTGATATTGTCAGTAATTATATTCTCTATCTCTCGTTGGGTGAGCAT
>JBHLQK010000062.1:0-13874 GCA_048884925.1 Candidatus Thorarchaeota archaeon
CATGAATTAGTCATTGTATGTCCCGGCATCCTCCCGCCAAAGTCTTTGAAGGAGCTCTCTGACCAGATGGGATTGACGCTTGATGAAGATGGCTTCTTGTCTGTTGCGCATGCATCAATAACCCCAGTGGACACGACAGTGGACGGGATCTACGTCTGCGGATGTGCTGAATCTCCCAAGGATATCCCAGATAGCGTAGCGGCAGGGAGTGCAGCGGCCATGCGCGCAAGTATCACACTTGCGAAAGGAGGGAAATAAAGATGAAAGAAACTGCTGATATTGACCGAATTCAAGCAATGGCTGATGCTTTCGCTGATGAACGCCTCAGATGGCTCATAGGAAAAGGCGATGTGCTTGTGCAGAATGGTGAACTAACTCAAGAGAAGTTCAAGGAGTTGGTGGACAAGAGTATCCAAGATGAGTTTGAAAGACACTATATCATGATACAATTGAAGGATGGGTCAGCACCTATTTCCAAGATTGCCAAATCAACTGGACTTGAGCCTCACAGAGTCCTTTGGAATATTCTGGCTCTAATGAAATGGAACATGGTCGAAATCACAGGTGTAGAGAAACGAGAGTATCTCTACGCTAGAAGTTTTCTGGGAAATCGGGGAGATGACTAGGGTGACAATTGGTAGCAAAGACGATGTCAGGATTGGTGTTTGGACATGCCATTGTGGCTTAAACATAGCTGGAACAGTTGATGTGGAAGCTGTTCGTGACTATGTCAAAAGCCTTCCGAATATTACCTTCAGTGGTGATCTCATGTTTACTTGCTCTTCTGATGGTCTAAACTCGATCAAAAAGAGCATTGATGAGCACAAAATCAACAGGGTCGTTGTTGCTTCTTGCACACCTCGAACTCATGAACCCATATTTCGAAAGACAATCGAGGAAGTTGGCCTAAATCGATTCCTCTTTGAGATGGTGAACATTCGCGAACATGTTTCATGGGTTCATATGGAAGAGAAAGAAAGGGCAACTGAAAAGGCAAAGCATCTTATTGAGATGGCAATCGCACGTGCTCGTGAACTTGAACCATTGGAAATGGAGTCTGTAGTAGTCATACCAAGGGTAGCTGTGGTGGGTGGCGGAGTTGCCGGAATCTCAGCTGCTCTTGATCTGGCAAATGCTGGCTTTCCTGTTTCCCTCATAGAGAAACGACCAACGATAGGCGGTCAAATGGCACTTCTTGATAAGGTATTTCCGCAGAATGACTGCGCAATCTGCATCCTAGGTCCAATCATGGCTTCTGTCGAACGTCATCCTGAGATAGAACTCCTTGCCTACAGTGAACTTGAGAATGTTGAAGGCCACGTTGGTGATTTTAAGCTCTCGATTAGAAAGAAATCAGGCTACATCGATCCTGACCTATGTAATGGGTGTGGCGAGTGTGAACCCGTGTGTCCCGTTCGTGTAAAGAATGAGTACGAATACGGTCTTACTGATCGAAAGGCAGTGTATCGACCCTTTCCACAGGCTGTGCCCAACACCTTCACGATTGATAAGAGAGGTAAAGCATCATGCAGGATAGCATGTCCAGCGGGAGTGAATGGTCATGCATTCATTACACTGATTCGTGAGAAAAACTTTGACAAGGCGATTGAGATTTTCAGAGATTCGAACCCATTTCCTGGTACTCTCGGCAGAGTTTGCACAAGTCTTTGTGAGGAAAAGTGTGAGCGTGCAACTGTTGATGAGCCTCTTTCAATTCGGAATCTTCATCGATTTCTCGCAGACTATGAGCATGAATCAGGCGAAAGGACTGTAGAGCAAATTGCACCAAGCAAGAATAAGAAAGTCGCTATTATTGGTTCAGGGCCTGCAGGAGTAGCTTGTGCATATGACTTGGCTAAATTGGGTTATCCTGTGACAATATTCGAAGCAAAATCAGAACCTGGAGGTCTCCTTAGATATGGCATCCCAGAATATCGATTACCAAGAGATATTCTTCGGGAGGAAGTTGGATTTGTAGAAAAAATAGGCGTTGAACTAAAAACGGGAGCGCGAGTGGATTCTCTGAGTGATCTGAAAAAGAACGGATACAAGGCAGTGTTTCTTGCAACTGGGGCATCACTGAGCAGCAAGCTAAAAGTCAATGGTGAAGACGCAAAAGGTGTACATCACGCTCTTGACTTCCTAGACAGTTACAATCAGGGAAAGAAGATTACGCTTGGTAAGGATGTTGTGGTAATAGGTGGCGGGAATGCAGCTATTGACGCTGCTAGGACTGCAAAACGACTCGGTGAAACTCGTGTCACGATAGTCTATCGTCGTTCAAGAGATGAGATGCCTGCTATCCGGAGTGAGATTGATGAGGCAGAACGAGAAGGCATCAAGATCCAGATTCTATCATCACCAGTCCAGATTCTAGAAGCTGACGGGAAAGTGAATGGAATTCGGTGTGTCAAGATGCGCTTGGGAGCTCCTGATTCCTCTGGTAGGAGAAGGCCAATCCCGATTCCTGATTCAGAGTTCGATATGAAGGTTGATGACATCATCATCGCGATTGGTCAACAGGTCGATCCCAAAGGACCATTGAAGGGTCTACACCTCACCGATTGGGGTACTGTTGTCGTTGATGATCTCACCTACCAGACAAGCAAGAAGGGTGTATTCGCGGGCGGAGATGTAGTTACTGGTCCAGCCACAGTAGTAGAGGCTGTGGGGGCCGGCAAAGAAGCGGCCATCTCCATTGATAGATACTTGTCCGGAGAAGATCTTGCCCTTGGTAGAGATGGAAAGCCGAAGGCTGTGCCTCAGGACCTAATCATTAAGGAAGGACTTCAGGTGCTTCCAAGAGTAGCTATGCCTATGTTGACTTCATCAAAAAGAAACAATAGCTTCGCGGAGGTTGAACTGGGTTTTGATGAGAAGAGAGCTGTGAGGGAGGCCTCAAGATGCATCAGCTGTGCGGTGTGTTGTGAATGCGGACAATGCGTTGAAGTCTGTAAACCAAACGCTATTGATTACGATATGGCTGATCAGATATTGACTCGCAACGTTGGGACCATTATTGTTGCTACGGGCTCGCAGTCATATGAACCAGTGGATACAAGGGAATATGGATATGGGATACTTCCTCATGTAATAACAAATGCTCAATTCGAACGACTAACAAATGCAGCTGGACCAACCCATGGCAAGATAAAGAGACCATCAGACGGAAAAACGCCATCTAGTATTGCATTTCTGCAATGTGTAGGATCTCGTGACGCACGATTCGATAGGGACTACTGCTGCTATATTGGCTGCGAAAATTCTCTGAAGCAAGCGACTCAGATAAAGGAGAAATATCCTGATACAGATGTTACCATCTACACAATGGATATTCGAACTCATGGAATCGGATATGAGGAGCTCTATCAGAGAGCCCGTGAGATGGGCGTCAACATTGTGAAAGGAAGGGCTTCAGAATTAGAGCATGACCAAGTTGAAGACAAAATCCAGGTATATGCTGAAGACCTGTACACCGGCATGAACATAGGACTCACGTATGACCTTGTGGTTTTGGCCACAGCTTTGCATCCTCAGGATGATAATCCTGATTTGGCACGCCAGCTAAAGATGAGCACTGACCAGTACGGATACTTTCTCTGTGCACATCCCAAATTGCGACCAGTAGAATCATTCCAAGATGGAGTGTTTATCGCCGGAGCGTGCCTCGGGCCCATGGATATTGCGAAGGCCGTATCAATGGGTGCGGCTGCCGCAGCTAAAGCTCAAGCATTGATAGGTCCAGGTCAATTCCATATCGAACCCATCTATGCCGAAATTGACACTGAAAAATGCATAAAATGCGAGCTATGCGCAGAAGTGTGTCCCTATGGTGCACCACGCCTTGAAGAAGAGGTCATGAAGATCGGTCGAGAACAGTGTCAAGGATGTGGGACCTGCAGCGCCTCTTGTCCACAGAACGCCATCGATATGAAACATTACAAGACAATCCAACTCATGCCAATGATTAAAGCGGCGTCGAGAAAGGAGTTCTCCTACATTGATACATAGAGAGGTGAATCCTGTCAGAGAGGTTGACTAAAAATGGGTACTCGAATAGAAACCGGTAAAGGAATTGAAGCTGAGCATACTCCTTCTTCTCATTTTGCGAAAGAAGTAGCAGCTGAACCTGGTGGAGAAGGTATCAATAAGTGCATTCAGTGCGGCATATGTACCGCATCATGTGCGGTGTCTTCATTTTCAGAGAAGTATCGTCCTCGTCAGCTGATTCAGAAGATCATTATTGGCAAAAGAGATGAGGTCCTGCAGAGCGATTTGCCTTGGCTTTGTATGACTTGTAGAATGTGCGAAGAGAGATGCCAAGAAGGTGTCAGTCCCGCTGAGATTTTTCAGGCTGTACGGCGCATCGCTACTAGAGAAGGACACATCCCGGATGTTTTCAAATCAACCGTGGAAAAAGTTCTGAGCGACGGATGGCTACTTGGTGATGCATACTCTGACTTCATTGAAGATGACAGAAATGACCTGGGTCTAGACACGGATTTGGGATGGAACAAAGAATTCGCTCAGAGAGTGAAGAAGAAGTATTTCGCTGGAGGTGAAGGTAGCTGACAGACTATTTCGTCTATACAGGCTGTACGACTCCTGTTAGACTTCCTGCATATGAAGCTGCTACGATAGCAGTCTTGAATCATCTTGATGTGAATATTAAACACATGAAAGATGTCAATTGCTGTGGAGCTCAATATGTCGAGTCCTTAAGTCGAAATGCATTTGCAGCTATGAGCGGACGCATTCTCGCAGTTGCAGAACAGTCTGGCAGGGATGTGATAGCAGTCTGTGGAGCCTGCTCAGGTTCTTTGAAGCATGTCAAGCACATGCTGGACATTGAACCGGACCTCAAGGATGAAGTCAATGATACTCTTGCTCAGGAGGGTCTAGAATACACTGGCAAGGTCAAAGTCAAGCACCTTCTTCAGATCCTCCGAGATGATGTTGGTTATGATGTTATTAGAAACGCCGTGGTTCAACCCTATAACGGAGTAGATTTAGCTGCCCATTATGGATGCCACGTGACCCGTCCAGCAGAAATAGTCCAGGTTGATGATCCAGAAGTACCGAGAGTCATTGATGATATCATAGAAGCCTGCGGAGGTGATGCCATAGATTATGCAGGAAAGGTTCGATGTTGTGGGGGTCCAATGCTTGCTATGGATGAAATCGTAGCCTCTTCCATCGGGTCCGAGAAAATTGCGAATGTCAAGGCAGCGGGAGCTAGGGGCATTGTGACAGCATGTGTCTTCTGCAATATTCAACTAACGCAAGTCCAGTTTGGTGAAGGAGGAGAACCAAAGGACCGCATCCCTGTTCTAACATTGCCTCAATTCATGGGGGCAGCTATGGGTATCGATGAAGAAACCCTCGGTATGCCACTCAATAAGATTAGTCCACATGCCTTACTCGAATTTGCTCATAGAATTGAGTCCAAGGTCATTCGTCGCGAACAGGAGGCAAAAAGATGACTATGGCTAGTTCAAGTACAAGTGCCGCGATGAAGAAAGTGTCTAACGAAGTTCTGGTCTTTGGTGGCGGAGCCGTCGCAGGAAGTGCAGCAGCAATGAGCGCAACAATTGTCCTCGAGAGGGGAGGTGAATTGAAGTGACAGAAGCAGAAACTGAGACTACTGCTGCAGGCGATGTTCCTAAGATTGGTGTATTTGTCTGCATGTGTGGGCATAATATCGCCGGAACAGTGGATGTCGAAGCTGTAGCCAAGTCGGCAGAAACCTTGCCATATGTAGCGTTCTCGACTACAACGATGTTCATGTGTGCAGACTCAGGTCAACAACTCATAAAGGACAGCATAAAGGAATACAACTTGAACCGAGTGGTCGTCGCTAGTTGCAGTCCTAGGATGCATGAGCCAACTTTCAGGAGAGTTGTTGAAGAGGCGAATGTCAATCGATATCTCTTCGATCAAGTTAACCTCCGGGAGCATGTGTCATGGTGTCATATGCGCCAGCCGGAAGAAGCCACTGAAAAAGCAAAAGACCTTGTTAGGATGTCAGTTGCACGTGCAGCTCTCCTAGAATCACTACCTGTCAAGCAGGTGCAAGTAGAGCCGATAACGCTAGTTGTGGGTGGGGGAGTAGCAGGAATCAGGGCTGCATTAGATATCGCAGACCGTGGTTTTAATGCTATTCTTGTAGAGCGTGAAACGAACCTAGGAGGACAGGTATCAAAGCTGGCTAGCGTCTACCCAACAGGTGAGAACGGAAGCACATTAGCGGACCAGCTCATCAAACGGGTCACGGGCCATAAAAAGATTAGAGTCCTTACAGACTCAACAGTTACCGAACTGGATGGCTATATTGGCAATTTTGATATCATAGTGAACACCAAGGGTGCAGAAACAACGTATAGAGTGGGTGCTATTATTGTTGCCACGGGTATTCAGCCTTTCAAGCCATTAGGTTACTATGCATATGGAGACCATCCAGACATAGTGACACTCGCCGAGCTTGAGGAGATGCGGCTCAAGGGAGCCGTCCTGAGACCTAGCAATGGTGAACCCCCAACCAGCATCGTTTTCATTGGCTGCGTTGGTTCACGTGAGGCTGGTGTAAAAGGCCATGAGCATTGTTCAAGAGTATGCTGTACGGCGATTGCAAAAAGTGCAGGCGAGCTCAAAGACAATGCTGACGAGGTCCTTATCCTGTATGAGGATCTACGGACATACGGAAGAGGTCATGAAGAGATTCAAAGAGAGGCAAGGAACAAGCATGTCATCTATAGCAAGTTCCCACCTGAGAAGAAGCCAAAAGCTGAGATTGTGGATGGGGAACTTGTGCTGCATTGGCATGATGTTTTTGCGGATGACGACTTGGTCATAAAGCCGCACCTTCTAGTTCTGGCTTCTGCGATGGTTCCGCCTGAAGGCGCCGATGACATATCAAAGGTCTTCAGTCTTACGAGAAGTCCTGACGGGTTCTTCAATCCTGAACATGTGAAGCTAGCTCCGCTCACAACTCATACTGCGGGTGTGATGATTGCTGGTGGTGCTCAAGCGGCGAAGGGAGCTGCAGAGTCAATAATTGATGCTAGCGGTGCTGCTGCCAAGGCAGTCGGTCTAATGGCTAGGGGAGAGGTAGAGATAGAGGCGACAGTATCTCGTGTGACTACTGAACTCTGTTCCTCATGCCACACCTGCATCACAGCATGTCCATATGGCGCGATAGCAATGGACGAATCCCATGACCCACCCGTGGCGTTTGTGACAGAGGCCAAGTGTCATGGCTGTGGCACATGTGCATCTGCGTGCCCCAGTTCAGCAATCATGATGTTGCATTCGACTGATGACCAGATTCTAGCCATGGTCGAGGCTTATCTATGTCCACCCAGCCAGCCTGAAGGAGGTGCCGTGCAATGACTACCGCAACTAAGACAAAAAATGAAATCGAGTGGGAGCCGCGAATTGTGGCGTTCTGCTGCAACTGGTGTTCGTACGCAGGAGCCGACCTAGCAGGAACAAGCAGAATCCAGTATCCGCCCAATGCACGTATAATCCGCGTGAACTGTACTGGTAGGATAGACACCGAGTTTATTCTTGGAGCGCTAGACCAAGGAGCAGATGGAGTGCTCGTTTCAGGATGTCACCCCGGGGATTGTCATTACACATCTGGCAATCTCAAACTGCAGGCAAGATGGGCAGTGATGGCAGAAGCAGTGAAACAGTCGGGCATCGACCCCCGTCGCATTCGACTCCAATGGGCGAGTGCATCTGAGGCGCAGATTTTCGCTGACGGAGTGACGCAGTTGATTGAACAAGTGAAAGAAGTTGGTCCAATAGGGAGGTCATGGGTATGACAAAGCACTTCGACCATCATGAGAAAGTCTTCAAACTGAGGGAGGTTTAGAGATGGCTGATCAAGTTCCAATCGCAATGGGCCAAGGCTCAAGTTGCTGGGGATGCTACCAGAGTCTGGTGGACATTCATCTTCGGCTTGCAGATGTTCTGCCAGCACTGGAGATCAAGTACTGGCAGGCTGTGGCTGACTTCAAGCTCCATCACCTTGAGAGCTATGAAGACAAGTCGATTGTCGTGGGCCTCTATGAAGGGATGGCTAGGACGGAGGAAGACATCCATCTCCTGAAGCTGATGCGTGACAAGTGTCAGATTCTAATTGCATTCGGTTCATGCTCATGCTTTGGTGGGATTCCAGGATTGGCAAACTTCTATGATATTGAGGAATGCTACGACGTCAAGTTCAGGAACAATAAGACAGTCAATGGAGGAGAGGTCCCCAATGAGAACCTGCCAGGGATTGCGCCGGTTGTACGGCCAAACTCAGACTATGTGGATATAGATATCTTCCTCCCAGGCTGCCCTCCGACGTCAAACCTCATCTTCACAGCTGTGAGTGCGCTTCTCTCCGGTCAGCCAATTGACTTGCCGCCTCACACTGTATGTCATTATTGCAACCGAGAAAAGAAGGACACCCCCATTGGGGAGATTCTGCGCCCCTACCAAGGCATTGCTGACCCAGATCGTTGCCTGCTCGAACAGGGTTACATCTGTGTGGGCTCATCTACCTGGGGTCTCTGCGAGGGTCAGTGTGTGAACAAGGGTGCAACGTGTCGTGGCTGTTTCGGGCCACCGCCGCCGATTACACAGGACCATGGTGCTGCATCGATATCGATGCTTGGGTCATACGCACCGATGGAAACTGAGAAGATTGTGGAACAGGTAAAGGACCCGTTAGGTACGTTTTGGCGTGTAGATTATCCATCTAGCCACTTGGGAAGAATAAGAATCAAGCGCGAGGAGGCGAAGCACAAATGACTGAGGAAAAAGTCATTAGAATTGATCCAGTGACCAGACTTGAGGGTCACGGCGCACTGACGATAAAGCTTGGTAAGGACGGGAAGGTGAAGGACGTACAGTTCAATGTACAGAGCACCCGGTTCTTTGAGAAGTTCTTGGAGGGCCGCCCCATGGAGGAGGCTCCTAGAATTGCTCCAAGAATCTGTGGTATTTGTCCTATTCCTCACCACCTTGCATCAATAAAGGCAGTTGAAGCCGCGTGGGATGTGACGCCGCCTCCAGCGGCAATAAAACTAAGGCGGTTAATGATTGAAGCGAAACAGTTCTCCTCACATACTATCCACTTCTATGCTCTGGCTGCACCTGACTTTGTCTATGGACCATTTGCCAATCCTGCTGACAGGAATGTTGCAGCCGTTCTGAGAGACCTACCCGATGTTGCAGTGCAGGCCATCAAGATGATGGAGTTTGGGCAGGAGCTAATCAAGGCAATTGGTGCCAAGGCAGTTCATCCGACGACTGGAATCCCAGGCGGAATGCTGACATCATTCAAAGAAGAGGATCGTGACTTCTATCTTGGCAGATTGGAAGAGATACAGCAGCTCACATTAAACACTGTGGACTTGGCAAAGAAGGTGGTCACAGACTACCTCGACGTCATAACTAAGGTAGCTGTAGTCCCGACCTACTACATAGGTCTCTCGAACAACGGTGAGTTAGACATCTATGATGGAACAGTGCGAGTGATGGACACAAAAGGCAAGATAGTCGCTGATTTCGAGCCTAAGGATTACACAAAGTATTACGGTGAGCATGTAGCCAAACACAGCTATGCGACTCATATGTACTTCAAACCGGCGGGCTATCCAGATGGAATCTGGCGTGCCAACACCCTCGCCCGCTGCAATGTAAATGAGAAGATGGCGACACCTCTTGCTGACGCAGCACTCAAGGAGATGCGTGAACTCGTTGGGAGACCCTCACATCACACGTTTGCGTACCACTATGCGAGGATTGTGGAGCTGGTTCAGGCATTCGAGTGGATCGCTACTCTTCTAAAGGATCCAGACATCGTGAGCACAGATGTGAAGCTCTCTGATGTCGAACCGAAGGCGGGAGATGGTGTAGGCATCGTTGAAGCCCCCCGCGGGATACTGATGCACAACTACATCTCGGATGACAAGGGGATGCTTGCAAAGGCAAATCTAGTTGTCGCGACAAATAACAACATTGCGGGCATTGAGAAATCTCTCATGGTCGCAGCTAAGCAGATTTTCGAAGACAATGCTCACGAGAGCTTGAAGCTCCCAGAGCCAATGGTGAAGAGATAATGGTGTAAAACATGACAGAAGAAATACCGGAAGGACTGCTCAACCTCGTTGAGATGGTTGTGCGGTGCTACGACTGCTGACTATCATGCGGCGCTCATTTTGTCGTCGTTGAAGAAGACGATGACGGGGAGTGTCGCGAGATAGTCAGGAAGGAGCTCGTGACTGGCGGCGGATGAAGACCCGGTCGTAAAGACTTGGACTGGGTTGGACGGCCCTGCAAAGGCGCGCCAATCACGCTCCTTCTATCCTTTATCTTTGAATTGCATGAAATTACATCTGGAATGAATATTTTTGACGATCATCTATTCATAGAAACACCGCAGAAGGGACAAGTTGTTGTTTTACCCTTCTTGAGTTCAGTGACCACTTCTTCAGGCAGCTTCGCAGTGCATACTGGACATAGCCATGCCTGTATCTTCTGAGCGATTTCGTCAATTGCGGGAAGAATCATTGCAACGTCTTCACCAGCAACACGAATTGTGCAGGTAGCCCCCTTCTTTCCAGGCTTTCCGCTGACCATGACCTCAACACCGATACTCTTCTCGGTATAGACTCCCTGAGCCCAGCCAGTTATCCTTGATTGTACATGGTTTCCCATATCATTCAAGATGCTCTCAACCTCGTGGAAGTTTGCACTCTCCAAAGTTTGAAGAGCTTTGGAATGCATCTCCTCTGGTGTCCAGTCATCGACTTTAAAGACCATCTCGTTTTGCTCGAGTGCCTTGAGCTTCTCCACAAATTCCGCAGGAGTCACCTTCTGAGGACGAAGCAGGTCACAGACTGCTCTGATGATGAATGGTTCAGTAGTCTTGGAATGTGCCGTTCCTGTGAAGTCGACAAACGAAACAGTGGCTATGATGGAGCCTTTCACGCAGTCAGTTGTTGGAAGGAATTCAAAAGTGGGACTTCTGAAGCCCTGCGGCTCAAGCTTTGCCAAGCTCTTTGTTGGCTCACTCTCGAGTTGAAGCGATTCCTCTGGGTATGACAGAATCGCTACCTTAACATCGGTCACCATCTCATTCGAATTGTTAATGACCTTCACCTTGAATCTGAAACGATTTCCAACAAACTCTCCTCCCCTCACAGCTTGCATGTAGGTTGCGGCTTCTGGAACAGCTGTACCCTCTTTTATGTCAGGCACCTGCCTGCGAACGATAGAATCTGTAATGACCATCATTATAATTGAGAATGGTAGTGGAAGAATCACTACCGGTGTACCTGATGTCCAGAACCACAGCCCTACTCCAGCAATTACTATTGGAATGAGCCAGATGAACCGTCGCGGAAAGCGGGATCGGAAGTACCTCCTTGAATTCAGCTCAAGTAGGATTGCAGGAAGAACGAGGGGTATGATGTACATGAGTTGGGTGAAGATTTGACTTGGGGGAATACCTGAGATACCGAAAGTTGGTGTAGGTGGACCTTCGGTTATCGAAATCTGATACCATAATGGAGCTATGATAACAACGAGGCTTGATGAATAGGGGGTAGTCATCCATACAAATGGGGTGAGTAGTATGATTGTCCAAAATGCTGCTTTGAACCTGAAGATGGTTGGATCGATTTGTAGAAGTCGTTCCCACAATCCCTCTGCACGTTGTGGCATTCTAATCTTGTTGAAGGCCTTCAGATTCCTTCTTTTCCCAACTGTAACAATGAGAGTAATTGAAACAAATGTTATTGTAAAGTACAATGGCAGATATCTTCCAAGAGTGAGTAGAGCTTCTGTGTCAGGATTGAAGCCCGTAATCTCCATTGACCGGATTCTGTAGTTAGAGACTAATATCGCGAATTTCGATGAGGCATCGGACTCTTGCATAAAAAGAATAGTCTGTATCGTGAACAGGGATTGATCATACCATAGGATTTGACCAGTATCTCCTTCAAGCACGTAGCCGCCTGTGTAATGAAGACTCAAGACCTCATCGTAGTCATCATTATCAAAGTCTGTCAAGTATGCGTTATAGCCATCAGCCAGCTCTTTGAGCCAAATCTGATTGTTGGCCAACGGATTAAAAGCCCATAGTACACCCAAATCCATTATGAAGAGTTCTTTTTCGGGTGAGCCAGCAAGATTTCCAATTGCAACCGTTCGGCTATATCCTGAACCTTCGTATGCCCAAATCTCCTCGCCTGTTTGACCGTTGATAACGTGTGTATATTCCGTGTCCACGATCACTTCAAGGGTTCCGTCAAGGTCAAGATCATTTGCCCACATATTGCCACTAGTTAGTGCTTGTTCAGATTGAAATTCCCAGACTACTGTTCCATTGAGAGCATCAGCTACCACGATTCTTTCTCCAATCGGGTAGTCATTTCCAAAGAGAATCTCCTCACGGCCATTTCCATCCAAGTCGACCACAATTGGTTGTCTGCGAATCTCCTCATATTGAGGAAGATCCCAGATGATGTTTCCGCCTGATCCATTGTATAACGCTAGTTTCGTATTACCTTGAAAGTGCTCGACAACTGCAATGTGATTCCTGCTATCACCGGCCGCTACAGGAATTGGTGAGTGTTCAGTGAAGTTGCCGGTCTCCCAGTCAATATTGCCATTTTGTCCATTCATAATGACAAGATTGCCCTCGTTGTTTCTCGCAATTATCTCAGGCGTTGATTCATTTGCTAAATTCGAAACAAGAGCGATCTCTTCACCATCCCATCCGTTTTGATAATCTCGATGCCATATTACGGTGCCGTCTGCACCGCTCAAAACAACAATCTCCCCATAACTTGCAGCAATGACATCTAGCATTGTATCGCCATTCATATCTGAAACAAATGGCTGAAATGTAGAATCCCAAATTAGGTTCTGCTGCCAGTGGGGCTGACCGGTTGAAGCTGCCACTACCTGCAAACCATCTCTATCATCACTGAATACTAGCTCAATTTCATCATCATTGTCAAGGTCACAAAGAATAGGGTTGCCTCGAATCTGCCCCCTTGTATGAATTGACCAGGACTGGGGATTTGCAACTGTCACCAAGGCCTCATTTGATTTATGAGGTGAGATAAAATAGCTACTCACTAAACTTGGCAAGGCCCCAGCTAATATGACAGATGTCAAAATAATTGCTAGCAAGACGCGTTTCATTCTTCACCCTCATATAATCTCCTACTCTAAACCCTTGCGGGGATTTCTGATAACCTCCACCTAGTTTCACTAATTTGAAATCCTCGATAAAAGCATATTGGGCACATGGAACATCATACGAGCGATCACTGCAAAACTGGCTGTGCATTGCTGAAGAAGAAAGAAATGGATTGGAGAAAATCATGGCTGTAAAGACTTGGACTGGGTTGAACGGCTCCCTAAGGGCGCGCCAGTCGCGCTCCCTCTATCCTTTCTTTTTCAAATTATGTTGATTTGTCTGAATAAAACTGATGCAAGTGCTTCAACGCCTCAGGAATTTGCCAATCTTCAGCGGCTTCATAGAATTCTGGTACCTGGATATCTTCTGGCTTCCTCCCCTCTTTGATAGCTTTGATAACCAGCTCTCTCAAGCATCTAATATAATTGAGATGCTCCTCCAAATGGTCCTTTTCAACGACTAGTCCGTGACCAGGTATGACTTTGTCCACATCCAGCTTGAGCATTGCCTCAAATGCTGATATCCACTTGTCAGGATTGCCAGTTGAGTCACTGATGTATGGCCAATCAAATGAAGCAAGATCATCACCTGTGATTAAGACCTGTTCAGAAGGAAAATATGCATATGAAGAGCAAGAGGTGTGTCCTCCCGAGTGATAGAATTCTAC
>JBHLQK010000063.1:0-13847 GCA_048884925.1 Candidatus Thorarchaeota archaeon
CTCATGACGTCGGCAGTGAAGAAGCCAGTGGTCACAGACAGATTGAGGAATATCAGCAATACAAAGCTGAGTACAAGGAAAATTGAGAGTCCAACTGCCAAACGAGTCTGGGGAACACCGATGGTGTCATCTACAAAGGCCATAGCTGCAGTTAAGACAGCTAGTGAGAATATGAGAGCAGTTGTTATGAAAGTGCTAAATCGGCTGTTAGACTTGATACTTCGAGCGATCTTCTCAGGATTCTCTTTCACCCTCGCGAGGTTTGTCGGATTCATCTCCAGATATCCTTTGAACCTCACCTCTGCTGATATGATTCCTGCAAGTCTCCATCGCTCAGAGAATTTCACTATGCGAGGGCCTCCCTCAGTTGGTCTATCCCCTCCCGTACTTCATCCTCTTGTTCAGTTAAGGCGAGAAATACATTCTCAAGGGTTGCACCCTCTCTCTGTGAAACATCTCGTAGCTCGTCAAGTGTGCCTACTGCAACTAGCTTGCCTTCGTCAAGGATTCCCACACGATCGCACATTGCCTCAGCTACTTCCATGATATGTGTGCTTAGCAAGACAGAGCCGCCATTCTCAGTATGAATCTTAATGACGTCCTTCATAATCGAAGCTGTACGGACGTCAAGCCCGGAGAAAGGCTCATCCAGAATCAGAAGCTTGGGTTTGTGGATGAGCGCTGCAATTAGCAATGCCTTTTGCTTATTACCCTGTGAGAGTGTTACGACCATCGAGTCATAATACTTCTCAAAATCGAGAGCACGAACAAATTCCTCTACTCGCTTGCTGGTTTTCTCTTCGGGTAGCTCTCTGACTGAAGCTATAAACTCAAAAATCTCCCTTGGTGTCAGAGATTCATAGAGCTGCTGTTCTTCAGGCACATATCCAACAATGCGTTTGACGCCAATAGGATCTTCGCTGGAACTGATTCCGAAGACTTCTGCTGAGCCAGAGTCTGCATCAAGCAGTCCCATCAGGACTTTGATTGCAGTTGTCTTTCCAGCTCCATTAGGTCCAAGGATTCCGAATATCTCTCCTTCTTTAACATCGAAGGAAACATCGTTCACAGCGACGAGGTCGCCATATGATTTCACCAAATTCTCTATCTTTACTGCTTCAGTCATTTCATCATCTCTCCGCTCTGGTCCTAGACTCGCCGTTATCTCTCAATCTGACTCTGCGTTTGATGAATGTCCAATAGCTATAGAATACAATCCAGGAGGTCCAAATTCCAAACACAATAAGAACCGCCCAGTGCTGGATAGTCAGAATTAGGAAGGCATTCATCACGATATACATGCCCACGTTGATGAAGTAGGCTCTTCTCTGCCAGCCGTACTTGGATACAACATCGATAGCTTGGACCGCAGCAAATCCTCGGTCATTCAAAATGTATGATCCAT
Source organism: Candidatus Thorarchaeota archaeon (assembly GCA_048884925.1). GTDB lineage: Archaea > Asgardarchaeota > Thorarchaeia > Thorarchaeales > Thorarchaeaceae > SMTZ1-83. The sequence goes on from JBHLQK010000063.1 coordinate 1,406, forward strand.
CTGCATTGGTGGCAACAATACTCGCCATCTTCTTTAGATGGAAGTCCAAAAGGCCGCTGCTTGAAATCTTCAGCTTCCGTTTTAGGTCTGCAAAGCCTCTTGGACCCTTTGCCAATTCTTTCAGAATCTCCACCCTCATCGGGTGGGAGATCGCATCAAACACTTCATCCGAGCTCATTTGTCATCACTTATGACTTGACGAGATTGCATATTATTCTATCAACCTTGACTAGCAAGTCAAGAAACATTGACCACGCGGGTGTGTAATTCTCTACTGTGAATATAACCTAGCGCAAAGACGCAAGTGCAGATATCTTCCATTTTCGTGCTCCAAAGAGCTTGATTAGCTCGTTTTATAGCTCGGTCTAGTCATTATTACATTGATTGCAATGATGACAAGATGACGATTAGTATTAGTCTTCTCTTGACTTCGCCTCATCTTGGAGTTCTTTCAGCTTGACCAGTGCATCAAGTGGTGTGGTCCGTTCAAGGTCCATGTGTCTTATCCTCTCAACAATTGGGTCATCAATTGTAAGTGCCTCTAGACTCATCTGAACCGGCTCATAAGATTCGCCACCTTCCCCGAGATCAATAGCACTCTCCTTCTCCAGCCTGGCCAACATTGACCGTGCCCGCTTTACAACCTCCTCTGGGATTCCTGCCAGTGCCGCAACCTGCACTCCGTAGCTCTTGTCAGTCCCCCCATCCACTATTTTATGGAGAAACACGATGGTATCACCTGACTCACGTGCTAGAGTGTGGACATTCTTCACGCCGTGATGAGTGCTAGCCATCTCAGTTAACTGATGGAAGTGAGTCGCGAACATGGCACGTGATTTCATCTGGACTATTCTTTCTGCCACCGCCCACGCCAAGGCCATTCCATCATAGGTCGACGTCCCCCTACCAATCTCATCAAGGATTACCAAGCTCTTCTCAGTCGCGTTGTTTAGAATATTGGCTGTTTCAATCATCTCCACCATGAATGTCGACTGTCTGGCCGTAAGGTCGTCAAAGGCTCCCACTCTTGTGAATATCCTATCAACCAATCCTATCTCAGCAGATTTAGCTGGAACAAAGGACCCCATCTGTGCAAGGAGCACTATCAGGGCGCATTGACGCATGAATGTACTCTTCCCGGCCATATTTGGCCCGGTGACTATGATGAGCGAACTGCCCCCGTCGCCTATCTCGACATTGTTAGGTACAAACTCATTGGGACCCAGTATCATCTCTAGAGATGGGTGCCTACCCTCCACAATCTTAATCCGCGTGCCCTCTGTTAGCTTTGGTCTTGTATATCTCCTAAGCACAGCAACTTCAGCTAAAGATGTCAGAACATCTGCTGTCGCTATAGCTTCTGAATCAGTCCGCAATTCGTCTATCGCATCTCTAACCTTATCCCGAAGTTCTTCATAGATCTCAAATTCCAGGGCGTTGATCTTGTCCTCTCCTGCGAGGACTGCAGCTTCCTTCTCCTTGAGCTCTGGAGTGATGTACCTCTCAGCATTTGTCAGAGTCTGCTTTCTATCATAATCATCTGGAACAAGACTTAGATTGGATTTAGAGACCTCAATGTAGTAACCAAAGACCTTGTTGTACCCCACCTTCAATGACTTGATTCCTGTCCTTCTTCGCTCCCTTGCCTGAAGTGATGCAATCCATTTCTTGTCAGATGATATTGTTCCTTTCAGATTATCGAGCTCTTCATTGAAGCCCTCTCGAATCATTCCCCCATCTCGAACACCTAGCGGCGGTGTGTCAACAATTGCTGCCTTCAGTGTGCTTGTCAATTTCTTCAGCAGGTCAATGGAATCAGCGGATGATTTCAGCAGTTCAGACTTGCTCTCTGCAAGCGTTTTCTGAATCTTGGGTAGTTTCTCAAGTGCAATTCTAAGAGCAAGAAGGTCTCTTGCACTTGCGACCCCAAACACAATCCTGCTTGTAATTCTCTCAAGGTCCCCTAGATTCCTCAGACTGTCTGCCACTGCTTTCCGAGTGAGGGCAGTCCTCGCAAGCTCATCAACCGCATCCAGTCTTCTCTCAATTGATGGGATATCTCTGAGTGGCTGTAGAATCCACTGCCTGAGTTTCCGTTTACCCATTGGTGTGATGGTCTTGGAAATGACACTCAGGAGAGTCCCTCGTGCAGTGCCATCCCTGGCATTCCGTATCAGCTCCAGGTTTCTTTGAGTTGTGCTGTCCACCACCATGTGAGAATCGATCGTGTAAGTCTGAATTCCGGTGAGCGTCACAGCATTTGCTTTGTGTACATCCTCGAGGTATGCCATAACTGCGCCTGCAGCACCAACAGCAACATCCTTGGCGCTGAGCCCGTAACCTTCAAGTGTTGTGACACCAAATTGCTCCTTGAGTCTTTCTTCGGCATCTCTCGCGGAGAAGTCCATATCATTGCGAAATGTCAAACGCACTCCAAGTTCTTCAAATACCAATCTCATCTTCTGATTCTTCGAGGCAGAATCAGGAATCAGTATTTCCGACGGCTTGATCCTGCCAAGTTCGTTCAATGTGTTCTCACTCAGATATGTTCCCCCGAACTCTGTTGCTATGAACTCTCCTGTAGACACATCAACCGCAGCTATGCCTACAGTTTCTGAATCTTCAATGACCCCGAGCAAGTAGTTGTTAGCCGCATCTTCCAACATACCGGTTTCGAGCACAGTGCCAGGAGTCACCACGCGAACAACATCTCTTTTGACTAGACCCTTGGCTTGGGACGCATCCTCCACCTGATCTGCAATGGCTACAGTATGACCTGATGCCAGCAGCTTAGCAACATAGCCATCCACCGCGTGATAAGGTACTCCACACATTGGCCATTTTCCTACTCCCTCGCCCCTCGATGTTAGGACTATATCGAGGTCGCTGCTCGCTACTTTTGCATCCTCATTGAACATCTCATAGAAATCACCCAGTCTGAATAGCAGTATGCATTCTGGATACTGTTTCTTGAGCTCGAGATACTGCCTTTGCATGGGTGTGAGCTTCTTCACTTCGCCTCCCTACTGCAGACTTCATTCTCAGCTTCTGACTAATAACGGCACCGCTGGACTAATAGGGCCGTGAAAGCAATGTCTAAATTTGAATCAGCCAATTATCTCAAGTTCGTTTATTACTCACAGTATGGACCATTCCCATCTGGCACGAGTATATTTTGATTATTAGTTACAATTTTCTCTTATAATGAACATAAAAACAATGTAGAATTTATGGACACTATGATACATTTTGCCTTTCCTTTATGTTACTGCCATAATGAAGAGCTTTTCTTATAGCTCATACTTCTTGCATGAATCGACCTTTTCGAAACCTGCCATCGACAAGTTGTAATGTGTAACTATTGCTTAGTTCATTACTTTCGAATACGAACAACTTTTTATGTGGCTGCGTTTGCAGGTTACAACACATCCATGGAGAATGGAGAATCTCAAATATGGTATACTATAAAGAGGTTCCAGAAGTCAACAAGCGGATGGTTGCAGGTTACTACCTCTTCCTGTGCTTGATTGGGTTCGCAATTCTCCTAGGACCAACGGGATCCGGCATACCAATTACCTTGGTTAGCCAGGACGTAAGACGCGAGCATCAGTTAGCATTTCCGGCACCAGGAGGTACCAATCTTACTTGTGGTGGTTGCCACACGGAAGAGTGGGACTACTGGAATCAGACGGGACATGCCGAATGGAACGATATGACATTCAATGGAACACATATAATCGGTCTTGGCCATAGTGACCAAAACATCACGTACTTCAATCAAACGTGTGCAGAATGTCACGCAACTGGATATGACCCAGTCGATGACTCATGGGATGAACTAGGCGTCACATGTCTTGCTTGTCATGACGTGACACAACCCTATGTCACCTATAATGGCTCGGTTTGTGGAGGTTGCCACAATCCCAGCTACCATGCAACTCGGAATGAATATCCAGAATGGCAGAACTCGGTCCATGCCAACTCGCTGACGGATCTGCGAACAAGCAGCCATGCGTCATCAGATTGCATGCACTGCATGTCCACTGAAGCTTTCATCCATCAGCAGAATCCTGGCTCGTTATCCAATTATGGAGATGCCGCTGTTGATCTCGGCTTTGATCCTAACGGAGACTACAACTCGATTTCTTGTCCTGCGTGTCACGCAGTGCACTCAAACTGGTCAATTGTAGAAGACAATGCGCAGATTCGTGCAGTCAATGCTTCTGAACTCTGTGGTCTTTGCCATGAGGGCTCCCGTCATCCACACTACGAAGTTTGGTTGGGTGGCACTCATAATCTGGCTGGTGTAGAGTGTACAAACTGTCATGGATACTCCTTGATATTCTATCGTGGCGCCTGGAGAGCAGACCTGAATCACACCTTCGCTGTCAATCCTGACCTTGCTTGTGGTCAAGCAAGAGAGGAGGGTGAGCTTGGGTGTCATGAAGGCATGGAAACATGGGCTCTTGGTCAGCTTGAGATGCGTCACGACGCATATGAAGCACTGACACAAGAAATCTTGGATGAAGCTGATTCAATGGCAACAGTAGTAGCAGCATATAATGCAACTGAAGGAGCTGATGTCGCTGCAGCAAATGCAATGCAGGCTGCAATTGACGAGGCCGAAAGAGTTGTTGGTTACTACGGGTATGACGGTTCCGGTGGATTCCATGATGGTGCTGAAACATTTACAGCCCTGAATGAAGTCTATGCAGATCTTCTAAATGCAAAGGCTACATTCTATGAGAGCACAGCTGAGGCTCCAACAGTCACTGTGACAGTCACCACGACTGTAACAGTAATTGGCGGTGACACTCTGCTCTTGATTGGCGGCAGTGTTGGCGGTATCGTTATCGGATTGGTTCTAGGAGTTCTAGTAGGCAGACGCCGCTAGAAACATACGAATGAAGGAAAACTCAAGGGTGGTCGCGGATGCCTAGCATCCGTTGCCCCTCTCTATTTTTTCCTCTCGAGTTCTGCGTTAAACGTATGTGAATTTTGGTCTTTTTTGTAACCAAAGATGTATATACACCTTAAAATTCGACACCGCGACTCGAAGGAGATAATGAATCAATGAAAAGGAAACCAGTATTGCTTTCACTCTTGCTGGTCATAATCATATTGAATATGGGACCGCTAGATTCTCAAAACACATCAAATTTCGCCATTGAACCCGAGGTCATTCAGACACCTATTGAAGCACAAGTGCCCCAAAACATCAGCTCTTACCTAGACTTTGCCTTTGCGGCAGGCAGCGTTCTGATAGACAACTTGGTGAATGTGAATGATGGTAGAGTCTTTCACCAAGGGGACTTTGAATGGAACTATATTATGAATGAATCCACACTTGCTGATTATTATTGGGCAATCTCTGCACTGAGCAAAGTTTACAATACCACAGGTAATTCAACACTATTCTCGGTGATTGGGAAGATGGCGACCAAGATGGTTGAGCTATTCATGGACCCAGTTTACCCCGGATTCTATATCAACACTTGGTCAGAACCAATACTCACACAAACCAAAAGAGCTGGAATTCAAGCCTATGCATACAATGCACTCTTAATCGCTGAGAATATTGATCCTGCACTTGATTTTACAGATGAGAAGCAGAGTGCTATCAGATGCTTGACCGATATGCTATATGATTCGGAGAATGGAGGCTTCCATTTCTTCACCTTACGCAATGGTTCGTTAAACATTCCGTCATATGTATACGAGGTATATCCTGCTGATGGGAAGAGATTGGACCACCTTGCACTAGGCATATCTGCTCTCTATGATGCTGGTGAATCTACAGGGAATTCCACCCTGATTGCGATGGCTAATCGGTCACTTGACTTCATGATTAAATACATGCCTTACATCAATGAAACCGACCACTATTTTGGATTGCGACTGGCATCCAATAGAACGGGTGGAGAACCGGTTATAGATGAGTTGCAGAGACCAGCTAGAACTGTTATTACAGATATCAATGCGATAGCGATTAGGACCCTATTGCGGGGATATGAAATCACAGGCAATTCAACCTTTCTTGATTGGGCGGAAGAAACAGCTTTTGCTATGTTGAGCCATAATTGGGATCAAGAATATGGTGCATGGTTTGCAGAAACACTGGATGGAGAACCTTATGATCCATTATATGATGAGGACGTGAAGTGGTTCAAATACTCCGAAATTCAATTCCAAATGGTTCTGACTCTTGGAGATCTTTATGAAACCACTTCCAATCTGCTGTTCATTCAACTGATCATAGACACGCTGGACATTGCGATTGCTAAATTATGGGACACAGTATATGGAGGATTTGTTCAGAATAGCGACAGAGAGGGCTTAGTATTCGTTGAAGAATGGCAGGTTCACTTAGCGGCAGTTCAAGGTCTTGCCGTGCTAGCTTTCGAGCGTATTTGGGCTTTTGGACTGCCAATTATTTCCTATGTGCGTGTGTTGCCCACGAATCCAAGACCAACAGATAATATCACATTGCTTGTTACGGCGTCAGATGCCAATGGGATCGATACTGTGTATGCGAATATGTCCATCGAATACGAGAGTGGAGAAACCAATCTATCTATCGTCTTGATTCCAGAAAACCCTGCTCTGCTTGGTACTTTCAATACTACCATGAATCCTCTTCCTCATAACACTATAGTCAATTTTGTTGTGTTTGCAAATGACACCCTCGGTAACGTCTTCATAGCCGGGAATTACCACTTCAATGTGAAGCTTGATATCTATGGGCCGGTTGTGATTTTAAGTACGACATATCCATCTGATGAAATCTTAGCTGGTGAAGATGTATTCATCGAGTTTAAAATATACGAGTTTCCAATTCACAGCCTCATACTGTCATGCCAACTGTTCTGGAAAGTCAATGATGGAGTCTACACACCTGTGAATATGACTTGGTACGACGTTGATGGTGAATTCATGTTATGGCTTGTGGATATAGGCTATTTCAAGGGTGATGACATTATTTCCTTTTACTGCATAGCCGTCGATGAATCTCAAAATGTAGGTCAAAGTGCGTTCTATAGACTGACAATACTTTCGACGAGGCCAATCTCGCCTGGTGCTGCTTGGCAAACCTTTGCCGCTATTGGGCTTGTCATTGCACCCGGAATTGGATATGGCTTCACAAGATTACGGAAAGAAAAGGCCTTGTCGGTCCAACGATCGCTCAAGAAGGAAGCACGAAAAAGGTCCACAAAGAAACGACCTAGACGGACGCGTTCAAAGAGGAGCGATTAGAAAGGGAGTGCAAAAGAATGGATGTTGGTACAATTCTAATACTCATTGCCATAATTGCAGGCATTGCGGACATATTACTTCTACTGATAGGTCCGAGGATTAGGAACTATGAATTGATTTCAGTTATCTTGGCATCGATGGGATGTCTATCTGCATTGGGTGCGCTTTTCTGGATGGGTGGTTTGATATTCTCTAACCAGTTCCAGTATGAGTACGTCTATATCACAACCAATATCGAGGCCGCGTGGTACCTCAAGATATCTGCTCTGTGGGCAGGACAATCAGGGTCGCTGGTATTTTGGACTGCTATCTCGTTTCTCCTGTTGATAATCTATCGTGTTTCTCTGCGAGGATACGAGGATGACACAATCGTTTACAGAGCAGCAATTCTGCTAACTCTTCAGACTGTTCTCATAGGAATTAACACCCTGGCTTCCGATCCATTCAGACCTTTTCTGGGTGGAACTCCATCTGACGGCATGGGGCTTAATCCTCTGCTCAGCACCATCTGGAATGTCATTCATCCACCCATTGTTTTCATTGCCTATGCAATTGCAGTCATTCCGTTCTCAGTGAAACTTGCAGGATACACAGTTCGTTCAGACGAGAGAAATGCTGAGCCGATTCCAATTTTGGAGTCCCTCACTCGATTTATGACAGTTGCTTCTTGGATCATACTATCACTGGGCATAGCTATTGGTGGATACTGGGCATACATAGTCCTAGGCTGGGGTGGTTATTGGGCATGGGACCCTGTAGAAACAACCTCCCTAGTACCTTGGCTGCTCCTTACTGCATACTTTCATGCTAAAGCTGTCTTCAAGAATAATGATGTTCTGAGAGACTCTTTCTTGGTCTTTGTCTATGTGACTGTAATCTATGCGACATGGGTCACAAGAAGTGGAGTTCTCAATTCTGTGCACGGATTCTCCATTAGTCTAGTGAGCTGGACAATGTTTGCCACTGTGCTCTTCAACTTCCTGCTAGCTACTCTACTTACCATCAGGGCAGGGTATGTAGACATGTCTGATGATGAGGATGATAGAGAATGGAGTTTCTTCTCGCTCTCGAATCTTAGGGATTTTTCAATTAAGATCGCACTGATAGGCATCTTAGTGATACTGACTACATCGGTGTCAGGTGTTGTGATACCTGCAGCAATAAATCTCGTTGGCGCAATTACGGACCCAATAGGATTTACTGACAATATGGTGTCGATAGGAATAGAGTTCTTTCGAGCTGGTTTCTACGCTGGTTCTTTGCTGTTAATCGTATCTGCATTCTATTGCATGAGAAGCACTATTCTGAGGGCTAAGCTGAAATCGATTGTTGTTCTTGCACTTTTGGGAGTTGGTGCTGTCCTTGCGATCCTAACTATTACAACTGAGCAAGCACTCCCCACGAATTATTGGCAAGCCAATGCGTTGATTCCTCTTGCCATATTTGCATTAGGATACCTCATTCTGGCATTCGCTCGTACGATGGCAGGAAGGGAGGGTGGTGCATTTACAATGCGAAGAATGGGACGTCTCATGCTCCACCTTGGTCTAGTGGTCCTGCTTTTGGGAGTATTTCTAAGCGAAAATGTGGTCATAAGTCAAACAAACACGTATCTTGAAGGCACTTCTGCTGAACTGGGTTCCTCAGGAATAACTGTCGGAGTAAATGAAATCACATTGGTGTATTGGGTCGATGATCATGATTTCGAATTACAAGTAGTCGTCATAGTAATGGAGGGAAACTCTGCATGGTTAGGGCTCATAGTTGTCAAAGGGTATCCGGACTGGCAAACCCGGACGCAGGACGTATACGTACAGACTACTGCTCTTAGAGATGTCTTTGTGTCGCTACGAACGTTCAACCAGGTCGCTCCTACTGCCTATACTGTAGAACTGCAGGCGAGGATTCTTCCGCTTGTGTCCTTCGTATGGCTAGGAGTCTTCCTAATGGTAATGGCCCTGCTGCCATTGAATGCAATGGAATTCTCTGAATTCAGAAAATCTCTGAAGGGAAAGGACGAACACCTCTACGCTCCTGAAGATGACCAAGTTGAAGAGGAAATTCTTCAGTCTGCCGAGAATGAATGATATTGACCATGGGAATACAAACTATGCCACTAAAACATTAATCTTAGTGGCATTTGCTTTCTTTTTACTTATAGCGAGATTTAAGTAGGTTACAAATTGAATCTCTTGCAGGGGTAATTGCTTGTTGAAGGCTTCAATATGGCAAGGGTTCTAGGCATATCCGGAAGCAATAGACAGGGTGGCAACACCTCAACACTTGTTGAAACCGCTCTTAAAGCAGCACAGGAGTTTGGAGCTGATGTTGATTTCATAGAGATTGCTGACGTGGAGATCAACCCCTGCAAACATGGACTGAACTGCTATGAGCTGGGTCGTTGTATTCAAGATGATGGACTTAACCCTATAATCGAAAAAATGTCAAAGGCACATGGCATCATTTTTGGAAGTCCAGTTCATTACTCGAGTGTGACTTCTCAGATGAAGAATTTCATGGACCGAGCAGGCCGCTTTGCTCATCTCGAGGGAAAAGTTGGTGCAGCATTTGTTGTAGCGAGGAAGTCTGGTGCAGATACTGCTCTGAACCAATTGATTTTCTTCATGCTTGTTAAAGAAATGATTATTCCAGGAGGGATTTCTTGGCCAGTGGGTTTCGCTTTGAATGTAGGCGATATCAGAAATGACACGGAGGCCATGCGAATGGCAATACAAACGGGGAGGCGCGTCGCTGCCCTCTCGGATATTGTTGCTAAGCTACCTGTACCTTGGCATTACGAGCCTCGTCCTCCCGATGAGAAGACAAGATTCGGAGATGAGTGGAGGACTGCAGATTAGGTATTAGTAGTAGCTGTTTCGTACTTGCTTGGGCACTTCGCTAGGATTTGAGATGCACGAATCAGCAGATGCTCGCCCTCTTCGAGGACGCCTATCGCTACCATCTCTTGTCCGTCTGAAAGCGTCGGGAGGTCGGCTTCAACAATCACTAATAAAGTGTGATTCTCCCCTTCCAGAATGAGTGTCACATTTCCAGGGTTTATTGAAACAGAACCAGGCTGGAGAGTGCCCTTCACCTGTATTGTCTGTCCAGCATAAGCTTCTGGATTCTCAACGACCTCGTCAACGCTGATGTAGGGATCCACAAAGAAGTTCAACATTCCATATGCTACAAGTCCCACTACAACTACCAAGACACCAGCAATCAGAATCATTCGTGTCTTCTTTTTCACTGAGACTCACTCCTGACTTGAATCTAGCGAGAGGACTGCCAGAAACTCTTCAATTCCATCCATGCTTATCATCTGCCAGAACAGCATTATGAATACACCAGCCCAAACAACTATTGACATTGGAAAGAGAGGTATAGGTATCCAAATGAATAGTCCAGCTAGCAGGATAGCTACACCGAAAACTTCGAGAACTAGTGCCACATAGACGGGAATAATGCTAGGTATCTTTGGTAAATTGATTCCTTGGTTGCTTGTGGATGCAAGAGTCGCCATTGTCTTGCTAAGCCCATTCATTCTTATGAACAGCCAGACGAGAAGGGAAAATGTTCCTACCCATAGAAATACTGCAACAGTGAAGAGATCATTTGACAGGATAATTTCTGGGGACTGCATCCTACTCACTCCTTTGCATTCTCAGCTCCATCAACCTTTCGCTGATCGAGTCAATTCTGTAGGTCAGCTCAAGAATCAATGCATAAACTAGACCTACCGCAATTAGGCTCACCATGAGTGTCATCCCATGTTCTGGTCCCATTTGAAGCCCTTCCCCGGTTATCACAATCGGATGTAGAGTTTCCCAGACTCGGATTGAGATGTAGCTGAGAATAACGGCTGGAAATGCAATGATACCAAAGATTGAGCCATACTGAGCTCTCACATCCCTATCATTGACCGAGGCTCGATATGCAATCAGACAAGCATATGCGATCCATAGTATTAGGGTAGTTGTTTCTCTTGGATCCCAATTCCAATAGACACCCCACGACGCATTGGCCCAGATCATTCCACTTAGCAATGTAATCGTCGTGAAGACCAAGCCTATCTTTATTGAAGCGGCACCTACCAGATCATATCTTAGATCCTGCTTCCAGAGATACAAAACGCCACAGACCAAAGTCACACCGAATGCCAGATAGCCAATGAGTGCAGGAGCAACATGTTGAAAGAAGATTCTAATCCTCTCTCCAAGATTTAATTCCGGTGGTGCAAAGATCCAAACCATATATAGATAGACGAAAGTAATCATCAAAGTTAGAATATACATGATCATGCGTTTTGTATTCACTTCTTCACGTCCCTTGCTCGGCTCGATTCGGTAGCAGACATCAATATGAACATTATGATTGAAGTTCAGTTTCAAGCTGTAAGTGTGAACTGAAATACTGCAGCCGAAAGCACCACCATGGCAAAGACATGTCCAGATAAGAGGATTAGCATCTCAAATATTCCAGGTCCAACAATTGGGATTCCAATAGCTAGCATTCTTGTGATTTCCACCAGCAGAATTAGAGCTGTTGTTGCGGTTGGAAAATAGACGATTGGGTATACAGTAGCTTTCGATTCAGCTGGCATCGTTAGAGCAGAGGCCATAGCTCCCACAGCAGCCAAGTCCAGAGTTCCTAGGATGAATGTGATTAGAATGAAGAATGGCGAAATGTCAGGAGCGAAAGCGAAGCCGAGTAGACCCATGGCTATTGGAACCAGGAATAGCTCAACGAGCCCCATCAAAAGGAAGCCGTAAATCACCTTGCCTAGGTATATCGACCATCCCGGTATTGGTGCAAGCGACAAACCCTTTAGAGTACCTGTTTCGGATTCTGAGATGAAGACGGGCGAGAAACCAAACATTCCGGTGAAAAACACAACCACCCACAACATCCCACTTCCGACCTCAGTCATTACTTGGAGTCTCGCAACGGGATCGGGGATGATGAACGTTGATGAGCTTAGAACTAAGCCAAGCACAAAGACGGCTATGATGGCGAAGAGAAACATCGAAAATGCTTCGAACCGTTTTCTCATCTGAGTTACCAAATCTTTCTTGGCGATTGCCAGTGCATATGATAGACCAGAACCCATCTCATTCCCCTCATATGTTTCCATCGAACTCTGAAATTGGCCCTCGGCCTATTATCTCACCTTTTCTCAATGTGATGA
>JBHLQK010000064.1:0-13815 GCA_048884925.1 Candidatus Thorarchaeota archaeon
GAAGTTGTCTCGAACGTAGCGTACATCATCAATGACTTCTCCCAAGTGCATAGTCATTCTAGTCTTCTTCTCTCTAGCAGTGCTGGCTACTTCTTGGAACAGCTCAGGAGTCACAGCACCAAGAGACCTGAGTCCATACCAGACCTGAAGTCTGCCATCAGCTTTTCCATGCCACTTCGAATGCATGCGGGCAGTTTCTTCAAGGCAGTCATCCTTGTCCTCCACCATTCCAGGATACATGATGTCAGCACTGTCTGCGTACCCCGTGGAGTCCATTATTATCTTCGAAAGGGCGCCTCGCATGCCGACCTTTCCAACAGCTTTTGCGATACCGTCGAAACCGTATCTCGTGTGAATCATGCACTCAACGAAGGACGTGGTACCTGTGCGAATCATCTCTGCCATACAGAGCTCAGCAGACACTCTGCCATCCTCTTTAGTAAAGTTGCCCTGGAGAACCCAGACGTATTTTTTAAGCCAATCAACAAGAGAGACATCATCTGCGCAGCCGCGAATCAAAGCCTGTGCCAGATGGACGTGCGTATCAATCATCCCCGGCATGACTATCATGTTCCTAGCGTCAATTACTAGTTCAGCCTTCTCTTTGGCAAGTTCATCTCTTTTGCCAATCCCTGTAATCTTCTGGCCTTCAATCAGCACTGAGCCATTTCTTATGATTCGTCGCTTCTGGTCCATTGTGAGGACATAGCCATTCTGTATCAGAATCGAGTCTGCTGACAAACGAACGCCTCCGCCCTCATCCAGCTCGTGCTGAAAAATAATAATTGTGGTCAGATTGATATCCAGTCTACTCAGCAAGTCGAAACTCCACAGATACTTCCAGTCCTTTTTCAGGCCAGCCTATCACACGGTCAGTTACTTCCAGCTTGGCTCCATACTTCTCCGCCAGTCGACTAACAAGATGAAGGCCTACACCGCCATATCTTCTTCCAACGTCGAACAATGCTTTCTTCTTCGCAGGAGTGAGACCGGGGCCATTGTCCGAAATACTCAGCGTGAAGGACTCGTGCTTGACCTTGCCTTTTATCCAGATCTGCGGTTCTTCGGAATTGTTATGCTTGACGCTATTCTCTATCAGATTCCAGAGAAGCTGCGAGAGTGCTCCATCTGCAAAGATCTTGACCTTCTTGGGGATTCCTTGGAACTCCGGAGTAAGATTGTACTGACTTTGAAGTAGTTCTATCTCCCCTTCAAGCACCTTCACCAGATCTGTTGGAACCACGGGATCAGCCTTAGTTTCCTCAGCCCTTCTTACTTTACCAATAAGGGTCAAACACCTGTGGGCACCATCGAGAACATACTGCTTGGCCCGCATGATTTCTTCAGGGGTGGATTCCCTGGCTAGGAAGTCGCCTCCTGCCAAAATTAGCTGCATCTGGTTACCTACGTCATGCATAAGTAAGTCTAGGAGGAACCGCGATTCGCTCTCTGCAGTCTTCAGTGCGGACACTTCAGTAAAGATAGCAAAGCTGCCCATATAATTGCCTTCAGGATCGCGGATCGGTCCAGCTGAGGCCATTGTCGGAATTAGGTCCCCCGATTTGTGCACCAGTGTTGTTTCGTAGTGTTCTACCTCTCCCTTTCTTCTAGCATCAGTCCGTATCTTGTACTTCTCTACTGAAACGTCATGATGTATGGTGTGTCCATGTTTTCCGATTAGTTCGCCCTCCTCATAGCCGAGCATCTCATTGAGAGCGGCATTTGTATATGTGATTATGCCGTTCTCGTCATCCATCCCCATCCCTGCAGTCATTGTTTCGACTAGTCGGCGATAATTATGCTCAGACTCCTCAAGTCGGCGTCTATCAGCCTTCTGCTCTGTGATGTCCATAGCCTGTGCGATAGACTTTGTTGTGCCATTCTTCCCGGTCATCGTTGTAACATGGATACGTATGTCCCTTGTGGCACCATCCCCTCTTCTGATTTTAATCTCGTAAGTGGGAGGGACCTTCTCACCCAACTGTCGTTTCCTATATCGTTCGGAAACCATCTCTAGGCTGTCAGGATGAACTAAACCCCGGAAATCGGACCCAACGAGCTCTGCTCGCCTCATACCAACAATGTCACATAGCTTGTCATTCACATATTCCAAGCGATACTTGGCATCAATAATGGCAATGCCAATGAAGGTTGAATACTCCACGATATATTCCAGAAGGTCCTTCCTTTGTTCCACCTTCTCCTCAAATGCAGTACGTCTAGAAAGATCAACTAAGTATGCAACGAAGCCGATGACTTTCCCCTGAAAATCTATCTTATCACAGTAGACCTGAGTCGGCACTTGGACGTTATCCTTGCGGACTAGGCGAATGCTTAATGAGGTGGGATTCTCGCCAGCTTCAAGTTGGACCAGACCACGATGAACAAGCTCTATCTGCTCTTGAGCGACAAGCTTGTCGATGTTTGTCTTGGCATAAATGTCCCTCATCTCCATCTTGAGGAGCTCTAGAGCCTTGGAATTTGCATATGTTAGATTCAGGTCAGTATCGAATTCAACAACTGGTACCAGCATGTCATCTGCGACATCTCTGAAGCTTTTCCTCTCTTTGTCCATGATATTCACAGTTCCGAATCAAGGGTAGTGATGGTATTGATGTTGCTCTACACTTCGGGCAATTGATGAGGTCGCCAATGCCCCTTAACCTGCACCGAATAGGTCCTATTAACTCAATTTGTTATACTTGAGCATTGCTTGGATAGATGGAGGAAACTTCCAGAATGATAACAACTTAAAGGTAGAACTGTCACGGGAAAGAGGGTCACACGAGAGAGAACGGAGAGCTCAAAGGACTTGAACAACCTACTCGCGATTGATGTCAGGAAGTGCACTGGTTGCAGGAACTGCGAACTGGGATGCTCAGCTGCTCAGACCAAGACCTTCAATCCAGCAAGGTCGCGTATTAAGATCTTGAAGAATGAACAGGAAGCTACGATAGTACCTATGGTCTGCCTACAGTGCGAAGTGGCACTATGTGTGGACGCATGTCCCACAGGGGCAATAGTGCGGAATGAACATGGCACGCTCTACGTATATAGTGATGATTGTATTGGATGCGGGAATTGCGTCACAGCCTGCATCTATGGCGGCATAGAGATTGATCCTATGACTAGAAAGGCCATCAAATGCGACCTCTGTTCAGGAAACCCAGCCTGTGTCAAGGCATGTGACTACAAAGCCATCGAACTCGTAGGCTCCAGGGCCGATGATTTTACAAGACGCGCCAAAGGAATCAGTCGTTTATCTCCATTCTATACCTACGAAGAAAAGGAGGTTGGGCATTGACATTTCCGTACAAGGGATACGCTGGCTACTACGCAGAGGTGGACCTCACCAAGGGCAAGGTACACAAACGAGAGATGGAGAAGGAATGGGCAAGGCTCTATTTGGGCGGCACTGGAGTAGCAGCCAAAATCCTATGGGAAGAAACAGGACCAGAAACGGACCCACTCTCCCCGGATAATGTATTGGTTGTTGGGACAGGACCTCTGACAGGAGTCATGTTCTCACCATCTGGCAGGATGATGTTTGCTGCAAAAGGACCATTGACGGGCGTTTGGGCTGAAAGTCACGTAGGTGGGTTCTTTGGTCCTGAAGTGAAATACGCAGGCTTCGATTTTGTGATATTCAAGGGGCGGTCTCCGAAGCCAGTCTATATCTTTCTTCGCGATGGAACAGCTGAACTGATTGATGCGAGCCATCTTTGGGGAAGAGAAACTGATGTGACCACAGATATGATTCGTGAGGAGCATAAAGACCCTGAAATCAAGACTGGCATAGTAGGGCCTGCCGCAGAGAATGGTGTTCTATATTCAAGCATCATTGTTGACCGCTATAGGGCCGCAGGAAGGGCAGGTCTTGGAACCGTTCTGGGCTCCAAGAATGTGAAAGGAATCGCTGCGAGTGGATCCTTAGGGCTTGAGGCTCATGACATGGAGAAGTACCTCGAGGCCAATGAGGTTGAGATGCAGAGGGTCTGCGATCCAATCTGGACGGAATCCCTGACCTCGCTCAGGAAATACGGGACCACGGACCTTGTTGCCATAATAAATGAGATTGGTAGACTGCCTACAAAGAATCACTGGACTGGCTTTTACGAGGATGCTGATGACATAGGCCCAGAAATCATTGCAGAAAAGTATAGGATTGCACAAGAGGCATGTCATGGGTGTGAAGTAGGCTGCAAGTATATCTATCGAGTGAAGGATGGAAGATTTGCATATGGGCCTGCAGGTGGGCCTGAGTATGAAACCATAATGGCATTTGGCTCCAACTGCCTCAACAATGACGTCGAGTCAATCTTCCACTTGGGCACACGCTGTGACCTTCTGGGAATGGACACCATCTCATGTGGGAAGAGTATTGGCTTTGCTATGGAACTATGGGAGAAGGGAATTATCACAGAAAGGGACACAGATGGACTTGACCTCTCTTGGGGAAACGTGGACTCAATGGTGGAGCTTGTGGAGAAGATTGCCAGGAGAGATGGATTTGGAGACGTTCTCTCGAAGGGTGTCCGAAAGGCTGCCGAGATAATCGGAGGAGATGCATGGATGTATGCCGTGCATGTCAAGGGTCTCGAGGCCTCTGGTCAGGATCCAAGAGCGCACCAGTCTATTGGGCTCACCTATGCCACGAATGCGCGAGGGGCAGACCATCTGAGGAGTCTCTCAAGTCTTGAGGAACTGGGCTATCCAGATATTGTCAAAGCTCGATTTGACGACGAGAAGACCGAGGCAATACTTGACATAATGTCACCAAAGCATAAGGGCGAAGTCGTTTGGGACATCGAGGACCTATACGCATTAGTGGACAGTGCAGTGATATGCAAGTATGGCACGATGTGGCCTCCAATTTACTACTTCGACACATTCAGTAATGTGATAGCCCCACTAACAGGGATGGATGACTGGTCGAAACCAAAGTTCGTTAAGCAGTCGGCTGAACGTATCAATCATCTGCGAAGAGCTTACAATCACAGGCTTGGCATCACAAGAAAAGATGAGAACCTGCCGAGGAGACTCCTAAAGGAACCAATGCCAACCGGGCCATCAAAGGGCGGCCTTCCAGACCTCGATGAGATGCTCGACGAGTACTACGACTATCGTGGCTGTGACAGAGAGACTGGCTACCCCAAAAAGGAGAAGCTCGAAGAGCTGGGCCTTGATTATGTAGTGAAAGACCTTGGTAAGCGCAAGATGCTGGCTAAGTGATGGATCATTTCCGAAAGGGCCAAGAACAGGCGCAGCTTTAATCAGACCATGTCAGGGGGAATAATAGATCTTGGTCCTGCGAAGTTTACCAGTGAGGGTTCAAGAGATGCTTATATCGAAATGATCACGGGGCTCAATTTGGAGCCGCCAGTAATTATCAAGCCCAATTGGTCATCCTCGATGGAATTTACAGAGAGCGAGATTCTAGACTGGACACTTTCGTCGGTTGATGGTGAAGTTCTGATCGTAGAGAGCTACGCGGCGTGGAGAAACAAGCTATTCATTGAGCACAAAGGACCCCGCAATGATGATCTCCTGAAGCTGCTGGGAAATCAGAAGAAGAAAGACTTCAGAGAGAATGACAAATGGTTCCTAGAGTATTCAGGGATTGGTAACGTTCTTGAGCAGCATGGTGTCGAGTATCTGAATCTCTCTGAAGAGTTATGGGCGAACCGTGTGTGTGACCCGCAATTAGTAGCAAACCACGTCGAGAGTCGAATGGGAGTATTGGAGAATACAGAGCTGTATGGACTTGTGCCAGAACGGCTTTTTGAGTTGAAGGGGGGCACATTGTTGAATTTGGCGAAACCCAAGAGATCGCTGAAAGCATATCATGTTTCACTAACTCTGAAGAATCTGTTTGGTATGATTCCAAGTCCTTGGAGGACTAAGTATCATGGTGAAAATGACTCTCTACTCGACCAGAACATAGTTGACATCAACAGACTGTATGCTGCCCTATTCGAAGTGAAAGGGGTCATCGAAGCAGTCTTTTCAACCTCTGAAACACTAGACAATATCCTTCATCCAACAGTCCACCGGGATTTGGGACTGATATGGAGCAGCATAGATATTCTCGAGCTGGATGCCCTTGTTTCTTCTCAACTGGGCCTAAATCCCGAAGAAGTCAGTTATCTTAGACTAGCTGCAGAGAAGATTAAGCCATGGAACGAAGGTACAGTGAAACTGGGCATGGCAAGTCCTATTGACCTCCCATACAGCTAGAACACTGGTCCTCTGGTAACTCTTATGTTGGAGGACTCATGACAAATTAGCATGGCAGACCTTAGGGTTGAGATAGCAGGGATGAGATTTAGGAACCCTGTGTTTACAGCAGCGGGACCAACTTCAAGAGATGGAATGACATTGCTCAATGCTGCTGCAGGGGGAGCTGGAGGGCTGGTTGCTAAGACGGTTAGTGTCAAGCCTGCGGATGTACCTAAGCCGAATATGGCCGCGCTTGGGAGTGGAAGACGTGAATCGAGACGGGGGATTCTAAACGCAGAACTATGGAGCGAACTTCCCATTGAGAGATGGCTAGAGAGGGAGTACGAGATAGCTCTTGGTTCAGGGCTTCCCGTAATTGCAAGTGTTGGATACACGCCACAGGAAGTCTCTGAGATTGCTCCAAAGATTCAGGAAAAGGGCGTCAATGCAATCGAGTTCAGCACGCACTACGTTGGGGATCATGTTGAGATAGCAAAGGCGCTCAGGGAATCTGTGGATATCCCTATCTTTGCCAAGCTTAGCCCAAAGGTCGATGTTGCCAAGATAGCTAAGGACTTAGAACCGGTTGTTGATGGTGTGGTTGGTATCAACACATTTGGGCCGGTCCTTAGAATCGACATTGAAACAGGAAAGCCTGTCCTTGGCAGTGACTTGGGAGAGGGATGGATGAGCGGGGCATCGCTCAAACCTATTGCAATGAGGTGTATCGCTGACATTGCGAGAAGCATCACCAAACCTGTCATAGCAGTGGGGGGAGTGACGTCAGGGGAAGACGCGATCGAGTTCATGATGGCGGGAGCGTCTGCTGTGGAGGTATGCACAGCTGCAATTCTGCAGGGTCACACGGTTTATGGTCAGATTGTTGGAGAGATTGGCAATTGGCTGGATGAGCATGGCTATGACTCGGTGAATGATATCAGGGGAGTCGCACTCAAACATCTAGAGAAGGGTGTGAAACTGAAGCCACCTCCGAAGGTCGATCTCGAGAAATGCACTCGATGTGGGCTTTGTCCAAAATCATGTGTATATCATGCAATCAATCTAGACAAAGGGAAGGGAACATTCTCTATTGATTCAGAGAGATGTGAAGGATGTGGGATGTGCATCTCAGTATGCCCATACTATGCTCTAAGCCTAGAATGAACAATTTGAAAAATGCCACTACAGATAGAGAATCTCGTCTAGGCCTTCTGTTAGGAGAACTGCCCTGTCTGTACTGACAAGATAGTCATTCTCTATACGTACACCGCCGAGTGCTTTCAAGTAGACGCCTGGTTCGATGGTCACGACATGACCAGACCTGAAGTGGTCCTCGCGCTTGTACAGAGAAGGGTACTCGTGGACCTCAAGGCCGATGCCATGTCCAAGACCATGTGTCATTCCCTCTGTGGCTTCAGGATTGAGTCTTCGAGAGTCATAGCCTGAACGTTTCAGACTCTCAAAGCAAGCCATATTGACATCATCGATTCTAGTCCCATCTTTGAGGGCGTCAACTGCTGCACCAACTGCTCCCTGAACTGACTCGAACATGTCACACAGTTTCTTACTGACCGTACCTTTTACAAAGGTGCGTGTGACGTCTGCGACATAACGCTCCTGTTTCAACCTTGGAAACACATCTAGAATTATTGGCTCCTCTGCCTTCAGCTCATCGGCAGGAGCACCTAGGTAATGCCAGTCATAGCCTCTCTTTCCAATGGCCAAGATTGTGTCTGACGCGGACTCAGCACCATGGTCAAGCAGAAAGTGCTCAAGTGCTAGTTTCATTCTCTCCACTGTCAATGGCTTGCCATTGTACATCAAAGTCTTGTTTGAGCCAATGTCTGAGTCCTTGACCATCTCAAGTAATCTCGATATCCCACCTACTGTAGCATCTCCGGCTTTCTTTATTGCATCAATCTCAGCCGCCGACTTGGTTGCACGAGCATCTTTCAGTAGGTCTGGGACTACCTTCACATCATAGCCCATCTTCTGAACAATCACAACTCGTTCGGCTGGTATATGATTAGGTACACCAACCACCTCGCCTGTGAAGATGTTCTTCATGGTATCTTCAACAAAGACATCCAAGTGGTCCTGCGGGCTCTTCCCCTCTTTCATTAGTCTGATGTAAATCCCTGACAAGTCGTGAGTCCTAGTTATTCGACTCTCCTTCTCAACTCGTTCCAGAGTGTTGAAGAACGAAGCAACGACTGGTTCTTCCCCTCGATTCTTCACATATGTGATCTGATCTGTTGATTTGAATCCAGTTAACCAGTAGATGTCAGGAGTATCAAATGCATTGCCCACGGCAAATAGCCCGTCAATTCCTTGTGATTCCATCAGTGAATCCAAATCATCTAGCACTGTTAACACCGTTTTGCACTGCGTACTAACTAACGAAAAAGGATTCCCTTTCAAGACTGCGCGTAAGGCTTCATCCTTCTTTCAACCTGTTCTCGAGTTGGAAAGTTATAGGGGCCAGAAGTTTCTACATTGAATGATGAGCAAGTAGCCCCAAAAAGGCCTGCCCGATTTACATCACCAGTTCGCATATATTCCAGAAGAAAGGAGATCGTGTACACATCGCCGCAGCCTGTTGGGTCTGTCTGTGAATTGGCTAAAACAAGTGGAATATCCTTCTGGGTGTTGCGAGTATATACTGTGGATCCTCGTCTATCTCGCGTGACCAGAACCATTCGTGGACCAATATTGAATAGCTCGGTCACGGCGGAAAGCTCGGATTTTGTACGATATGCCTGTTTGAGTTCATCCTCATCAAACTTCACAACATCTGCAAGTGCAAGAATCTTATCTCTCTCGGGCCACTCTCTCTGAATTACTTGTTCATCTTCGATTCCTCTCAGAAATCCTTGGGCGTCAATTGACAACAGAGGACCTCCGACTCTCAAAGATTCAACAACTGAGAGGGAAATCTCCTCAGCTGTCAGCGGGGTGAAGTGATAGATACTAGCACCAAAGTACTGAGGAAGAATGTCACTTGGGCTGATCGGCGATGCTATGGATTCGACTCTCTGTGTTCGATTTCCTTCGGCATCATATTCATTGACGAACCTAGTACTCTTCTCACCACGCGTTTGGATTCCAGAAACATTGAGGCCCGCATTTCTAAGAGTATCAATATATTCACTCTCGAAGTCCTCACCCACGCAACTAATGATACCAGCACCCAAAGCGCCAATCTTTGGAGCAATCATAGCATATGCTGGACCTCCGCCAATATTTTCAGTTCTGCTCTCTGGAGTAATTATGAGATCCCTGCTCAGATGTCCAATTACAACAATCTCCATCTGCCTGACCTCTATAGACACCTCTTGTCACTGTAGCGAACGATAGAATAATGACACTCTAGCTAATAATTCCTCTGCATCAAATACTCAAGTGACGAGCAGTTGATATTAGTGCTAATCCTCGTTCATAAGTGTTAAAATGGCATGAGTGCACGTTTAGAAACTGAGTTGGAACTCTTGGCAATAGTCACTGTGAAATTCTTTGCAACAGTTCGTGAAGCTGTTGGAACAAGAAGTGCGGAAATAGAGGCCGATGATATCAAGAGCTTGCTTGAGAAGCTCAAGATAACATATGGGAAACGGTTCATTGAAACAGTGATAGATGAAGAAACAGACAGACTGAAACGATTCTACCAATGCATAGTCAATGGAAGACGAATAGAACTTCTTGATGGCTATGACACCGTACTGCAGGATGGTGATTCAGTAGCATTATTCCCGCCTGTAGGAGGCGGCTAGACCACCTTCATGTTGTCAAGGAGTGGAATCTGAGATGGTAGACCTTGTTGTCAAGAATGCCAGGCTATTACTAGAGTCTGGATTGACGAGGGGAGGAATTGGCGTAGAGGGGGGGCGAATATGCATTATTGCCACCGACGAGCATCTTCCAGATGCTTCAGTTATCATTGACGCAGAAGGCAAGATCGTAATGCCAGGGCTGATAGATGGCCATGCTCATCTGCACGATCCGACTATGCTTGACCATGAGGATTTCACAACGGGTTCCCGAGCAGCTGCTGCGGGCGGAGTGACAACAGTGATTGACATGCCACTCACGAGTCAGGTTGATTCACCACACGCCGTAGAAGAAAAGATAGCGCAAGGCGAATCCATGTCACTGGTGGATTTCTCCTTCTACGTCGGAATGCTGAACTCTGACAATTATGCAATCATTCCGTTGATGGTCGAGAAGGGAATTGCGGCCTTCAAGGCATTCACCTGTGAGCCGTATGCAGCAAATGATGGAGTCTTAATCCAAGCATTGAGTGCTGTTTCCGAGTCTAGTGGGCATATTACTCTACATGCAGAGAATCAGGGAGTGCTTGACGAATTTGGTCGAGAGATGAATGCGGATTGGGATGCACCAATAAGCCATTCACTTGCTAGACCAAACTTGGCTGAACAGCTGGCTGTAAGACAGGGAGTGGCCATTGCTGAGCAGACAGGCGGCCATCTTCATGTTGCACATATCACAACCCGAGAGGCTTTGGCTGAGATAGAGCGCGGGAAAATAAAAGGCACCATGGTCACTACTGAGGTATGCCCTCATCACCTGGTCTTTCATCGAGATGAGATGAACAGACTTGGACCGAAGAGCAAGATGAATCCGCCTCTAAGGTCTAGGACAGACAAATCAGCACTATGGTCGGCAATGCTTCGAGGAACAATCGATATGACTGTCAGTGACCACGCGCCATGCCCCCTAGAGATGAAGGAAGCGGGTTCTGACGACATCCGTGAGGCTTGGTCAGGCGTTGATGGAATCCAGATGATACTGAGAGTGCTACTCTCTGAGGGTGTGAACAAGGGTCGAATATCTTTCACTCGACTCCTGCATGTTGCTTCCCAAAATCCAGCTAAGTTGTTCGGACTCTATCCTAGAAAGGGCATACTGTCTGTGGGATCTGATGCAGACTTTATTATTATTGACCCTACTAGAGAGGAGAAGATTACATCTGAGATGATGTTCTCGAAATGTGGCTGGACATTGTACGAGGGCATGACAATGAAAGGAGCGCCTGTCATGACATTTGTCCGTGGCACTCCTGTTTTTGAGAAGGATCGAACATTGGTCAAGCCAGGTCATGGCATATTCCAAGCAATGCGGGGCATTACACCATTTGAGGACTGAAGAATGACCGAGCTGAAGTACGTATTTGGAGACCCAGAAGTCTGCACAGGATGCATGGTATGTGTAAATGTCTGTAGCATGCGATATTCGAAAGTGATTGGCCCCAATTGGTCTCGTGTCAGGGCAGTGAGGATTGAGCCCGGACTTGATTTTCCGCTCTTCTGTAGAAACTGCGCGGATGCGCCATGTATAGCAGCCTGTCCAAACGACGCACTACGTCGAACCTCAAAAGGCGTGGTCATTGTGAACAACAAGAAGTGTACAGGCAGCGGTGAATGTGTCA
This sequence comes from Candidatus Thorarchaeota archaeon, assembly GCA_048884925.1. Lineage (GTDB taxonomy): Archaea > Asgardarchaeota > Thorarchaeia > Thorarchaeales > Thorarchaeaceae > SMTZ1-83. The sequence continues at coordinate 11,666 of JBHLQK010000064.1, forward strand.
AGGCATGTCCCTATTATGCGATCAGACTTCATCCAGACTCAGGGAAGGCAATCAAATGTATTCAATGTGGTGCATGTGTCGAAAGATGCCCTGTGAACGCGATATGGATCACTAGTGAGAGTGAACTGAAGGAGAAGGACTCGGATGGCAGACTCTCAGCTCTCTATGAGAAATATGAGGGTGATCTATACAATAAGGGGGAGATATGATGAAGGGAATCGGAGGGATTATTCTCTGGATTGATCTAACCAAGGGCGAGATAGAGAAGCGACCAGTTGAGGAAGGAATGGTCAGGGAATATCTCCTTGGAGCAGGCTATCTCTCACGTGTTCTGTACGACAACATTCCTATTGGTATTGATCCCTTGTCCCCCAAGAATGTGCTAGGAATTGCAACTGGACTTCTCACAGGATCCATGTTCCCGCAGGCATCACGTCACGTGGTGGCAGCTTTATCACCCCTCACTGATGTGTGGGGAGAGTCGCATGCAGCTGGATTTTGGGGTGCTGAACTCAAGTTTGCAGGCTACGACGCCATCATTTTCACCGGTGCATCCTCAGAACCAGTATATCTCCACATCCAGAATGATACTGTGGATCTTCGGGATGCGACCGATATATGGGGAACATCGGTGTTTGAAACCGATGATTGGATTCGAGAGAAGCATAGCAAGAGAGCCAGGGTACTATCCATTGGCCAAGCAGGAGAGAACAAGGTACGCTTTGCTGCTATAATGAATGACAGAGACCGTGCATCTGCAAGGTCAGGACTTGGCGCTGTGATGGGCTCAAAGCAACTCAAAGCAATCTCAGTCAGAGGTACTGGTAAACTCGAGGTGGCAGACCCTAAGAACTACCTCAATCAGATGGATAGGTTCTATGAGAGAATGCTAGCAAATCCATTCACAAAGGAACGAGCGAAGTACGGAACGACCAATCTCGTTGAGTTGATGAATCATATCGGAAGACTCCCAAGTTACAATATGCGGCAAGGTGTCTTCGAAGGCTTTGAGAAGATCAGCGGACACACTATAACAGAGAAACATCTGGTGAAGCCAAGATCGGACTGGAGCTGTCTACAGAGGTGTGGCAGGTACACAAGAGTGAGAGAAGGACCATACAAGTACATTGGTGGCTCACCAGAGTTCGAATCTCAGTCCTCGCTTGGCTCGCGATGTGGAAACGACAACTTGGAGTCAGTTCTTTATAGTCATCACCTTGCTAACATGTATGGCATGGACACCATATCATTGGGTGCAACGATTTCATGGGCGATGGAAGCATGGGATGAAGGACTATTGACATCCGAAGACACAGGTGGTCTTGATCTCAGTTGGGGTAATCATGAGACCGTTGTCAAGCTCACGGAGATGATAGCTCTACGTGAGGGCTTCGGCGATGTCCTTGCAGAGGGCAGTGCTCGAGCAGCTGAGAAAATCGGGCGAGGAACTGACAAATTCGTAATGACGGTCAAGAAACAAGAAATCGCCGGACAAGAACCGCGTGCTCAGAAGTCCATGGGTTTGGCGGCAGTCACTGCTGCGAGGGGCGCAGACCATCTCTATGCATTCCCTGTTCTTGATGAGGCAGGATTTGACAAGGAAATCAGGGAGCGATTTGGAGAACAGTATCTCCCTGAGATGGCCGATCGTCTGAATCCAAAATACAAAGGAATCATGGTGAAAGAGTGCGAGGACTTCATGGTGATGGTCGAGAGTGTTGGCCTTTGCAAGTATGGAACGCAAATTCCTCCCGAGTTCTATTACGATGATATTGCGCAGGCGCTAAAGATGCACAATGGCCTAGATATCTCAAGTGAAGAACTTCAGGTCATTGGCGAACGGATAGTGAATCTCAACCGATTGTTCAATGTTGCTCGTGGCGTCACACGAAGTGACGACCAACTCCCTGATAGATTGACTAAGGAAGGAGCGCCTAAGGGACCGTCGCCTGGACAAGTAGTGGAACTGGATCAAATGCTAGACGAGTACTATGAACAACGAGGCTGGAATTTGGATGATGGACTTCCAACAATGGCTACTCTGAAGCGCCTCGGACTTGAGAAAGAAGGAGAAGCAGTCATCAAATAGGAGCGGCTTATTATGGGAATCTTCGAAAGTAAAATGAATATTACAGTCTATGAACACTTCA
>JBHLQK010000065.1:0-13784 GCA_048884925.1 Candidatus Thorarchaeota archaeon
CCATATTTGCGTCCAATCACATCAGCAAAGCCATCACCTCCAGCAAGACAACCAAAGACAATCAATGCCAGTGGAGTGGCGTTGGCCAAATTGCCGTCGGCTGGAACGTAAAACCAGAGAATGGCAATTACAACCATCATGAATGCATAGTATAGTGTACCACCAAGCAACTCCTTGGGGTTTCCGGACCTTGACATTGAGCCTACAAAGTTCTCGTTTACCATCTTTCCGGTGCCAATTGCCACGAAAAGCAAAACAAAAAGCAGAGGCACAATCATTGCCAACCATCGGCTGAAGACTCCGCCTGAAAATAACATCCAGGTGAGGACCCACAGTGGAGCAGCAAAGGTGTGAATCACTTTCCGTGTTACAGTAGTCGAGAGCTTTCCGCTCTTCTCAATTGCAGCATTGATCTGGACAAGCATCAATATCAAGATGAACGAGATAATGAATGCGACAATATCCCAGACCAGCTCCAAACCAGGTAAAGGATTGAATACCATGAATCTTTCCTCCTAGAAGGTTCCTAGACTGGATTATCTATCTGGCCTAAAAGTATGTCTAGAAGAAAGAAAGGGGGGATGAATCCCCCAAACCTATTCTGAAGGTTCACTCTCTTCAACAGGGCTGGATGTTATGTGCTGCCCTATTCGAGCAAAAAGAGGTGTCAACAGAATAACCGTAGGTATTCCCTTTGTCAAGAGAGGCAGTAACTGAAATCCTATTGCAGCAAGTGAAGCAATGCGTTCTACTAGCAGTCCAAAAACAACTGTGAGAAGTGCTGTGAAGATCAGGCCAATCAGTGACATGACAGACAGCTTCGCTAATGAACGTCCCCTAGCTAAGTCATAGCTGGCTATACCTGCAATTAGCCCCAAAACTCCGATTGCGGCACCATAGAGTGTGAATGCCACTATGGCTCTGTTTAGAACAAGATTAGACAAAAGAGTCCCAAGGTAACCTGTTAAAAAACCTGCAAGAGGGCCTTTCATCGCTCCCAATGTTGCGACAACTGCCAATGCGGGAATGAAACCCAGCGGGAAAAGACCTACGGCAAGATAGGGCCATGGAATCATCTCAAGCAGGAAAAAGAGGATTGCTGCAAGAACTGCTGCTGCAAGCGTTCTTCTAGCGACCTCTGAACTCTGAACCTGAAGCTTCTCACGCATCGAATGCCTAGCTGGTCCCTTAGACTCGGTTGTTTCTTCTTCGGTCAATATTTCATCTCCTCACATAATTACAATGTTGTATGTGCCTGGATTCAGTGTAAGTGTGTAATCACCACCTATGGATGTCAACTCATCTAACACAAGACCACTTGCATATGCTGTTGGCATAGAGTCAAAGTTACTGAAGGTCAAAGTTGCGATTCGATCCACCTCGATGTTGAGAATGAAAGCCTCCTTATGGGGATCCCACTCCGCCTGGTACACCCAGATTCTGTCATCATCTGCCGCACTGATGAATGGATAATCCCAGAACTCGGTTGATCGAGCATCTGCAAGATCTCGCATGGTAGTAGGGGTTGTACCCCATACGCTTGCCATTGTTAGAACAGGCTCAAGAGCCCTTATGACAGATGCCATGCCATCTTCGTAGTGTAGCGATCGGCCATCTGTGGACCATACTGCATTGGTCGAATCAAGCCAGAAATTCAAGAGCCGTTCCACTGTACGAGAATCACCTCTTTGGTTTGCGAGCGCCATGGTAAATAGACTGGCAAGCATGCTTTGTATATCAGCAAACGTCTCGCGGTTCCTGTAGGAACCAGCTATGTACATTTGATCGGATGACACATCTTTGCCGTAGAGATCAAGAAAGACAGGATAATCATTGATAGTTTCGTTCTCCTGGGTGTATTCAAGAAACAGTAGTGCCCACGAGGTTCCGTATCCTGATATAGTAGCACCTAAATCATCGCTGCTAACATAGGGGTAGATCACCTCTGGCTCCTCCGTGGCACCAAGAGTTGGTGATACTACGGTCAGATATGAAAAAAGACCGTACTCATCCTGCATGACGTTATTGAGCCAGTCGAGACCATAGTCCCAGATCGGCATGTAGTTGGTTCCAAACATGTTATCGAAAAGCTCGGTTGTGTAGATGGGGATACTGTTGCAGTTGACAAACGCAAATTGCGGCTCGCATGGGATCAAACCGACCTTCCAAATCCCACCCTCCTGTGGATTTCCAAGCCCATCTGTTGTAAGAGAGTTGTTCCAATCCTGAATATACCAGTCTAGTTCTTCTGTCATCTCACCAGTGTTGAAGTTCCTTTCATACAGAGTCAGCATTAGTGCATAGTGGCCAGTCCACATGATATTGGCTGGACCACGGAATCCCCCCACGTATAGACCACTAGAATCGCCCGGTTCAGGGTAGTAGTAGTCAGGGTAGCTTGTATGTCCCCACTCCCAATATTCGATTGATTCATTTCCGTACTCTGCCATCGTGGTGTTCATTCTCTTGATGAGGGTGTGAGCGACATTCTGATAGAGTGATGTGCGGTATCCAGGAGTCGTTTCAAAGAGCGTAGAAACCAAGTAAGTCATGAACGCGGTGACATAGTGTCTAGTCCATAGATAGGGTCCATCAACATACCAGCCGTCCCATGCGTTGTATGCTCGATTTGTGGCTAAATCATCGAAATAGTTGAACATTCCTAGCTGCTCATGGGTGAGGGCTTTGTAGCTAGCGAAATCGAAAGTCACACCATTAATTGTCTGAATACTTGTAGTTGTTGCAGGACTAGGCAAGTTGCCAAATGTCATTCCTGCAAAGATTATGCTGGCAATCAATACAACTACAAAGAACTTGTTTCTCGTCACTGTATTGCTCATGAGGTCACCTCATGCAGAGTTCGTCCCAGGTTCGCTTGAAATTGGAAGGATAAATACATTCTTGACTCCATACACATTATTCACAATAGTTAAATTGGGGGCTGTGACGGGCTAGGTGGCGATAAGGAATGTATGAGGGAGAAAAAGTCAGGCTCAGACGTCTAGAACCAGAAGACTCGGCTGCGATTTTAACTCATTGGAACCAGTACGAGCTACGACAGTATCTACCAACTCCGTTGCCTACTAGTCAGGAAGACATGTCGCGATACATTGAGTCAGTGAATGAGGCATTCAGCAAGAGGAGCAAGTTCACATTCGGGATAGAGACTAAGGATGATTCGGTACTCGTCGGAATCATAGACTTGGCAAACATCAGCTGGATGAGCCGAAACGGAGAGATTGGGATATTTGCAATCTTCCACCCAGACTATAGAGGTAAAGGTCTTGGAAAAGACGCTCTTATTGTACTACTAGATGTTGCATTCTCTGTATTGAACATGCATTTGGTGTACTTGTGGGTAGCATCGTTCAATGATCGTGCAATAGGGTTCTATGAGAGGATCGGATTCAAGACACAGGGAAAGCTAAGAGAAATGGCATTTAGAGATGGCCAACACCACGATGTTGTCATCATGGATATTCTGAGGTCGGAGTTCCTTGAGAAGTATGGCATCCTTTCCAAGAATTAGCCATATATCACATATCAAGCCCACTCGGGTCCTTCCAGACGTCCGTATTCAGATATGCAGCAAATAGCGGTCTGCTAAGCCCAGGACGCACAATCCAGATGAGAAAAGGACGGTTTATGATATAGGGTGGAGTTTCTGGGAGTGCGGCTCCAAGCATCATTGCCACTGCTGCCACACTCTTGACTCTGTAACCCTCCTGATTCATCTTTAGTCTTGTCTGTTGAAGGGCGTGTTGAATGAAATAGAATGGGAACCGATCCTGTGGAATCATTAATTGTAAATTGATGAGCCACTCTAATTGACCTTCTTCATTCAAATCAATCATTGGGAAAACCACTGCCTCGTAGTCCCTTTCCACAGGAGTCATATTTTGCAGGACTTCTTCTACATAACTGACCATCGCGAACCCAGACGGAACCTTTTCATTCATCATCATATAGACGACGTCCTGGTCCCCTGTTTCCAAAGCTACGACAAGATCCGAGCTGCCTCCAACAGTATTGAACGTGAATCCTGTATCCATTCTAACTCCTGGATACTTGCTCCCATCATCTGTGGCTATCTGCACTTGCCTTCCCTTGACCAGCCAAAGACCCAGTAAATCAAGCATGGCAGCAGCGCCAAAACCGTTCTCATCTAAGGGGTCGAGTTGGATATCAAAGTCATGATTCTGAAGCCATTTGTTGACCACTTCAACATCAATGTGTGCAACCCTCTCTATTTCTTTGATGGTTGGAATCTCTTCTCTGCAGGGAGTATAGTATCTCTCGAGGAAATCTCGTTGGATCACCTTGACTGGGTTCCATCCTGCAGAATCTATTACGAATTCTTCTGCTTCCATTAGCGCAGCTGCTATGGGATAGGTCACAATAGTAGAGGTCTTGTCTGTCAAATCCTCCTGACTGGTCATGAGTTTCTCCTCCAAATGCTGGGTGCGTCATATTGCCTTTTGAGTCTTCAGGCATACGAGGGGGCAATTCAAAGTCAATCAATGATGTCGAGTACCGACTTATGTCGGTAGAGTTCATAAGTACTTAATTCGATTGGATTAATTATGCCGCTATTCGAGGTTGTATTTAGAGTCAAGTATGACAATCCCTTAAGTAAAATCACAATAGACCGTCCTTCAGTCAAAATCTTTCAATGGTGCAACGACAAGCATGACATCATGGAACTCGTCCTGCAGAAGAAAGAGGACTATGGCCGAATACGCAATGACATTTCAAAAGCTGTTGAGATAGTCGAAGAGATACATAATGGCGCTAACACTCATGTTATCACTCAGATGTGTGCATGTGGAGGGCCAGGGACTGTTCAGAACTATCTTGGCGATCCAAGTCTTCTATTGATACCCCCAATTGCATATGAGAATGGATGGGAACATCTCAGGTTGATTGCATTCAAACATGAAAACGTCAAGAAACTCCTCTCCAAATTGAGCCGAGATGGCTTTGAGGTAGAAATCATTAGGAAGAAGCCGTTTGATGGGTACATCGCTAGCTCTCTAACGCTCACCACGGATGCACTATTTTCTGGATTGACAGAAAAGCAGGTTCATGCGCTTCTGACTGCGTACGCACAGGGGTATTTCAGATTTCCAAGAGGATCTGATCTTCAGACAATTGCATCTAAAGAGAAGATATCCAGAACAACGTTCTTGGAGCATTTGAAGAAGGCAGAAAACAAGATAATCACAGCACTAATCCCACATATCCAGCTGTTCAGGCAAATACCTCAAGAACGAAAGGATGCCATGAGCCTTGTCCATGGAGCCAGTTAATTCGGTTCGTTAAAATTCTGAATTGAATGAAGTGCCGCTATTCGAGTACTTTGACCTACCGAATCAATGACGATCTATGAACTTCTGCGAGTGCATGTGCCTTTCTCATTTCGAGCTGACGAAGAGCTCTTTCTTGTGCGAGATGTCTACGCATCTTACGTGCATCTACATCATAATGGTCCATCTTTTCTGAAACACATGATTCATCAAACTCGATGCGTTCCTGGGATTCTGATTCCAAGATTGACTTTGTTCTTTGTACTGATGTGCAAACCATTTGTATCACGAATAATGGTGCCTCAAAAGATGGCATAACATTTGTACCGACATATGACAGTAATCCAGAGCCTACAGTCCGGATTCAAGAGCTTAGTCTAGAGCCGTTTCGTCATGGATAGGTTCTCACGCACTTTCTTCAAACCCAATTCATGCGCTCGTCTGAAAGATAGATGAAGTAACTTTCGTGCAAGTCCTCGTCTTCTGTATTTTGTTTTCAACCTCAGCATCGTGGTTGAAACACAATAATCGAAGTATGCTTATTTTCGGAGGTGCTTCTTTCATTAAGAGTGAAAGAATATGTTGGGTAGGATTAGTCCCAGAGTTACTACAATCATTATTCTATTTGCATTATTGGCTGCATTTGGAAGTCCTCCTCTTGTTAGAGCAGACCCTATCGACCAAATTCTACTGAATTACGAGCAAGATACACAGACTCTTTTTGTCAACGTAACTCATGATGTCCCAAATCCTGGGAATGACTATATCGAGCTAATTGAGATTTTTAGAAACGGTTTATTTCAGTTCAACAGAACGTACCCAGAACAAGAATTCAATTTCGGGCGTAATGATACATTCACCATAAGTGCATCAAGTGGCGATAATCTCACTGTCACTGCAACATGTTCCAGAGGCGATTCGCTTTCAAAGTGGATTATTGTTGGAGGGTCGAGTACAACAACTGGGGGTACAACTACTACACCTACTCAAACCGAAACGGAGACCACAACTCCTCCTCCTGAGCCAGTGGAGCCATTGGATCCAGCTATTGGCATTGGAGTTGGATTGGTGGCCGTTGTTATTTTCATGCTTGCACTTGTGCTGTATAAGGAAGGTTATGGATCACAAATGATAGGGAAAATACGCCCATAATCATTCAGAATGTGAGCTAGTCGATTCAAATCCATCATTTGGTATAGAAAAGTATACAGCAGGTTCATCAGGCTCTGAAAAAATGGTTTCGTGGAATTAATCGTGATGCCACACATTAAGAAATCGATTTTAGAAAAGCGGCTGAGTAAGGCAGCTAGAGAACAAATCGAACTCGCCTCAAAGGTTGTTATGGAAGACCTTCCACCTTTTGACAGGTCTATAGTCATAGGATTAGACGTGCATTACCGGGGAACGCAGGCTGTTGGATGCGCAACTGTGATGGATTTTGAAACTTTGAAGCCAATTCAGACTGTGACCTTGATTGAAGAAGTGCAGTTCGACTACATTGCAGGATACCTCTATCTTCGAGAAGGCCCTATCGTACTTGATCTCTTGAAACTCTTAGAAACCACAGGGCCTGTGCTTATTGACGGAAATGGAGTACTTCACCCTAGAAGAATGGGTCTGGCTTCATATGCAGGAGTTGTTTTGAATATTCAGACCATTGGTGTGGCTAAGACACTTCACATTGGTACAATTGGTCCGCGTGTTGCCAATGATGCTCCCATCCAAGCAGATAATGAAGTAATTGGCATGGCTGTCTGGTTAGGAAAGGAAAAGCCCGTTTTCGTGTCGGTGGGTAATAACGTCACACTTTCTACTTCTGTAAGGATTGTAAGGGATTGCTCTATTGATGGGTATCCTGAGCCTCTTCGTTACGCACATCGGACTGCAAAGGACATGGCACGAGAACAGTGAGATTGAAATCTCTACGAGTCCAGCGGGTTTCCATCTCTCATCCCTAACCGCTGTTAAGAAATGATTTGCAGCTAAAAAGCGTTGAGCCAGGTTTTTGAGGATTCAGAATATACATCGATGAATGAATTTCTTCATAGAGAAGAGATTGAGTTCAAAAGGTAGTGATGGTGGATTAGTTGGGAATTGAAATACGTAATCAGTAGTCTTATTGGTCTAGGAGTGAGTGCAGTCTTCCAGTAAAGGATTTCCACTGAAATTATCCACAACAGGAGGTAGTGTCTTTTGATGAACAGTTCTGGATATCACCAGGTCCCACCAATGATTCCTCAGTTATACCACTCCGTCTTGCAGATTCATTCCATATGCAACCACAACCGATATTTCTGACAGTTATGGCTGCGCCCAGACAGTTTTTTGCACACGACGTACAATTGGTGCAGTCTGCTGGCCTCGAAATGACTGCAGGACCTGATTCAGGTAGCTCCCACACATTGAATGGACAGACCTCAAGACACATTCCGCACCGACTACATCGTTCTGGGTCATAGCTTATCTCAAGACCGGATTCTTCCACGGCTATTGTCATTACGTATCACCATCCCATGAATAGAACTAACAGGTTGAATGTTATAAGAAAGCCAGCGCCCACTTTCAATGTCAGTATCAAGTATGGATACTCCCTTCTTATTACCTTTGGATCGCTCACTGAAGTCATGCCTGACCAGTCCATGGTCAAGGATACTGCTAGAATGAATTGAAGCACCACCCATATGACTAGCACAGTCCAGTGAACTCCTATGAGTACCATGACTAGGACTGCGAAAGGCAACGTTATGGCTGCAAGTCCAAGCCCTCGTCGCCAAAACGAATTTCCTTTTGAAGGCAGAACAGGAAACAATAGACCAAGAACTAATGCGTTAGCTGCAAGTGCAAACACGAACTCACCAAGAAACAGGAGTACTTGAAATGTGATTGGATAGATTGCTGCAAACGCTGTTGGTGATGCCAGGGCTATTGCATTTACGAGTGCAAGTACACCTAGAACTGCAGCAATTGGTTTGCCAAGCAGGACTGCAAAAAGAAAAGGCACATGTGCAACAGTCTGTTCCATCCGCTCTCTCAAGTTGAAGGTGACTGTTGCCATTTCTCTTGGCTTGGGTTTCGGCTTCCCAAGTTCTAGCCATTTAGAGAGGTCCTGAATCCTCACCGGACCATATTGAACTCTGAAACCAGTCCGCCTGCGAATATCTGTCGGATTCATTCCTGCAGCTGCTAACTGTGGCAGAATCAGCTCGCTGTGACTCACGAGCTCAGCTAGGCCGGTCAGACGTATCATTTGTATAACATCATCACTGTTGAAGTGGATTCCACGCGCAGCACACCAGACATTGATTCCGGCGGTGTCACAAACAAGTACCCAAGCATCAACTCCATCCTTTGCTAATGCTCTCATTACGGTATAATACGTGAGCTCATAATTGGCAGTTACTAAGACAGGACTTTCTGGAGATGGATTCCCAGCCCGATAGAGACCGGGTTCGATTGGTATCCCTCGCCAGCCTCCTGTGATATGATTGTACCAGATTCTTGCTCTTGTTCTGGTACCAAAGAATAGCTTTGACCGACTCTGGTACTCGTTGAGAGGTTCACTCAAGTCCTTTTTTCCAACTAAATAGGTGATCTCAGGACCATATTTTTCACAGTCCTCAATGACTATACCGGCCTTCTGGACTACCTTATCAAGGGATACGATGGGCTGTGGAAGTCGTCGTCGTGCGTTCTTCTCAGCGCTTTTCCTATTACTCCAGAAAACATTCAGATCTGAGCCAGATTCAGGAAGAGTTTCGGCTGCGATGACAAGAGTGCCATCATCCGTCAACTTCTCTCTTGCAATTCGTATGAAGAGGTCGCGCTGAATTGGTTTAAGTTCTGAGAGAAGGAAGGTGCTCACAACGAGGTCAAACTTTTGCTCGATTATATTGCTGGAAGATGTTTTTGCATTCTCATTGTGCGTTTCCTCTCCAATAGCTAGCACATCAGTATGAACAAATACTGGGGGTTTCTCTAACGTTGCAGCCCTTCTCTTGGCAAGAGCTATCATGCTCTCACTTGAATCGACTCCCACAACAGTGGCGCCTTTCTCTGAGGCCTCGATTGCAAACTGACCAGGACCGCATCCGAGGTCTAGCACCGTCATTCCAAGTTTCACGAGCTTCAGAATTCGTTCCCTAATTCTGCTACTACGTCCTTCGAGCACAGCATCGAATGCTTCATCGTAGGTTTCGGGCGATTTCTCAAGGGAAGCCATGAAAGCGACAGCCATTGTCTATCTCTCCTGGACCAGATTGAGAAGGGTTGTAATCGCCTCCCTCTTCTCAGGCTTCAAGGCATAATAGATCCATTTTCCCCGTTTCTCACTCTTGAGCCATCCTGCTTTCTTCATCTCTCGAAGATGGTGAGACACCAACGGTTGACTTGATTCATTAAGAGCTAGTTGGACCTCGCACACGCATGCATCATCGAAATTCAAGAGAAAGAACATGATTCCAATCCTTACGGATGCGGTGAAGATTTCTGGATTCGTATCCAAGAAGGCTTTGCGAAACGCCTCGATTGCCAAACATCGTTGGCTGTAGGATACGGAGCAATTCACTTTCTCAGGAGATTTCGTGTGGAGCTTTGCGAGTCGCTCTATACGTTCAAGATGGTCCTGAGACATACATCATCATATAAATTTGATTTATATAAAAGGCTTGAACAAAGCAATGTGGTATTTTCGCTGGAAACAAGGCAGAAATTTGGGCATGAAGATAGTATTTATTCAATGCTAAGAGATATAGCCATTGAAAAGCCGGAGTGACTAGAGAATTCCATCATGAAGACATTCATTGTTTTGCCCATGAAACGAGAGAGAGAAATACCTCAGGAGTTTCAAAAAAGCGATAATCGATTTGCAGAGTGTCTAGTGAGGCTTCTCATTGAGGAATATACCAATCCGGGAGATATTGTCCTTGATGTTTTCGCGGGACTTGGTACAGTACTCTTTGTAGCTGAGTCAATGGGCCGGGTTCCCTATGGAATCGAATTGGACGTGAATCGTTTCAATTTCATTAAGGATAACTTGGTCACAAAGGGCAGTGTTATACATGGAGACTCTAGAGAGATTGATGACTACAATTTCCCTAAGGTCGACCTTGTTTTGACATCGCCTCCATTTATGAGGCAAACTTCTCGACATGATCCCCTCGCTGCAGACAAAACAGATGGTCACTATTCAAAATATCTTGATGAGTTGAGCGGGATTTTCAATAAACTGATTGGATTTCTGAACCCAGATGCTCATGTAATATTGGAGGTGTCTAATCTCAAGGGGGAGGAAATAACACCTCTTGCATGGGACATATCAAAAGAAATCTCGAAGGTCCTGCATTTTGAGGGAGAGATTGTTGTTGGCTGGGAGGGGTCCGACTATGGTAGGGGTGTCTTTGGGTATGGGTATGATCACTCGTATTGTATTGTGTTCAGAAAATCCTAACTTCGAGTTTGGAAAACAGTAAGTGTCAGCAGAGTGGAGGAAAAAATGGCGGGCCAAGTGAGATTTCCAATTCTATATCAGGTGCAAACTAAAGTGTTTAATTCAAGGTCCAGTGAATATCTATTGAAATGGCAGGCTGGATTATTCCTCCTCCTAAGATGCCCGAAAAGACTAGTGATGAGTTCCTAAAAGAGAGAGAAGAGAAAGTCAAGTGGCTGATTAAGGGAGGGCTCTTGAAATCTGAAAGTATCATCAAGGCGATGCTCAAGGTTCCGAGGGAGGATTTTATTCCTACTCTGTACAGGGACTACGCGTATCTTGAAGTCCCATTTCCTCTTCCCGGACGTGAGGCTACGATTTCATGCCCTCATAGCTATCCGCTTTTCTATGAGGCGTTGGGGCTCAAGGAAGGTGAGAGATTCTTAGAAGTGGGTGCTGGTTCTGGGTATGGTGCTGCCCTAGCTAGGGAAATCGTAGGATCTGGCGGAAAAGTAGTCACGATTGAGATTGACAAAGAAACACACAACTTCGCTGAGAAGAATTTGAGAAGACTAGGCTATGACGACGTGCTTCTTGTCCATAATGATGGTTCTTTGGGCCATACACCGGAAGCGCCGTTTGACAAAATCTGCATCACCGCAACATGCCCGGAGATACCCAGTCCTTTAATTGAACAACTAAAACAGCAAGGCAGACTGATATCGCCTGTTGGGCCTCCAGAAAGTGCTCAAGACTTAATCTTGGTAGAGAAGGACATGTATGGAATCTTGACGAGGAAATCCATAGAAACCGTTCTATACATTCCTCTCAAAGGGAAGTATGGCTGGTTCGAATAGCTTGGTTTTAGTGATTTCATAAAAAGTCAAGACATCCTTAGTTTCAGCAGCTCATCTCTTTTGAAGATTCGAAACAGTTCTAGGAGAAACATGGTGAGCCAGATGGGGGTTGAAGGAGTTAGGGATTATACCTCGGTGATTATTGTAGAGAGAGATAATCCGACGATATATGTTATCAACACGACAACAATGGCTATTGCCAAATGCTCGAAAATTACCCTCAATACTCTTTCGTCCTGCGAACGTGCTAGCAGAAAATTGAACACCGTCATTATTGATAGACCCCACCCAATATCTATCAAGACAGCTATATCAAGCGGGAGAAACCAAATTGGGATTACGAATGTCATAGCAAATATGAATTTGGCGAGAAATGTGGCGATTGTTGCTTCCCAAAGAGCTCCTCTTGAATGAATGCCTTCAGATTCCTCTGACACGTGCATTGCGACTGCATCAGAGAATGCATCGGCTATAGCTATTGCAACAATGCCAGCAATCACAGCTAGACGAGAACTCGTGCTCGCATTGACACCTACTACCATTCCAAGTGTTGTTATGACTCCAGATGTCAGACCGAAACTAAGACCCTTCTTGATTGATACGCTCATGTCCCGCTGTCGGAACGCACTCACCTATAGATGTTGCTTGAGAAGCTGGAAATTCAGAGAAGATGCCGTGCCAGGTAGGATTTGAAGAGCTCCTTACACCTGGGAGCGATCATTCACTGGTTCGACACCTTGCTCGGAACGAAGTGTAAGCAGAACGAGCAATGCAAGTGCGATGCCGTATGTTATGATGGCCTCAAGTCCTTGCCACCATGTGTTGAATAGAGCAGGCAGGAAATTTAGAACCGCATGGATCACACCAACGAGATAGAGCGACCTAGTCTTGTCATATAATAGACCTATGAACGAGAACAGCAGAAGACCTGTTAGAATCCCATAGAGTGTTAGGGTTTGAACTAAGCCATGAAATACCACAAAGACAATCGTGACCGACATCACTCCAGCTAGACGACCATACTCCTCGACCGCCCGAGTCTGCAAGTATCCTCGGAATACAATCTCTTGCCAGAAACTGTTCAGAATGTAGAATGCTATTGAAGCAACTAGTGTACTCAAGATTGGCCATTGATTCAGATTGGGAGATAACGGAGGTTCAAGTGTGCCAAAAAGTACTCCAAACATAGCGGCTCCAAGAAAGAGGATGCATCCGATGACCAATCCAAGTCCGACATAGGGCAGGGTATTACGCTGTGGATTCAAGCCAAGGTCAGTCAGGCAGAAATCACGTTTCTCGATGCGAGTAGCTAAGAAAAAGACGAGCAGGAGTGTAAACAGTAGATCCAGCGAACTCGCTATCGCCTGACCCTCTGATGTTTCAGCCACAAAGACCTGTGAGTTCTGAAAGGCAATATCAGAAGGTGTGCCTTGTAGAATGAAAGCCTGCTGAACTGCAAGTATCAGTAGAATCCTGCTGATGACTATCAACACAAGAAGCAGGATGAATACTAGTGAGAATTTCCAGAGATAACGGAGCTCCCCCGTACCAGTTCTAAGCACTCCAGCCATGATTCCTAGCCATATAATCTACAAAGATATGAAATAATAGAGCAATCGATAAACGCAAGGTATGATACAAGCTACTTCTAACAATGGATTGAAAATTGATGTGGCAGGCCAGGTTGGATTTGAACCATTGCATAACAGTCAGGCTTCGTAGAGATTTTTCTATCTGATGATGAGATTTATCTGTGGGAATCTGGTCAATGGTCAAAGGATGTGTGAGCTGCATGATAAAGACAAGAGTAACTGAAATGTTGGGTTGTAAATATCCGATTATAGCAGGGACCATGGCAAGGATTTCTAATCCTGAATTTGTCGCGGCAGCTAGCAATGCTGGTGCGTGTGCTGTACTAGCTAGTGCAAATTACAAAAAGCCTGACGCATTACGTGATGCGATCAAGAAGACCCAATCTCTTACAAACCAGCCATTTGCAGTAAACATCAATCTATTCCCAGCTTTGATGCCTCAAGACAAGCTGGAAGATTATGTGGATGCTACATTGGCTGAGGGTGTTAAGATCATTGAAACGAGCGGTCACAAAGCTCCAGAGGATTTAGTTCCTAGATTCAGGGATGGTGGTGCCATATGGATCCACAAATGTGCAGGAGTAAGATACGCGAAAAAGGGAGC
>JBHLQK010000066.1:0-1143 GCA_048884925.1 Candidatus Thorarchaeota archaeon
TCAGGGATATCCAGGGAACCGTGTCAGGATTCGGCATTGTTTGAACACTAGTTACTGCCATTCCAAAGAAGAGAAGTCCAATGAACTGAATAATGAGGCCTACAACTGTCTGGGTCTTTGCCTTTACCTTCTCTGAAACAAATCCTGAAAATGGTCCTACCACTGAGATGACTAGGGGGTGTGCAACAAGTACAAGTCCTGTAGCAACCTGAGTGAAACTTCTGGCGTCCTGTAGGTAGAATGGAAAGAGGAACGTCACTGGTACAAGAGCCATATATGCAAAGAGGGCCGAGAAAATGCTCACGGATATTCGTCTATCAGCGAGAATGTCTATTGGTATAATGGGCGCTATGAAGGCTCTTTCTCTGATGATGAATGCCACGAATGAAACCAGCATGACTCCCAACAATAGAATCAGGTCTGGGAATATTGCGATCGAACCAAGAACGGAAACGGTGAAGATGAGCGTGAAAAGGAATGTCAGAAATAGCATGGCGCCGACAGTGTCGAATTTTACTTCATGTACACACTCGGTTTCCGGGATAGTTGCCCACACAACAAGGAATCCAACTATGCCGATGGGTAGGTTGATGAGGAATATGCTCTCCCATCCAAAGAATTGGCTGAGAATGCCACCTAATACTGGACCCAGAGCCAGAGCAGCGGCTAGAACAACAGAGTTTAGTCCAATTGCTCTTCCTCGATTTTGAGGGGTAGTGAAGTAGGTGACTAACGCTAATCCATTGGCAGTCATCATACTGGCTCCAAAAGCCTGGAATATCCTTGATGTGATTAGTAATTGAAGGGTTGGGCTAAACGCACAGAAGAGCGAACCTACTATAAAGAAAATCATCCCCATTTGGAAGACTTTCGTCTTGCAGAACCTATCCCCAAACTTTCCCATTAACGGCATGAAGGAAGTCATAATCAAAAGGTACGCGAGTACTATCCATTGGATTTCAGTCATCTCAACTCCAAAGCTCGTAGCTATGGTGACTAATGAAACGTTCACAATGGATCCATCAAGCGCACTCAAAAAGACACCAAAACTAGTTGCTGCTACAATCTTGTAAGGTCCAGGTGTATCAAGGTCAATTTGCACAGATCGCTGTCCTTGGTCTGTCATTGCAGCATCGCTCGTTC
>JBHLQK010000066.1:1243-13764 GCA_048884925.1 Candidatus Thorarchaeota archaeon
GTTCACGTTAACAGATACAAAAATGAGGATTGGTTTGTAATGCCTAAGGCTGAAGATGTACAACCCCTTATCGGCCATCCTCAGCAGGAGCAATTACCATCAACTGAGACGATTCGTAGAATCGATTTGAAGAATTTAGTGGAGTTGGAAGAATATCTCCAGTGGCTTCCTATGGCCGCTATGGACCGAGCTGGCTTTGACTTCTGGTCTCTCATTAGACAAATGCTTTGGAGAGTTTCTCCTGCACCTACGCGTTTGATCACTCAAATCCACAGTGATCCTTATGAGGTGTGGAATTGGAATCGCACCAAAATCTGTGAGAAGCTTCTGGATATGGGTTTGGATCACATTGAGAGCTTCTATAGAGAATTCTACATGGCCGGGTGGCGGCTCTTCATTTCAGGTTTCACAAGTCTTGCTGATTTTCGCAAAGTAGTTTTGAACGGGTATGGTCTTTTGAAAGGATGCTATGAACAAGCCTCGAATTTCTAATTGGTACATAACCAATTGGGTTTATGTGCCAGAATAATGGATGAATGTAGCCGGAGGTATTCATATGCGACCATACAGAATCCTACCAACAACGATCTTCAAGAAAGGCGAGCAATACGAAGAAGAAGACTCAGTGGCCATTGAAACTGCTCTTGAACTGAGAATAGATGATAACTTCATCGCCGCTTTTGTATGCTCTCCAGGCATGGAAAAGGATCTTGCGGTAGGTTTTCTGCTTTCGTCAGGAATCCTGAATAAACCAAATGATGTGGAATCCGTCAGTCTTTCAAGTAACAGATGTAGTGTGAAGCTGAAACAAGGTGCAGAGCTGAGGAGCAGAGAGGAAGTTGCAGTTCGACGTGTTGTGACAACTGATTGTTCAGCACCAGACATCCTGAGAACACTAAGGACAGGAGGTGATATCCCCCGGCTCACATTTGAACTCCCAATCACTCCAGAATTTGTTTCACAGGTAGCTTCTGAAATGCGAGAATCACAAGAGATCCACAAGAAGACTGGAGCTACCCATGCTGCATTGATACAGGAGCTTGAATCTGGCAGAAGAATTACCGCAGAAGACTTGGGCCGTCATAATGCTGTGGACAAATGTATAGGCGCGGCAGTTACGCAGGAGATGAATCTAATGAACTGTATCCTAGTTAGTAGTGGTCGATTGACAGCAGACGTGGTTTCTAAGTGTTCTTGGGCATCTGTTCCAATCTTGGTTTCATCTTCTGTAGCCACAGATGCAGGTGTGAAAGCTGCAGAGAAAGCCAACGTGACATTAATTGGATCTTTGCGAGGCGGGAAGATGCGTCTCTACTTCGAGGGTGCAGCTAAGCTCACTCGGTAGCAGCATCCCTCTACTGAGTTGCTGCTGTCATTCGACAATCTGAGATTCTAACTGTGGGAATGTGTGTTGGTATAAGGTTCTCACTCCCCCACCAGTAGACCTGCTTTCTATCATTCCCCATTGCGTCAATGTTGGCAAACATTCTCAGTATATTGTCACTTACTCTCAGGTTCTTAATCGGTTCGAACTCACCGTCCTTAACTAAAAACGTGGCATCTCGAGTTATTGTCGAGAACTCACCAGTCTGATAGTTCTGCCAGCGAGTATACCAGTTGACAGTCATATAGATGGCCGGCCTGCTTCCTTCGAGAAGTTCCTCGAAAGAATGGTCTCCATTCTCAAATACGATGTTCGATGGAGCTGGGAGAAGCATTCGTACACCTCTTCCTAGGTTCGCGAGCGCAGAGCTGCCTGTTGATTCAGTTTCGTACATTTGTGCGGTACTGGTGTTATGTACAAGTCCCTTTAACACCCCATTCTCGACGATTGGGGTTTTTCGTGATGGGGTTCCCTCAAAGTCGAAGGAACGACTCGCCATTCCTCCAGGCAGTGTTGGGTCGTCGGATGCGGTGATGAACTCGGGGGCAAGCTGCTCACCCATCTTATCTCCCAAAGGTGATAACCCCATCATAATTGAAAACGGGTCTGCAACAGAAGGAGTATATCCAACCAAGTCTCCTGCTACGGTTGGGCTGAGTATGAGGTCATACGTTCCAGGATCCCCTTGCCTAGCACCTGTTGCTTGTCTGGAGAATCGGCCCGCCGTCGCACCTGCTTCGATCATGTCATTTTCAGATTTTGATGGAAGTGTTCCACAGCTTATCCCATGTCCTGAATAGTCAAGCTCGTCTTGGAACGCTCTTATGTTGAGGTCATAGATTGTCCTTTTTGATTCTCCTGAGGGACCGAAGCTTGACCTCATAATCCCAAATTCCTTCCTTATCTTAAGAGCTCCCGCTACTCGTTTTGCTCCTTCTGAAATAGCGGCATCTATCGCTGAGTTCACGATGCCAGGAGCCTTCTCAGTAAAGAACTCAATTCTATCATCATAGAGATCCTTTATTGGGGAGTACTTGTGTATCCCCTCTTCAACGCCATGATAGAACATTGCATCAGGAAGTAGCTTTGTAAATGCGATTGTATCCTCAACAGCACTCTTCACATCTTCTCCACTCGTGACGGATCTCTCGGTCACTCCGGTCTTTGTTTTGTCAACGACGAGGAATAATGTGAGCTTTTGCGTTTCCCAACGTTTGCTTATGTCAATAGAATTCTGTGAGAACCGAACCTGAGATCCCGAGGCGAGTTGTCCGTATGCAATAGCTTCAGCATTGCTCGATTGTGCATGCTCTACAGCTAGATCTATGTATGATTGAAGGGGCTCCAAGTCTGCCACTAGCCCACACCTCCTAGTCTGATATTTCTGAATCTGAGTTGCCCTCCTCCCGCATAAACAGGTACGCCCTGCATAGGATCGCCCTTTCCGCATGTCGCTGGAAACTCCAAGCTCATGACTTTGGATATTGCATCTATCGCAGTGAGTAGCCCAACACTAGTGGTTTCTATGACTGGTCTTCTGACCATTATGTCAGTTATTTCACCATTTCTAATGAGATAGGACTCAGAACCAGTGTACTTACTTTGAAAGCGTCTGTCGTCGATGTTCCATTCCTGGAATGTTCGCATGTATACACCCAGCTTAATGTCCTCAACGAGTTCCTCAAATGAATGGTCACCAGGCTCGAAGAAAGTGTTGGCCATTCGTGTGATTGGCTCCCGGGCAAAGGATGATGCTCTAGCTGAACCATTAGACTCAGTTCCAAAGCGAACTCCAAACTCTCTGTTAAGTAGAGGTTCATTTGCAATGCCATTCTTGATCAGGTGCCTGCGACGTGACTTGACACCTTCGTCATCCCATTCATAATATCCCCCTGTATTGGGGATGCTGGGATCATCAGAGACTGTCACAACATCTGAAGCAATTTGGGACTCCCCAATCGTGAGGTCGCGCCAGAAACTCTCCCCTGCTTGAGCTCCTTCTCTGCCGAGAATCCTGTCTCCCTCGCTGGGATGACCTACATTTTCGTGAGCCATTATGCCAGCAACTTCATGACCGACCAGAATATCAATAGGAGCAGAAAGCAGTTCGTCCATTTTCTCGGCGTTCTCAGCTGATTTCCTGAGTCGGCTCACTTCATCGCTTAGAAACTCAACAACATTAGATTCCTTGATTCGCTCCCATCCACCGACTTGGGTGAGGTCGATGTATCGTTGCTCGGATCCGATTTTTCCTTTGGCTGTGAGTATAACCATTATTGTCAGCAGTGCAAGACTAGCTTCGATTCTAGTCCCCTCATTTGTTACCAGATACTTCTCGGACTCTGATGGACTGAACAACAGGACATAGGATTCTAATCCCTCCATGGTAGCATTGATCTCAGCTGCCACTTCAAGCATTCTATCGGTAGTTACATCTGAGAGCTTTTCCTTGACCTTTACGCCCCATCGTACCTTATTCGAGATTGGGTTTCCTATATCAATCGGAGCATCTCTCTTTGCGCCTTTCGCCATCTTGCATGCTGCCAAAATTGCATCTTCTGCAAGATCCTTCTTCATCCGGTCAAACGATGCAAATCCCATGTTGCCATCTACAAGGACTCTCACGCCAATTCCACTTGATGGTACCATCCCCCCTGAGATTGGTGCAGCGTTGCGAAATGCTAGGCTTCTCATTCGGTCCTCAACATACCTAGCTTCAACATAAGATGCACCCTGGCTTTCTCCAAACTCGACACAATGGTCTGCAAGGTCTTTGCCATCTTTCAAAATAATAACCTAGCAAGGCATCAAATAGCGGGTAAATAAAGACTCCCGATAGAGAAACACCTTCATATGTTAGCGTGTGTTGGAGCAATTGAAGCTTAGCGACTATCAACATTTGGTGTATCCTTTGACTAAGGGCAAACGACCATCATCTATCAAGATTCGCCCATTGCTTGAGAAGTATGGAATTCTTCCAGACAGAGAATATGGTCAGAATTTCATCACGGACCGCAATCTCATTGACAGAGAGGTTTCTCTTGCTGAAGTGCGAAAGAAAGACCATGTGCTCGAGATTGGACCAGGCATAGGAATATTGACCGAAGCTCTGGCACGCAAAGCAAAACGAGTTATTGCTATTGAAAAGGATACACAATTCAGAGGCATTCTATCCGACCTTCAGAAACGTTCTCCCAATGTGGAAATTATCTTCGATGATGCAGTGACTGCAGAATACCCGCCATTCAACAAGGTTGTTTCAAACCTTCCTTTCAAGGTCGCTCTTCCTATCATCTTCAAACTAATGAATCATGAATTTGATCTAGCTGTTCTCGTATGTCAAGAGCAGCTTACAAGGCGAATCACTGCAAAGCCAGGTGAGGCAAAGTACAGTCGTATCAGTGTCCAAGTTGCCCGACGAACCAATGCAAGACTTCTACACACAATTTCCAAAACGAAGTTCTATCCGTCACCTGACGTGAATGCAGCTCTCCTAAGACTTGAAGGAACACCACCCACTTTCGAAGTGCCCTCGGAGGTGTTCTTTAGAGAGGTTTTGAAGTACTTCTTCGCATTCAGAGAAAAGTCGGTTAGCAAGGCGCTGAACACACTGAAGGCATTCTCAATACCGAAGAGTGAGATGATGCGTGCTAGACGTCTTATTGGTGAAGGCATTGTTCGGAAACAGGTCTTTGCCGTTACACCTCCTGAATTTGGGAGGATAACTCGGATTCTATGGGACGAATTTGGAGATATAACCCGAAGGTTCTATACGTACTATGAAAAGATGAATCTTTATCAAAGAGAGTCTGAGAGACTGTAGTTCTGTGCTCCATTAATAGACTCGCATAGTGAATAAGATACAACAATCATTCATAACAATTTGAATAGTACTTGATTTCTAGAGGTGAGGGTGTGCAATGAAGCACATCAACAGTAAAATCATACTAGGGATAGCAATCACGTTTACGTTCATGTTGGGGTCTTTGGTTGCTCCAGTATCAGCGCTTCAGACGCAGATTGCTATCGAGAAACATAATCAGGCTTTCCCGGCAGGAGCCAACAATCATACGTATCTATATCTTGAGCCCGACCCACTTGATCGTGTATCTCGTTCCATAATTCACTTGAATGAGGACCTTGATTACTATAGATACTCGTACGATAATACCGGCTGGGCACGCAGTCAATCCTCTGGCTCTGAACCAGCTAATGCTCCATTCTACTGGATGAATTATCAAGGCTTCAGTACGGGAGTCTATGGAAATCCAACACTGCTCCCCAACTTTTACGACTTCACAGCTGCTGATGGCAGCGGAGTGGTTGTTAATACTACAATGGAAACGAGGACATTCTCGCTGGCTTTTGGTCAGCATACTCCGGTCATGGTTGAGCGGGATTCTGTCTACTTCGGAACTCTTCCGATTACTGGGCAGGAGTTTGTGCATCTGACAATAGATTCTAGACAGGATGATGTATCATGGAGTGTTACTATTGTGGACCCAGAAGGTCGATTTATGGCTTCATCCGGCGGATCTGAAGGTGATATTATAGTAATTCCTTTCAATCCCTCGATTGATGGAACATATCTTGTCATTCTCCAAGCAACACCTACATCCGCGATCAATACTCTTTTCGACATACTTCCAACAGCTGTGTCTCCTGAGCGAATCGGAATCGGTGAGGTTGTCACTGGTGAGTTGCCAACTGGCGAATTGGTCATGAGAGAAGATACTGGAAGCTGGGTCCATCAGGAACTTGCACCAACAGTCCACACCTACAAGGTGTGGTCTCCAGACAGTCTCGCATCAGTCAGCTACGCCTACAACTATCCCGAGATGTTCATTGGCATAACTCAGCCGCCAGCTATCTACTTTACAAATGATGCGTTTGAGTACGGATATAATGGTGGTTCACGCTATGTAGACATTATTGGTTCTCCAACATCTGGAGTCTACAACTATATTGGCGATACACATTACATCACAGTAATGGGCGGGGACAACATTGAGTACACACTCTATCATCAGGCTCTTGACGAAATGCCTCTACCTGTGAATAGAGAGTTCCAAATAGAGAACTACTTTACTATAGACGACACTAGGGCCTATCGAATGACCTTGGAAGAGGATTCTCTTTTGAGAGTGAACTCTACAGCTGCTGGAGGCGATTTTGAAATCAGTACAACTGTGGAGTTTGAAGACGGATTCCGTGTCGAACGCAACATCAATGATGGAGCCGCTCTCGCGAGTGCCACGGATTACTATTTGCCTGCAGGTGACTATCTGGTTGATATTGTAGTTGGAAGTGGCGTGAACGAATGGATTGAATTCAATCTGGGCCCCATTACGACCAATACTACAGCTGAGATAGTACGCATGGGCGGATTCTATGTTCCAACAAGTGTTTTTCAGGCGTACAATCTTTCACTATATCTGGGTAATCGCGACAATGTCACTGTTTCACTTGAAATAACAGTGAGAGATATGTCTGACTCTAGTGTAGCTAACATTAATGTTGATTTGGCCAACTGGTGGGATGGGTCATCACTGATGACCAATCCTTCATATCCAAATAACGCCACGTACAGTCTGAGTTCAAGAATTTGGCATGATGGCTATGCATTTGTGGGAATCTGCGCACATTATGTAGCAAATAACACCCTAGGAGCAACAAACCACTACGAAGACTACCCTGTAGAACTCACAATTGAGTGGGTGAATAGATTAGGAGACCTCTATTGGGACACCACTTCAATGGACGTCACTACTACGGTTGACTCAAATAACTTCACACTGCCGTGGACCGGTGACACCAATGAATGGTATGGCATAGATCTGAACACTACTGTAGGAACTTGGTATAACGTATCAATCCTAAGTGCAGATGTTTCCAACTTCGAAGCGACTCTCTTTAGTGAAGTAGATCGGCGAACACATGATATTGCTTGGGGCGACTTGGATGCTGCAATAACAGGAGTATTGCCCGACATATCGTTCCAATTCGGAGCCATATCCGAAACAAGCCATCTACGAATCTATGCTGAAAGGAGCGGATCGGATGGGTTCCTTTGGATCCAGATTACACCCATGGAAACACATCAGCTAGAGTTTCCAGAGATATCTCCTGTGGGACCTGACATTCTCGCGATCTTGGGTGGTATTGCTCTGCCTGCTGCATTGGGCGTTGGCATCATCATAGTCGTCTACGTTGTATACGTAAAGAAGTTCAAAGAGTAAGTTTGGATGACAGTCAATTTAGAATAAGCAAATGGGCAAGGGTCCTCAATCCCTTGCCACATCTCTCTTTTTCTGCAATCTCTCTAGAACTGAGATAATGCACCTTTCATCCGGACATATCTCTCCGTGTATCTGAACATGAGCACCCCTAGTACCAGAAAGACCACATCTAGTATAATGAGAGCCACAACGGCATTCAGCACTAGAGAAGACCCAATTCCTCCCATGAGGAACCCACGAAAGCCCTCTACACTCCATGTTAATGGCGAAGCCACTGATATGTACTGGAGGGCTGGCGGAAGGACTGCAATAGGGTAAGACATTGGTGCTACTAGGAATAGGACACTTGATAATAGCTCTACTACCATCCAAGCTTGCTTAGCCAGCAAGATAACACATACGATGGTGAAGACTAGCCCCTGCATTGCTATAATGGAAAGAGCCACAACTCCCAAAGCAGGGAGGATGCCCCAAATGTTGAACTGAACACCAAAGATCAGCACTGATCCACAAAGCTGTAGAATTACTCCAAGACCTCCATGCTGAAGGTTGTGAAGTGTGGAACCCCAGACAAGGGTTCCTTTACCCATTGGTGTAGTCATTAGTGTTTCAAGAGTTCCAACATTCTGCTCTCTACGTAGAGCGAACCCTGTACCCCACATCATACTGATGGAGAGACCTGCGTACGCACTACCTATTGCGACATAGCTCAGCCAATCTCCAGTACCTACCAGTCCTTGAAGGTATGTTGACTCCGCACCGCCACTCACAGCTGTTCCTGTGATGAGCAGAGGTATGAGCCAGAGAAGAGGCATCACTATGAACCAAAGCACGCTCAATGGATAGCTGAATTCGACTTTCCATTGCTTGATAGCGAGGGCATTTGCAGCTCTGAGTTCCGCTCTGAAACCTTCTCTCTTCCACATCCTTTCGAAGATTGCTGATTTCTTGATCTCTGTCATTTCAGAAACCTCCCATATGTCCTCGCTCTCTTGACCACCTCACAGCGTACCTGAATGATCCCAATCCTATTGTCCAGAATAGGATCGCAATGAGTCCAAGTCCACAGAGAGCTGTTAGAAAGCTTACCACATTCATAATTCCAGTAATGGCAAGCTCTCGAATTGTTACTATTGCCAGAGTTGTGGGGATTAGATATGCGGCAAATCTCACTGGGCCTGGCAGAGCTGCTAATGGATACTGAACTGGTGATATCATCCACGTCACTTCTGAAACAAGTTCTGTAAGCACACTTGGATCCTTGAACACGATGATCAAGCCAGCGACCATGAATCCAAATCCGTACAGCGCAATGATCATCACAAGCATGATGATGACAATGGGCAGTATCTGTGTTGATACATAGCGTGATCCGAATATCACTGTAGATATCCCCAGAAGCATACTAGTCTGAAAGACCGCCTGAATACTGTCTGAGAACGCAGCGCCCAGCAATAGACTCACCCTCGGCACTGGAGCCATGAAAAGCGGCTCCAATGTTCCGCTGAACTGCTCCCACCTGAAGTTGTTCCCTATGCCCCAGATGCTATTGTCCAGGAACATGATAACAAACCAGCCAATGATGCTGAACGTGATGTAGTCGTCAAACCCAGACAATTCTGTGAAGTATACGCTTGTTTCGGGGCCAGCGATTGCAGTTGCCATGAGGATGAATGGAGCAAACCACAGGACTGGCAATATTCCCCAAATCAGAACATTCGCTGGGTATCTGATAGCAAGCCTCAGGTTCTTTTTAGCTATAATGATTGCTGCGGTCCAATCAAAGAAGACTGGTTTGAACGCTGTTAAGTATGAAGAGCCATTGAGGAAGACTTGATCTTCCTTGGAGTCTATCGAGGTTTCTGTCAATCCTCAATCCTCCTTCCAGTCATCTTCAAGAACACGTCATCAAGTGTTGGCTCTTTCACTTGAAAATGCTCGACCTTCACTCCAGCTGCATCATGTAGCATGTTGAGGAGTCTACGGGCCAGCTTGTATCCGTCCTTTGCGGTGACCACTAAGTCTGTATGTCCATTCCTTTCAGTCATCGAGGCAGACATCACCATTTCCATGCCCTTGATGGCATCCAGATTTGGCTTCCCCACCAACGTCATGTGGAGGCTATCATAATCACGGACTTCCTCCTTCAAGTCACGAGGCGTTCCAAAGCTCTTGATCTCTCCCTCATTGATGAGGGCAATCTTGTCACATAGCATGTCTGCTTCATGCATGTAGTGTGTGGTCAGCAGGATTGTTTTATCTCGCAACTCATGCCTGATGTAGGTTCTGAGGTCTGAGGCGAAGGTTGGATCCAAGCCTTGTGTCGGCTCGTCAAAGAGTAGAATTGGAGGGTCATGAAGTAGAGACCTAGCGAAGACGATCTTCATTCTCATTCCGTGACTCAGATTCTCTGTCTTCTCGTCTGCTTTCTCCATCAGGTCCATTCGGCCGAGGAGCTCATCAGCCCGTTCCTTTGCTTCATTGTGCGGCATTCTGTATAGCTTACCGAAGAAGATCAGATTCTCTCTAGCAGTGAGCTTCCAGTAGATCGACCGCTCATTACCCTGACATACCCCCATACAGGCCCTAACATATGTTGGGTCCTTGATGATGTCATAGCCCATCACCGTAGCCTTGCCCGACGTAGGGATTACCAGGGTCGCTAGACATTTGATGAGCGTTGTCTTTCCAGCGCCGTTCGGCCCGAGAAGACCATAGACCTGCCCATGCGGAATATCTAGTGACACTGACTTTAGAGCCTCGACTTTTTTCCTCTCCACGGGAACTACGATTGCTCTTCTTCTAATACTAATGAAAGTCTTAGACAGGTCTTGTATTTCTATAGTAGTCTGTTTCAACTTGTAGTACCTCCCCAGAAGTTTCGGGGATAGTTATTTGATGTTCGAGTGTCACATGCATTCTGCCGCTCAACAACACGGCACAATGCGTTAGAAGTCGTGTGTTGTGCGGAGTTTATTCCTTGAGATATTCCGTCTTCATTCGAACACCCATTTTGTGGGGCCTGTGTTTTATATATGAATTTTTCCGCAAGCGTAGGAATATAAAGAGTCAAGATTCAATCGTCCGTCACAAATGCATTGAAAGATCTTACTGGGCTTTTTCATCTATTCAATGCCTTTGATGGAATTTACGAGTGACTGCAAGACTCTTCCAGCTGGGCTCTAGGGACGATACCATGCCTCGAAAGGAGTCTGTATTCTTGGATTTGGGATTTTGAGAACCTTCGCTACTACTTGGCGAAGATTGGAGTACTGCATAAGATATCTGGATTCAGCGATTCGCCTAGCTGCTTGAATCGGTCTTTCAATCGATAGAATGGATCGTGCTATTGCGTCGAGCACACGGGCTTGCTCAAATCCTTGTATCTTTCTTAGGGCTCTGCGAGCTTTCCACCTTGCTCTGTAGGAATAATAAGATCCTCGTATTTGAGTCGCATCCTGAGAATATGCATCTTTGTAGACCTCGATTATGGCTTCGATAACCCTAATGTCGCTCAGCACTTCTGGAATTTCTCGTAATGCCTCAGCAAGACCTTTCATGTGGGAACGTTTAGTAATGACTTTAGCAATTGCCTCAATCTCCGAATTTTCCCAATTGAAGTCCGGCAAAGCATGAGCTATCTCAATTGCTTTACCTGGAGCGCCAGAACTCCTAATGGCTTTGGAAATGATCTCCCTATTTCTCATCAACACACTAATCCCCTCTTCTCCAATCATCATCAGTGAATTCATTGCGTGGACTCTTTTTCCCCCTCTCCTACTCTTGAGAATCTTGGCGAGAATTGGTATCGCGTCAGGTTGTCTGGTTTCGCCTAGTGCCTTTATACACGTAGTTTCAGCAGCTCGATCTGAATCCATGACTCGCTTAATACAACTCAAAGCTGATTCGTGTCTGATTCCTCCCAGCGCAACAATGGCATTTTTTCTGCTATACCGTCCACCAAGTAGCCGCTTCAACAACTCTAAAGAACTTGGATCTCCTATCTTCCCTATTGCATCAATAAGTGATGGCATCACCCATCCTTGATTTGATTCCAGTCTGGAATGAAGCACAGGAAGAGCCCTTTCATCTCCCAATTCTCCTAGATCTCGAACTGCGTTTGACTGCTTATCATATCCAGATGCTGCAACTCTGAGAAGTCCCCATAGCAATTTCTTCGTATACTCTGTGCAATTGCTAAATGCCGAATCGGAATGTTTGATTATTTTGGCTGGTATCGTGACTTGATCGCCAAATTGACATGATAGGTTTTCGATACTATTGATAGCCTCCTTGGAAGCGCCAGCGAATCCCCTCTCTATGGATCCAGTCGTTATTACTACAAATCCATAGTAGGTTGAGAATACCTCCCTCAGACTTGGTTTGGATGGAAGCTCAGAAATCTCTGCGCTTCTGGCTTCAAGCAAATCTGCCACCAGTACAGCATAGGGCGTAGTTGCCATGTTCTGACTATCAAGAAAGAAGGTGTTCCTCCTTTCTATTTGATTTCTAAGTCTGTCCAGTGATAAATCGAGAATCTCTCTTCGTAATTCCATTAGGTCGTATGCATCAACCTCACGGAAAGCATCTAAAAGGTCGCAATCCAGTCCCCTTATGCATTCCAATCCAAGGACTCTTATCATTGAGTCCCTGAAGGTCCCCTTTCTAACCGGGAAATACGGATTTCCCGGCACGTTTCTGCTCTCCCCAAGACGGGCTAGCAGTTTTGCAGTTTTCGCCCAACCCATCTCACGTATCTTCGCATTGACTTGTTGTTCCACCATAGGATAGCTCCTTAGCATAATGGAACGAGCTAATCCTCCTCTAGTAACTCCCATAAACGCCCTCTCAAGAACTAGTGACGCCTTGGCAGTTAAAAGGTGCACACATACCAGTGA
>JBHLQK010000067.1:0-13756 GCA_048884925.1 Candidatus Thorarchaeota archaeon
TATGCATCTCTAGGCACTCCACGGTCAATCATGACTAAGCCAATTCTTGTCTTTGTGACCCCCTCCTCCTTCTGGCGTTTGAGCTCGTCATATCCAATATAGTGTGGGTCAACCTTGAACTTGACTGCATAAGGAATTCTTGCCTCAATAGGCGAAGTTTGTTCATCGATATCATTGCCATATAATACAAGACCAGCCTCTAGTCGTGTAGAGTTTCTCGCTCCAAGACCACAGGGCTTGGCTCCGAATTTTCGATCCTGTTCAAGGAGAAGCTGCCAAAATGCAGCAGCCCTCTTCTTGCCTTCATCATTACAGGGGGTATCAAGGACCAGAAGTTCTGCACCATCTTCTCCAGTATACCCTGTTCGACATAGGTAAACTCTGCAGTCAGATAGGTTCACAAGATTACATGTGAATCTACCAAATTCTGTGAGGTCTTGTTCAGCAATCATACTTAGTAATGACATGGCCTTAGGGCCTTGGACAGCAATCATAGTGATTTCATTCGTTCGATCCTCGACCTTCACATCGAATTCCTTGCTGTGTTTTCTTAGATGGTCATCAATCTTGGGTCCATTGGCTGCATTAGTGACCCAGATGTACTCTTGTTCACCAATACGATACAGCATGAGGTCATCGTGAATGCCGCCATGCTGATTCAAACATGTGGTGTAGTGACCCCCATTCACCTCTAGTTTGCGAACATTGTTCGAAGTCATAGTCTGAAGAAACTCTAGGGCCTGTGCACCCTTGATGAAGAAACGAAACATATGCGAGGTGTCAAAGATGCCTACGCCTTCCCTCACAGCCATGTGTTCTTCTCGAATGTCCGTATAGCGGACTGGCATCTCCCATCCTGAAAATGGGACGATATCACCATGCTTCTTGTGCCAATCGTAGAGTTGAGTTCTTTTGAGTGGAGAATTCATTCCATATCACCAGGGGTATGCTGAGTGGACAATTAACACGTTAAGACTTTGATGGTGCCCAATTCTCCATTTTTCTCTACCATATAATATCTTCATGACAGGCATCAAGTATTTGTTTGAGATTCCGTTACCCTTTATTACGTTCATCTATACCCCGGACTGGGGTACTTCATAATGACTCCTTATACAGTCAGAGTTGATCATCTTGATATAGGAGCTGATTCTCCAGCTCGTGTAATGGGAGTCATTAACCTCTCATCGGAGTCCTTCTACACTGATTCTGTCATGATTTCAAAGGAGCAAATCTATGAAACAGTCAAACAGATGCAAAAGGAAGGCGTCGACCTAATTGATGTTGGTGGAGCATCTACGGCTCCTGAAAATGTCTATGGCACTCAAAAAGTGTCTGACAAAGAGGAGCTGCGGAGATTAAAGGAAGGATTAGAGGACATAATCGAAACTGCCAATGTTCCTGTTTCAATTGACACTACATCCTCCAAGGTGGCCAAATTTGCACTTGATTCGGGAGCAGTTCTGGTCAATGACGTTTCAGGTCTTCGAACTGATCCGGAAATGGCAACAATGGTAGCTGAGAGAGATGTTCCAGTGGTTCTGATGTCGCTTTGCAGGCAGCCCTGTGATAGCATCCAAAAATCACTAAAAGCACTGGGCGAAAGTCTAAGGGTCGCTCACTCAGCGGGGATTACCAATGAACGAATCATCGTAGACCCAGGCATCGGTTTTGGAAAGCCTCCTGAGGTCGACTTCGATCTGATTCGATATCTAAGACGGTTTACCATGTGGGGGCACCCTGTTCTTGTAGGCCTTTCAAGAAAGGCTTTCATTGGAGACCTGTTGAAGCAGCCAGACCCTAGCGATCGACTCACAGGGACTATTGGAGCAACATCAGTAGCAGTCGCCAGGGGTGCGAGTGTTATTCGAACTCATGATGTCATAGAAGCCAAGCATGCGGCTGTTATGGGAGAGAAACTGAGAAACTGGGCCAGAGAAACTGAGAATGAAATAGAGAGTCTAGGCATTATCGACGAACGAACCGCAGAGATTGTAATTGAATATATTGGAACAGGTGCTGATATAAGACGTGGTCTATCCAGAAAAGCTGTCACTCTCAGCTTCCTTCTTCGGAATATCAAGACGCCTGCTGCATTAATAATCAAACAAGAGATGCTTGCATTAGGAGGGGATGCAGCTTACCATACAGATGTGATTGACTCAGGGGTGGAAAAGACAGACGTGCTAGTTATGGGAACTCCTATTCAGCTCGAACGGTTCATTGACAAGCTAATGCGGATGGATTACTTTGGACTACCTAAAATTGGCAGGACTATGAGGAATCTTATGGATAAAAGAGAGAAGCTGCTTGGGTGATTCGAATGGAATGGAAGAACTGGGAGCCTCACTATAACCGGATTGTTACTAAACTGAATCTGGACCCTCAGGCAGATCGTAAAGCCACTTCACTCTTGGATTCTCTTCTTGAAGAGAAGCCGCCGGGCCCATTCCTTGAGAAACTTGAGGGGGTTATTGAAAGCAAGGATGTTGTGGTATGTGGTGCAGGACCATCTCTTGATATCCATCTCAAGAAGACGATTCCTGCTAAGCGTCTTTCAGATATGATTTGTGTAGCCTCCGATGGAGCAGCTTCAGCTTTACTAGAGTTTGGTTACAGATGTGATGTCCTCGTGACAGATCTAGACGGAGACCCCAAAGCTCTAAGGGAAACCATTCGCAGGGGAGCTATACCAATAGTGCATGCACATGGAGACAATATGGACAAGATAGCAGAGTTTGTTCCTACACTGGACATCGTTCTTGGAAGTACCCAAGTAGAACCGACGGAACGTGTTTCTCTCTGGGGCGGCTTCACGGATGGAGACAGAGCCTGTTACCTTGTTTCTCATTATAATCCATCCAGGGTCATATTAGCGGGAATGGACTTTGGAGATGTAGTTGGTCGATGGTCAAAACCAGGACACAAATCCAGCTTTATGGCCGATGAGAGAAAGAGAAAGAAGCTACAAATAGCAAGCGAACTGATTTCAGAATTGAAATCTCGTATTGATCTAAACATCACTATATTAGAATAATCAGAATATATGAATGGAAGATTACGATGCTGTCTTGAGTGCAAACATGTAGCTAAAGACCAGAAAGGCAACACCAGCCAGGATCATCCCAAGTACGAGTAGACGAGTGGCATATCCAGGCTGAAATACATACTTGGAGGCGTAGTACATGAGGCCTAGGCCAATTGTGCCAATCATGACCACGACCGATGCAACAATTCCTTCCATCCCAAGTTGGATATCAATCCCTGGTGCAATGAGTATTGGGGCACCGCCTGCGGGGTTACCAGCAATTGCCGGTGGCGTTCTGATTAATGTGTAAATGTTTCCACCTAGTATGAATAGAATAGCCACGAAGACAATTCCGAACACGATGATGTCTGGGGGTCTTGTAGGCATCCCAAACCTTGGTCTTGTGAGTCGTACTCTTGGCTTGATGATAAAGTTCGGCCACCAGGGCAAGTCAGCACACCTTGAGCGGTTTCGTTTGGCAGTCTGCTTTTAAGACTATCGTGGGATGAAAACATGTACCACACCAAGGCGAGGCGAGATAGCTGTCAAAGATTATGATAATATCTGAAAAACCAACTGCGGCCAAACGAATAGCTCAAGCACTAGATGAAACTGGCTCTCCGAATGAAGTGAAAAAGAAAGGAGCCTCGTACTACGAATGCAAAAAGGGCGGTGACTCGCTCTTGGTAGTCTACGCTCTTGGACATCTATTCGAGCTTCGTCAAACGGAAAAGGGCTGGAAGTATCCTAGATTGGAAATGGAATGGGTGCCAAAGTATGAGGTGGACAAGAAAGCAACAGCCACCAAATCCATTATTCGTATGATTGGGAGTTTATCAAAGGATATTGATGAGTTTGTTGTTGCCACAGACCTTGATATCGAAGGAAGCCTCATCGGATATCTTACACTGATATTTGCATGTGGTGCTGACGCCAAAAAGGCAAAGAGAATGATATTCTCCACTCTGACAAAGAACGATCTTAATGCTGCTTATGAGAATCTTGCTTCCAGTCTAGACTTTTCAATGATTGAGGCTGGACAGACACGTCATGAAGTGGACTGGCTGTATGGAATCAACTTGACCAGGGCCCTTACCCTAGCAATAAAGACTGCATCTGGTTGGTTCAAGATAGTTTCCACGGGAAGAGTCCAGGGGCCAACTCTGGCACTTGTGGCGGAACGAGATCAAGCAATCAATGTCTTTGTACCAATACCCTATTGGACCATTCTCACAACTGGTAGTCATAATGGACATGAATTAGAGCTAGAATACTTCAAGAAACGGATTGCAGTGAAGGCTCAGGCACTTGCAATTGCAGAAGATCTCAGAGGGAAGACTGCGATTGTTGATGACATAAGAAGCAAGGAGAATGTTCAGACGCCACCAGCTCCCTTCAATCTGAGTGCCCTACAGTCAGAGAGCTACAGGCATTTTGGTTTCAAGCCAAGTAGAACTCTAGCAATAGCCCAGAAGCTGTATCTAGAGGCACTCATTTCATACCCAAGGACGGCGAGTGAGAAGATTCCTCCCAGCATAAACGTGAGAGAGATTTTAGATGGATTGACGACAAACAAGACGTATAGTAGACTCGCGAAGCATATTCTTGCTGGTAGTCTTACACCGTTTCAGGGCAGGAAAGACGACCCTGCTCATCCAGCGATACATCCTACTGGAACCAAAGCGTCGAAGAGGTTGACACCTAGTGAAGCGAAAATCTATGACCTCATAGTGCGCAGATTCTTTGCCCTTTTTGGTGAGAATTCTGTTAAAGAGAGCATTAGAGCCGATGTCAGATGCAAGGAACATCTATTCTATCTCAGAGGCCTCAAGGTCCTCAAACGTGGATGGATGGATTACTATGATCCATATGTGACTCTTAACGAGAAGCTCCTTCCACCATTGAATAAGGGTGATTTCATCGAACTTGATTTAGTGAGTGAAGATGGAAGATTCACATCACCACCTCCACGTTTTAATCCGTCAAGCCTTCTCAAAATCCTTGAGAAAGAAGGCCTCGGTACGAAAGGCACGAGAGCGTCGATAGTTGACTCAGTTAAATCGAGGGGCTATACACTTGGAGATAGATTTGAGCTGTCCACTCTTGGATATGCTCTCCATGAAACTCTACACGAATATGTGCCAAAGATTCTATCCACGGATTTCACGCGTCAACTAGAGAAAGAAATGAAGGGAATTCTAGAAGATCGTCATGATAGAGAAGATGTACTAGCGCATGCTAAAGAGGACCTACTCGAACTCCTCAATCGCTTTCAAGCGCAGGAAGAAGACATAGGTCAAACCCTCGTCAGTGGGCTTCAGCGCTACTGGAAAGAGAAGGAAGAGGTAGGATTATGTCCCAAGTGTGGCGTTGGAAAACTCCTCATCATTCGCTCGCCGAAAACAGGAAAACGCTTCGTGGGATGTTCTGAATACAAGGATGGAGGATGTGACCAGACATTCCCATTGCCACAAAAGGGGACCATAACACCTCTAGGCAAACTCTGTCCTCATTGTGGCCATCATATGATCAAGGTCATCTCTGGAAGAAGAACATGGGAAACATGTGTGAACTGGACCATGTGCCCTGGCAGACAAGACGACTTGAAAGCTCTGAAAACAAAACGAATGAAAGCTAGTCAAGCAAAGCAGGAAGGGTCTTCCGATGAATGAATGTCCGATATGCACACGTCCAAGTCATGACGACAATCCCCTGTGTCTGTACCATCAACTTGCTTTCGAGAATCTCCGTGATGCCTCTGATGTCTGGGCTGATGCAATGGACCTGGACTGGAACTCCTATCTTGATTTTGTGTATGCTATTGATGGAGTGGGAAGTTGGGTTCGAGAAGTAATAGAACACATCAGGTCAGAAGATGGTTCTTTAGAATAGTCATCAATTCCATCATCAATGTCTGATTCAATGTGCTAACGGCCACAACAATCATGCATGTCTGATTAATCCATGCAGCTACTCTCTCAGCAAGAGTTCGGACAAGTGCTGCATCTAGACCAGCTGAGAACAATCCAGTTGATGTTGGCTCTGATCTCCCTTGACCGGGAGGGATAGCAACTGCTGATAATCCAAGCCGAAACTTATCGGAACCAGATATCATTACAAGTGTGCCATTTTCGAGGTCCATTATTCGAACCAGAATCTTTCCTTGACTGGTATCGGACTCAAACTGCCTGATGTCATCAAATTCCATCCTTAACACCCAGCTATTCAACGTATGTCCTGTAATAAAGCAGTAACGTCTGGTAGCAGAGCAACAGCGTTATCAGTAGTGCCACTTCCACAATAGTGAGACCTTGATGACTGAAACACATACTTACCATGACTTCTTTCCTTATCCGAGCGCACGAGCTGGTCAAGAAGAGATGATGGCAGGTATAGAGAATGCTGTAAGGTATGGGAAGCACATTTGTGCGGAGGCACCAAATGGTTTTGGGAAGACCTGTGCGACGCTCAGTGGAGTTCTGCCTTGGGTTAGAGAAGCCAGTGGCAAGATTCTCTATTGTGCAAGGACTCATAGGCAATTGGACCGTGTAGTTGAGGAACTCCATGTCATATTGGAAAAGACCGATGTGAGCGGAGTTTCCTTTCGTGGTCGGCGGCACATGTGTATTAACCAGTTTGTTCTTGAAAATGCAGACTTTGTGGCGCCAATCAGCGAAGTCTGTGGCCAGCTGAAGGCAACAAGACGGTGTGTGTATTATGAGAACCTCAGGATAGCAGGATCGCCTGCCGATTTGCTTGAGGACATGCCAAAACGAGTATTGACCGCACCGGAAATAATAGAGATTGGAAGAAGTAGGTCTATCTGTCCATATGAACTTGCCAAACGACTGGCAAAAGTCGTTGACGTAGTAGCACTTTCATATCTTTATGTCTTCGACCCTTGGATTTTGGAAACTTTCATGCCTGAACTTGAAACTCCTACATCTAAGATGGTCCTTGTTCAGGATGAGGCACACAACGTCCCTTCTACAGCTTTGAACTCAGCAAGTGACTCGCTCACAATCGGGGCAATCAGACAGGCTATGCGGGAAGCCACAACGTATAATGACCCAATGTCAAAGGAGTTCTCTCGCGGCCTTGCAAAGTGTATTTTGGACCAAACTGTAGGTATGGCTGAAATCGACGAGAAAGCAATTGATCCACAGGCTTTGTTTGACCAAGCCTTTCAAATCTCCGGATTGGGCCCTGAAGTTGACGTTCTTACATACATGAGGGACTTGGGAATCAGTATTCGAAGGGGGCTTCTGAAGGCAGGGAAATTCCCACGCTCGTTCATCCATAGGGTAGCAGATTTCATGATAAGATGGTTGAACTGCATAAAGCGTGATGACTACTCGTTTGTACTGGCTTCGAATCGAGGAAAGGGAGAGAGCAAGAGGGTTTCTCTCGAACTGCTTGCATTGGACCCAACTGCTGTGACTACTCCAATCCTGAATCGTATCCACAGCTCTGTGGCTGTTTCAGGAACAATATCTCCCTTGGACGCCTATTCTGAGATGCTAGGATTCGGTCCAGATGCAATCACAGATACGTATCATAACCCATTCGCAACTCGTAATCGGTTGTGTCTGATAGTAGAAGGCGTGGAAACCACCTATCAGGCGCGAAATGATGAAATGTTCAAGAAGATGGTGAATCACTGTGTGGCTGTAGCGCATGCAACACCAGGTAATACTGGCATCTTCACAACTAGCTATTCCATCGGCAAATCACTATTGAAAGCGGGTCTCGAATCCCGGTTGAAAGTCAGGTTGTTTCAAGAAAAGCCAGGAATGAAGGGTACTGAAAACGACAATATGATTGAGGAATTCAAGAGCAAGGGAGAGAAAGGAGGTGCAGTCCTCTTGGGTGTTCAGGGTGGACGCAACTCCGAGGGGGGTGATTTTCCTGGTCCAACAATGGAAAGCGCTATTGTAGTAGGCGTGCCCTATGCTAGACCAACACCAAGCATGGAAGCTCTGATACGATACTATGATGGCCGCTTCAATAATAAGGGCAGAGAATATGCCTACGTTCTTCCTGCTATGACTAGAGCGATTCAGGCCGCTGGAAGACCTGTCAGGAAACTTGATGACAAGGGAGCTATTGTCCTTCTGGACCAGAGGTTTGGATCACCATATCTGAAGAGGTTTCTCCCATCTTGGCTGGCAGAAGTGACACAAGTGATACCAGACAACCCAAGCATTGTAGCTGAGCAAATAGATGCATTCTTTGCAGATCATTAATCCAGCTCGCCCAGAATCTCGTCTAGAGTCATCTCATTCTGTATGACAGATGATGCCTGTGCAGAGGTGAGAGCTAGTCTACCATCAGTGACCTTTGTGACAAGACGCTTCAATGATCTAATATACCCCTCCTTTGCCTCAAGAATAACATCCTCATCAGTGACTGGACGGCCCTTTCGCAAGGCTATTAGTATTGCAGACGATTTGTCTGACTCGCCCACCTTGGTTGTGTGTTTCTCATCAACCATCTCGATTAGGATTCCTTGTTTGACACAGTCCTTCATGCCACGTAAATATAGTGCTGAATACAATCGAGACCCGGTACCGACACGGACCAAGACAGAGTTATGAAAGTGTTTTTGGACAATGGATATCCAATGGAGTGTATGATAGGCTGCCTTAAAGGGTGTAGACGCAGTCGCTGTATAGAGGACTGCACCATCAGCTGCTAGAGCCAATCCAAATTTCATTCCTGGATCAATGCCGATGGTTATGACTGAAGAGTCTCTGACGTCAAAAAAGCTGAACATGACTTCAATTGCAGTTGCATCATCATTAAAGGCCTCACCCACCACCACTAGACGGCTTGCGTGGAATTGAGAGGCCTCAGCATCTGTTGTTATAACAACCTTTGACGTGTCGCATCTTCTATCATTAGGAGCACATAATACAAAACTGAGCCCAAGCCGTTTCAAGAGGTTGACAACAAGATATCGGACCTTTGGGTTCCTTGTTGCAACTGCTACCTCATATCTCGGCATACAGTACTCCTTCTGAGTTAGGCTTATCACTTGTCTTGTGACAACATGAATCCGGTGAAGGGCGATTTGATTCTTCCGTCAGGTGTGTCGACCTTGGATAGGGTCCTCAATGGTGGGCTTTCAACTGGTTTGTTCATTCACTTCTACGGCGAGGCAGCGGCAGGAAAGACCACAGCAGCCCTTCAGTTTGCGAGTGCAGCGTGTAGAATAGGTGTAAGAACTATATATGTCAACTCTGAGTCTTCATCTCCAGTTGAAAGGCTAGAGCAGATTTCGGGGAAGGATTTC
The DNA here is from genome assembly GCA_048884925.1 of Candidatus Thorarchaeota archaeon. Classification (GTDB taxonomy): domain Archaea; phylum Asgardarchaeota; class Thorarchaeia; order Thorarchaeales; family Thorarchaeaceae; genus SMTZ1-83. The sequence goes on from JBHLQK010000067.1 coordinate 9,324, forward strand.
AGTCGGCTCAAGGATAAACTGATGATTATATCTCCCAAGGACTTCGAAGAACAAAGTGCACTGATTGATGACCTCGAACTATATGCGCACCATGATACTAGACTTGTTGTCGTCGACACACTGACACGCCTCTACAGATCGGTGTTGGATGACCGGAAGACTAACTATCTCAACCATCGGGAACTCAACCGACAGGCTGGATTACTGAAGGGATTAGCAAGGGAGAAAGACATAGCAGTGCTCGTTCTAAACCAAGTGAGAGGAAGTATGGATAAATCAGAAGAGTTTGAGCCGGTTGCAGGCAATATTCTGGATTATTGGTCAGACTATATTTTGAAGATGCGTATTGGAAAAAAAACTGGAGAGAGGGTACTGAAAAGATTAAGACCAGAGAACGAACCGTCGATGTGTAGGCTTTTCCTCACAGATAGAGGATTAGCACTGAATCTAGACCAAAAAGAAACAAAGAGATGAAGGACTATTTGAGTTCTGGAGGAGGCACGCCAAATGTATGAAGCATTAGCGTTGCTAGAACTATCAGTGTGGCTTGGACTGCCAGCATGGATTGCCAATGCAACTCCAGTAGTTTTTGGAGGGGGCAGACCCATAGATGGTGGCAGACTCATGCGAGATGGTCACAGAATCCTTGGCAATGGCAAGACAATACGGGGTTTCCTTGTTGGAGTGTTCTTTGGCACTCTAACAGGTGTTGGGCAGTATATTCTTGCTCCGTATTTGATACCCATTATGGCAGAATTTGTCACTGTGACTCCAAGTATGGAATATGTCTTGCTCATGACCATTCCTGTCGGCTTTCTTCTCTCTGTAGGAGCACTGGCTGGAGACCTCATAGGGTCTTTCTTGAAGAGAAGAGTCAGTGTGCAGAGCGGGGGACCCTCGCCTATACTTGATCAGCTTGGGTTCATAATCATGGCACTTCTCTTTGCATATCCACTTCTTAGGCCAGAAGGAATCTACGCGGTGATACTCATTATCACTACATTGGTCATTCATTGGGTGAGCAATGCATTGGGGTACCTCCTAGGAATCAAGAAGAATCCATGGTGATCAATCCGTAACCCGTTATCGGCTATGCCATTACATTTTAAAGCCAATGAGAGTAGGTGCTTACCGGCCCTATCGATTTCGGTTATTGCCGCAGGGCTAATTGGTTTAGTAGAACCAATGCTACGACACGCCGTTTCTACAATACCCGAGTAAAGCAAATCAGCAGTGAAGGTATCAGCATGAAAGTCGCACAGTGCATGCAGTCAGATGTGGTATATACCTCCGTTCCTGGAACTCGAGAGGATGTTCTGCAAATAATGGCTGAGAAACAGGTCAACGGAATCCCAGTTGTGAAAAAGGGCTCGAAGACCCTAGTAGGGATAGTCACCAGAAGTGATTTGTTGAGAAAGGCTGACGAGCCGCAGCTGGCCATGCTGATGGTGAGGGACCCCTTGACAGTGTCGCCCAGAACTCAGGTGAAGACTGCAACGAAGCTAATGTTAGAGAAGGGGTTCAGGCGACTTCCTGTGGTGGATAATGACGAACTCGTGGGCCTTGTAACGGTCCCTGATATCTTGGGAGCGGTCCTCGAGGAAAATGAAAAATTCCAAGATGTCAAGATTGGAGATTATATTAGACCACAGATCAATGCAGCTTGGGAAGAAACCCCCTGTCCACTTGCATATATGTTGATGGAGATGGCAGGCAAGAATGCATTGGTTCTTGTTAACGAAGTGGGTGGAGTCACAGGGATGATTACTGTCAGTGACTTCATTCGATTGACTGAGGTGACAACTGAAGACAATGTATCAAAGACCTATAGTGGCACCGATTCTTCAGTTGAGTGGAGCTGGGACTCAAAGGACTTTCTAGTGGTGACTAAGAAGCTGCTCCGGCTTCCAAATGTACCAGTGAAAGAGGTCATGACTAAGAACTTAATCAGCGTTAACGAAGTGACCACTATTCCGGAATGTGTCAGAATATTCAGGAAGAATGACATAGACCAAGCTCCAGTGCTCTCCGCGACGAACAGCTTGATTGGAATGATTGAAGATAGGGACCTGCTCAAGCTGGCGATTGAGGAAGGGTGAGTTCATAGGCTAGAGGAAATCTGTGAGGTCAGTCTGTTCCGATACAAAGAGTGAGTCCAGAGAAGAATTAATGAGCTTGATTCTTTGGCGGAGATACTGACTGAGGTCATGGTCGCGCATCATTTTCTCGGCAACTGCTAGGTATTTTGAGATATTCTTCTGACTGACTGTGAGTAAAAGGCCCTCTCCGCAGATACAGGTTCCTGACAGGGGTATTCGACGGTATATCCTGTTACATTTGCGACATCGTGTCTTTTGTGTTGAGTAAGCTCGGAGATTCCCCCGAATATCACGGAGGAAATGATGAGAAAGTACTCTCTCAGCTACGTCCTTCGAATCTACGGCATCCAGAAGAACTGCTAGCTGAAGCTGTGCTTCAAGTTTCTCAGCCATGGTACCCAGAGTCTTGTATCTTGTGTTCCGAGGACCATCATCAATTGATGATGTATCATGAGTAAAACCAAAGCCCTCGTATTGAGCCTCTTTTCCCAGTCGGGTCCCCACAATATCGACAAGATGTTGGACTGCTTTGGGATGTTGTGCCTCAGCCACCATCTCATAGAACTCGGCTGGATAGCGATAACATACCTCCATGTTATGGCACTCATCATCTACTTCTTCAGGGTTAAGAATGACTGAAAGGACAAGAGGAGCGTCCATGAAACCTCCTCGTCCTGCTGGAAGATAATCCTTGGAGAAGTTGATGAGAGCATCAAGGACCAAGATTATCGCATCTTCATCCCCGTCACAGTTTCTCCGTTTTGCTGCATGCCAATAGGGGTGTGCATAGCAGACGCTGGCATTTGTGAAACCAACAATTCTACCTATGATACCTGCAGATGTATGCGGTGCTAGGCCAATCACGAGCTGACCGACGATGTCCTCCGGACCCTTGAAGTTATAGAATCTCTCCTTCTTGTAGATCTTCTCCAAGCTGTCATCGACAAACCGTCCCACGCGCACCATATAGTCAGCACAGTTCTCAGGTACTATAAGATCCTGAACCTTGAGTTCGAGTATTTGCATGTCAGAAACAAGAGGCGCTCCCTTATGGTCGCTGAAATAGCCTAGCTCACGTAGCTTGCGAACAGGGACTCCAACCTCTCGTGGTCTGAAATGTGTGAGGGGAGCATCTGTGACATCAAAACGTGCTGTCCCGTCACGATAACAATACACATCATGTTTTGCTCGAAGGACTCCCTTTCCAAGATACTCGGGAATCTTCAGATCACTAGTAAGACCAAGAACTGCTCGCAGGTCATATGCTTGAGGCTCGTCTATCTCTGTTTTCACACGTTCCAATAGTGCCCTTATGTCAACTCTCTTCTCCCTAGTACCGCGTACCATTGCATCAAGATGTAATGAACACATACCACTGGACGGGTCTACTGGCTGACCGCAATCTGGGTGAGCGCACCACTTCTGCACCTCGGTGTGGGTACCGCATGAATTGCATCTTGATTCGAATGTTTCATTCTGACATGTGGGACATACCCGATTCACAAGTTCAATGTTGACGCCAGCAGATGGAAGTTTAGGCGCTGGTCTGTTGTTGTCAAGGTCATAGTCATGGACTCGGGCGGTCTGCACGGTGCTCTTAGCCACCTTCACCATTCTGCGTTCGGTGGACAGAGAACGTCCAACAGGAAATAAAACTTGGACCGGAGGGCGCATCTTTCTCTCTTGCGCCTTTTCTGGTCGACCCATCCGAGCTCCGATAGAGAAGCCCATTTTATCTCTCAAGGGTACTTTCGCGCATGAAGCCAGCGCGTCCAATGCATTGCTACCAACCGCCGTGTCTTCCTTCTCACCAAGTTGTGATAAGATGGTCAGAGGACTGTCTGCCAACTCGATTTGTTTGCGGTCATCACTAAGAAAGTGCGAAACTCCAAGCTTCTCCAGCATGGTCTTGTATTTCGGGTCGTAGGGAAGTGTCATTCGTTCGCCATCTGGGCTTTCCCTAATCTTGTGCGTCCTGAGTAGCCAGCTCCTGAGATCAAGCATGTTCTCCACATTGAGGGCAGACCAGCGGTACAGGTATCTAGGATGGAGCGGAGTCCCAAATCTAGTTGAGATAAGGATGGCTTCCTCTGGGCTTGGGATTCGGATTAATGGTGACTCAATGAGAGCATCTATGTCTTCAGTAGTGACGTCAGAACCGGCAAGCAGCTTCTGCATCTTCTTTTCATCAAGACTCGAATATACTCTCTCAAGGTCGTGGGACCACCATTCTTCGCAGTATCCCGAAGGGACCAATGGATGATTATTCTCTAGGAATTCACCTAATGCCACAAGAATGTCACCTAGGTAGAGAATACGCTCTATCTGACCCTG
>JBHLQK010000068.1:0-13730 GCA_048884925.1 Candidatus Thorarchaeota archaeon
GTCATAGACCTCGAGCTTGCCGCGAGGGACAACGCTTGTTGCAAGATCCATCACCCAGGGTCTGTTTCGAGCCCCAGGAACTGCAATGGAGATTGGGTTCGTTCCCAGTATTGCATCCTTAGCAAAGGTTGGAACAACAAGAGGCTCTGAATTGGTAAGCGAAATTCCAATGAGGTCGTGCTCAAGTGCCTTCATTGCATAGTAGCCTGCGAAGCCATAGTGATTTGAGTTGAAGACTGTGACAAGTCCAATACCCTCCCTTTTCCCTTTCTTGATAGCCAGGTTCATTCCAAACATTCCAGCGTTCTGCCCTATACCATTTCCAGCATCGACATTTGCGAGAACAGTGTTCTCCTTGACAACCTCCGGAGTAACATCCGGTTTGATGTATCCATCCTTGATTCCTCCAACATACCTCTTTACTCGACCCACTCCATGTGAGTCGATACCCCTCAGATTCGAGACGACAAGATTGTCAGCAACATGATGTGCACTCTCTTCGGGCACGCCACATTTCATCATTACTCTCTTGACAAAGCTGTAAAGGTTCTTCCAATGAATCAGCTGGTCACTCAGTCTGGATTCCCCCTAGGGATGATAGGCCGTAGCGTGCGTTTCTAGAATAAAAACATCAGGTCTTGGACGAGAAATTCATAGTCTATCTGATGAACAATTCCATGGAGTCCTGCGGGGAATCCAACGAGGGACATTTTGGGCATATCGTATATACTCGTCACCGAATCTCTTCACGAGTCCGGGCTCCTCAGACCTGATGAAATAGAAGTGGTTCCCTATAAGAAAGAATAAGGACCACAGAAACAGCAAAGGCGAGCCAAAGAGAACAGATTCTCCAAGAAGGATGAGGAGAACTCCAGAAATCATGGGATTCCTGACATAGCGATAGATTCCATGAACGACCAGCTTCTTAGTTGGATTCCATGGCGCAAGTGTTCCCTGTCCAATCGTGGCAAAAATCCTGATAGTGATTGCTAGAAGATAGATTCCTGCCACAATCGAGGTGATGGAAAGAGCGCTTGCAGGGTAGTTGAATGGAAAAGGAAGAAACCAGCTTGGAGTCCAACTAGATAGAAATAGAATTAGAGATGGAATCAATATGCAAACAGAGATTGGTAGAATGAATGACTGAGCGTGTGCCTTCCTGCTCATTCACGCACCCCTAAGTATCGCGTATAGGTAGCAGACCCTTCTTTAGCACGCTATCAACAGGGGCTTCGAGTTGATTTGGATAATCCCGGTTGTAATGAGCCCCACGACTCTCTTTTCGCATCCGAGCCATCTTGATGATCAGTTCAGCCACCGTAGCAATATTGCGCAGCTCTACAAGGTCGGGAGTGATGACAAAGTCCCAGTAGAACTCCTCTATCTCCTTGGCTATGAAACCGATTCTGTTTCGGGCACGGATGAGTCTCTTATTTGTCCTCACAATCCCAACATAGTTGACCATGAGCCTGCGAACCTCGTCCCAGAGATGTGAGATGACAACATACTCATCGGTGTCAGTGGCTTCGCCGGGATCCCATGGAGGCATCTCAACTAAATCTATGGAATGTTTCATCTCCTTTGCCACAGACATTGCGGCATTATGAGCTATGACAGCTCCCTCTAACAGTGAGTTGGATGCGAGACGATTCGCTCCATGGAATCCTGTGCCTGCAGTTTCACCGATTGCATAGAGACCAGCAACGTCGGTCCGACCATTGATGTCTGTTTTAACGCCGCCACAAACATAGTGTACTGCTGGAACAACGGGAATGGGTTCTTTCGTTATATCGACTCCCGCCTGAAGACAGGTTTCATAGATTGCTGGGAACCTTTCACGAATGAAGCCAGCGTCTTTGAAGGAGATGTCTAGGAAGACGTGGTCAGCTCCGGTCTGTTTCAGTTCATTGTCAATAGCTCTGGCAACGATGTCACGAGGCGCAAGTTCAGCATCCTTATGATACTTGTCCATGAACCGTTCTCCATCAGGACCAAGAAGTACCGCCCCCTCACCTCGCAGTGCCTCTGAGATCAGGAATGAACGGATTTTAGGATGAAATAGTATCGTTGGATGGAACTGAATAAACTCCAGATTTGTTATGGAGGCTCCAGCTCTATAGGCCATCGCGATCCCGTCACCAGTTGAGATGTCTGGGTTACTTGTATACAGAAAGACCCTACCTGCACCTCCGGTAGCCAAGACGGTGATTCTGGCAATAAACCTGTCAATCGCTCTTGTGCTTATATCAAGGACATAAGCTCCCATGACCCTCGCATTACTTGTATACAGGTTTACAGCCATATGATACTCAAAGATCTCAATATTGGGTTCAGCCTTGACCCTAGCAATAAGGGCCTTTTCAATGTCTGCACCGGTATGATCCTTCACATGCAAAACCCGTCTATGGCTGTGGCCACCCTCCATTCCCAAGTCGAGCTCGTCACATTCTTCATTCTCGCAGAAATCGACCCCGATATCCATCAGTTCCTTTACAACAGCTGGTCCCTGATTTATGATGTCTTCAACCACATCTCTATGGCAAAGACCTGCGCCCACCCTGATTGTGTCCTCAATGTGAGACTCAATGGAGTCTTCCTCTGAAATGACCGCGGCGATTCCACCCTGCGCCTTGCTTGTCGCACTGTCGGATAGGGCTGCCTTGGTCAGCAGATTTACTCTACCATACTTCGCCGCTTTTAGAGAAAACAGTAGGCCAGAAATTCCTGTGCCAATCACGAGAAAGTCGCACTTACGTATATCACTCAAGGTGGCTGTCACCTCTGTGCTTGCAGCTCCTTCACGCAGTTAAGTGATTTCCCCCGAGATTTTTGGTCATCAGCAGAACACTCTGAAAGCAGACTATCCTACCGATGTGCCACAATACTCGCATGTAACTAGCTCACCACTCTTTAATTGGCCGGCTTGCTCAGCTCCAAACTTGCTGCCACACATTGGACAGAGCCAAACTTTAGCTTCGGCGGTAATCACTTCTCCGCGCATATCATTCAGAACTCGTTCCACCCAAGATACGTAGGTGGACTGGTCAATTGCGCGGAAGCCTTCGATGGCCTCATTTAGAAGGGGTTTTGCTTCATCTAGACGAGCCATACCCCGAAGAGCATTTGCTAGTCCAAATGCATTCCAGGCGGCATACCACTTGTCCGCGATGCTGCGTGCTATATCAAGACCGGATTGGAAGTAAGTTGCAGCTGAGAAATAGTCCATCCTGTGAAGAGCAACCTCGCCAAGACCCCAATTAGCGGCCGACTGATACCATAGGTTAGACATTTCTGCACCCTCCTCAATGAGGTTCTTGTACAGCTTACGGGCTTTCTTGAGGTCACGGGCATTGACAGTGCAATCAGCCATGACTCGCAGGGCTTCGATTGCCTGGTCGACACGTCCCTCCTTTTGGAACTTCTTTCTCGCCTTCTCTGCAGCCTTGATGCACTTGTCGAATCTAGAGGCTTTGTGGTTCTGGACGGCCTCCTGAAGTAGTTCTTCTGGGCTTGGAGTCATGGATAACCCGGAGCAGAATAGCGATATAAAACAAATGCGAAGCGGCAGAATCATCTATGAACAGTTGCTACTACATTGGTAGAAAGAGGCATGATTCTGATGTAAGGTGACACCGGTTCCTTCGCTCGGTCAATAATACCTCCACCAAAAACTTTCAACATAGGCAGGGCAAAATGAGCAGGAACATGTATGACCAGCTCTCTTGGTAGATTCTTCATCTGGACCTCAATTTGATGTTGATTGGTGGATATTCCAACCTCAACATCGACTTCGCCATGACTCGTTGGAAGTGATTTCACTGCCAATGGTGTTGGAGACGTATACCACTCATCTGAGATAGCAGGAAGAATGACTAGGTCTTCTCCATCCTCGGTTAGAATCATCTCTCGGACCAATAGCAGAAGATCAACCGCAGCCATAATACTGCACCCATCCCCGTCACTGCCACCGAACGTTCGAGTGTTCACAAACTCAGGAAGCGTGTAAAACTCGGAAACAAACTCCTTTGATCGTTCCAGAAACTGCAATGTTGTGTATTCGTCTTTCCTGAGAACGTGATAGCGAGCAAGTCTGAGACCTATATGACTAGAAACCCTTCCTTCGGGCTCAGGCAGCTTGACGAGATGCTTTGAAACTAGACTGGTCACTGAAGCGATTACAGCCTCCACAAATTCACTCGAAACAATTTCCATTCCAAGGAGAACAATCGAATCAAGTAAAGAGAGCGCATCTTGTTGCCCTCTCGAAGAGGAGAATACATCGGCTTCATCTGCTAGACGTTCTGCATTCTTTGATACGAGTAACATGTACTTTACAACTGCCTCACTGATGGAGTCAAACTTCGCCTTATCTCCCAGAGTGTCATATGCATTGCTTGCGAGTATAAGAGCGGATATCATCCAAATGGCATCCAAGAGGTCTGAAGGCTGCCACGACTTGATGACTGGTGGACTGACAGGTTCAGGTTCCGGTGGCTCACCAAGAACGTCTCTGGTGGCTTCGATTATCTCATCTACTCCGAGAAATACTTCATCTGTAGGAGTTGCCATTTCTATGCGGTCTTCCACTTTTTCTGGCGGCTTGGATTCAACCAGTTGCTCTTCGATTGTATCTAGGATCCTTCTCGTTATATCATCGAGAAATGGAGAGATACTTCCAAGGAAGCTTATGTCATGGTTATGGATATAGTACTGTAATGTTCCCCAAAGGTAGGGCCCAAGGATTGATGGAGCAGCTTCTAAAGGAATTAGTGCAGGTTTGCCCACTGCTAATGATAGCCCCTTTGCTAGTTTAGTGCATCTAGTTCGTGATAGAGCTAGGAGCACTCGAGCTTTCTCGCGCCAGCTCAAATCAAATTCGCTCAGTATCGCAGATTTTGCTTTGATTGCCAGAGTTGCCTTTGATTGTGCGACTATTGGGTCTAGGTCCTTATTCGGAAATGCAAATCCTGTTGTGCTATCCATGAATTCAAACCAGCGACCAACAGAGTCGTCACGCATTTTTGTGCTAGCTTTAAAATCGGCTATCTCATCCAACTTGGCGATAGTCTTCAATGGACTCATGAAGAAGAAGCATTTTGAAGCCGCTGGCGCCAACTTCACTTCGTATCTTAGTACAGCAGTAGCTAATCCTCCCGCAGCGCTGAATTTAGTATCCATGCGATCTGTCTGAGTCATTACCGTTTCGGAAAGCTTGGGATTATCTCCTGTTGTTAACACAATGGAATCCGGCGATTTATCAACACTGAATGCCAGAAAGTCGTTGGCATAAAGTCTGCGCTTCGCCTTATCGAATTCGAGTGTTTCTATAGGTTCAACTCCCCTGACAGACATGGGTCGGAGAGCAGCGTAGAAAACAAAGCTAGCTTCATTAAGTGAATGATTCTTCACCAAAATCTCGTTGTAGACGGCTTCCTCGTCGTTATCAACAACATGATAGATGTGCCTTGAGAACTCGATGGGCCCTCTGATTACCTTCCACTCGAAGATTTGGTCCTCCGGAGAAATCAAGGTGAGCTGTGGCCCATCGCGGTCAGTAGTCGCAGGATAAATCAGCTCCCCGTTGTCTTCGGGCCAGAAATCCAAGGATCCGCATTGAGGCACAGCGGTCACAAGACCACTCTCATCAGTTATTCCATAGTGCTTTGCACCAGGACTACCGATAAGGGTCCAGTTTCTGAAGTGGTTGTTCGAGATTCCGCTTTCATCTAAGGGGATTTTTTGCTTATGTAATCGCATCCAGAGGGGTAGCATCCAAGGCTCTGCAGTTGCATAGACTCGACCATTCAGCCCATTGCGCAATTGCTCGGCTTCGGAGTCAGGGCTAAGTTCTTGATCTTTGAAAATCAGTCGGTTGTTTGTGGCGACACGCCTCAATCGTTCCAGACTGCTGTCATCGATCCTTCTGAACATCTGGTCTGCCTCAAACTTGATGAGATACAGGGGTGCTCTCATCTACTTGCTATTAATGTATCACGTAGATGCTCCAAGATTGGTCAAGAAGACTATAGATACCTAAGCCTTAATAGCGAAAATCAGGGGTTTGAACATCAGACAGGTAAAATCACTATACTCAGTTGCATCTATTGAGAGGGATCTCGCATGGCGGAGTCATTTACAAAACCATCTCGTCGGATTCGAAACATGGTGGCAAAGGAACTCCGTCTCATAGTTAAGGACAAGGTAGCACTCTTTCTCATCTTCCTGCTACCTGCGGCACTCATTGGCATGCTCTGGTGGGTAAGCGATATGAGTGAGATGGGGGGAATGTCCCTTGGAGGAGCCTCTGGTGGAACTGGAGGAGATAATGGGGGTATTGGTGGAGAGAATGAAACCGTGGAAGGCACTGGAGTAGTTCTTGGCCTGATAGATCAAGACACGACTCGTACTTATGAAGGGGAGGATTTGTCGGAAAACTTCACCGCTTTTGTGGAGTTAATAGTCGATGAGCTTGTGAAATTCAACAATACAGACGATGCCTTTAATGCATTATACAATCAGGAGATAGATGGATTCATTGTGATACCTGATGGTTTTGAGAGTAACTTAACAATAAATGAACCCACCTACATAGAGATGCATGTAGACTCTACGGACCTCATTGGTCAGAGCATCGTCCAAGGTGTTGTCCAAGGCTCAATCATCGCATTTAGAGCTTCTAAACTGTGGATTATATCAGAAGTGTTCCCTTCAATAGTGACGGAGTTTGTTCCCGAAGGATCCAACCTCATGGCTTCTTTTGGAGGTTTCATTGTGGTCTTCTCTTCCTATCTTGGGATTGCAATGACATCAGCTCAAAGTATTGTGGGAGATATTCCTCTCCGACGTATGCTCCTTACGCCCACAAATAGGCTTGAGGTGATAGTAGCCAAGGTGATTGGTTATGTTATCATTGGTTTCTTCCAGTCGCTACTTCTGATTTCCCTCTGGGTCATTGTTTTTGACCTCAACCTGAACACTGGCTTCGAGTCACTAGTCATAATCATGAGCCTTACTTCACTCACGGGTTCAACTACAGGGATACTCATCTCTTCAGTTGCAGGTACGAGGTTGCAGGCCAATCAGATGTTCCTATTCGTAATGTTCGCAACCGTAATCCTATCTGGGTACTTCATCGACGTAGGATTCCTTAATGAAATCCTGCCTATGAACTTAGGACTGAACGTGCTTATAGCCACTGCATTCAAGGGTCTTACTCTACTCGACGTATGGAGGTCAATAGCGACCCTATTGGGATTCTCAGTGATAGCTATATTGGCTGCATCGTTCATATTCTCCAAGAAACCAACACTGGACTGAGGCGAGTTTGATGGTAGAGAAATCGGATCTAGACTCTGGACGTATCGAGGAAGCTCCTGCTTTTGTGGAGGAGGCATATTTCTCGGGAGCAAGGCTAGCAGAAGCCATCGACTGGTGTATAGCCCGAAATGATCGCGAGCTGCGCATTGATGTCCAAGGTATACTCACGTCAAACGGAAGAGAAGTCAAGTTTAAGGGTCGAATCCTCAAGGTGAAGAAAGGAGTTCTCACTAGAAGAATTGCAGTCTATGTTGAAGAAGACCTAAGACGAAGAAGACGAGGAGATCTTGATCTAGTGCTAACCGTTGGAGGAGATGGTGCCACACAAGAGGATGTTGCTGCAACTGAAATTACGCTGCAGAACTATCTGAAAAGAAACCTCTCAGACGCGCTCTATTACGATGGGAAAGACTTGCAGCAAGCAGTGAAAGACCTGATTCGTATTAAGAGCGATCAGAGCCTGTGTACAGTGTGGGGCAAGAGAGCCTCTGATAAATTGCCGATTATGATTACTGGAAATGTAGTCGGTTTCTCCACAGAAGTTTTGCAGCCACAGAGGGGGACAATCTTCCCAGAAGGTTTTCTAGAGGTGCGAGTAGAACCGGAAGGAGTGATCGGAGACCCGAAGATATACTTAGTAGCTCAGCCTCAGTTGCTAATAGGACCCAGATCAAATCCGAATCTTACAATTATCGCTGAAAAGGTGTATATACAACCATTTGCGTGGAAAGAAGCGCCTGCGTATAGAGATGTTCTTGAGGCTCGAAACCTCACCGTGAAATTGAAGAGCGGTCAGAAGCTGATTGAGAATGTTTCCTTCTCACTGCAGGAAGGGGAGATGCTGGCCATTATAGGGGAATCGGGAGCAGGCAAGTCAACAACTGTAAAGGCGCTGATAGGAGACATTCCTAGTACGGGAGTCTCCAGGATTGCCGGCATAGACTCACGACAGACCTCAAAGGTGCGGCACTTCTTTGGTTATTGCCCCCAAGACCTATCATATATGTATGAAACATTTACACCTTTGGAAAACATCATCGCTTTTGGAAAACAGTATGACATTCCCGAGTGGCAGCTTATTCAGAGGGGCAAGTCACTACTCAGAGACTTTGGAATCCTAAGCAAAGGAAACAACGCAACAAAGGAACTTAGCGGCGGTGAGCAGCGCAGGGTATCGATATCAGTGGCAATGGGTCATATGCCGAAAGTTCTTCTCATGGATGAACCGACAAGCGGTCTCGACCCGGACAACAGGACCGAATTGTGGCGGTATCTCAACTACATCAATCAGGAATATGGCACCTCAATCATTGTAATCACTCATTATCCAATCGAGTCCGAGTTCTGTGACAAGGTAGCAGTCTTCATGAGAGGCAAGAGCTTGGTTGCATTTGGCAGTCCGAGAAGTCTAAAGGAGTCAATGCCTAACAAGGGCTTCTCAGTTGGAGTTGTGTTGGAGGAAGTCGACCCTCGCGCACGAGGAACTCTCGAGGCCATCAAAGGCGTACGGTTTGTATTGCAGCGCGGTGAGTTGCTAAAGGTATTCACAGACGAACCGCTTGAAGTCATTGCAGAGAGATGCGTCACAGCCTTGAGTGAGAAGAAGATCGCTGTAAAGATAGTCAAGACAAAGGCTGTCGCGGATATGGTGGATTATTACATAGCAATAACCCGGAGCCTCATTCAGGGCTCGTTAGAGAAGTGATACCATGGCCTATATCCAGCGGAGAATAGCATTGGAATGGAGTAGACTTCTCGCCTGTGCACTGATGTCGCTCATGCTAGTGAGTGCCATTGCTGGTATCACGCCAGTTGGACCTATTGCTGCAAATCAAGACCCGACTAGTAAGATTGACAGGTTGCTTCTGAATCAAACGGACTCAGAACAATCACTGGACCTCCTTGTCACTTATGACACGGCAGCCAGTGAGAACAAGGCGCGTAACGCACTAGCATTTTTGGATAGGACCGCAGAGATTCTGGACATTTTTGATGAACTCAATATGCTCCGTGTGAAACTCATTGGAAAGGCAATTTCGCAGCTTGCAAAAGAAGACTTCATCACAGGCATTTGGTCCAATGAAGTACAGGAGATTTCCCAACCCAAGTCCTACTCCAAGTCTAGCTTCTCAGAAGAGGAATATGATTCTCCAGTCAATACAACAGGTGCCAGGCAGCTTTGGGACCAAGGGTACAATGGCACCGGTGTAGTTATAGCTGTTCTGGACACTGGTGTTGATACAAGCCACGAGGATGTGAACAAGGTCAATGCTTTTGCTTCCTTCGTGGAAGCGGACACTCTACCCACTGACATTATCGGTCATGGGACTTATGCAGCTTCCGTCGCAGCGGGCACTGGCAACATGTCCAATGGAGTGTATGCAGGAATAGCACCCGGTGCCACTCTACTCTCAGCCAAGGTAACGCTCGGAGGACTCTTTGCATCGCCTAGCTGGATCGTATCGGGAATCGAATGGGCCTGCAGTCGTGGAGCAGACATCATACTCCTCCCATTCAACACCTTCGGGGCTCCTGGAGATGCAGTCACCCTAGCAGTAGGCAAAGCCACAGAAAAGGGCGTACTTGTTGTAGCAGCATCAGGTGACGACGGCCCAGATTACTTGACCATAATGTCACCCGGTGGCTCTGCTGAGGCATTGACTATAGGAGCGTATGACACGGAGAAACAGGAGATTCCTGATTTCTCAGGTCGAGGTCCTTCCTTGTCGTTTCTTACAAAGCCCGATCTAGTTGCCCCGGGAGTAGGTATAGTCGGTGCTGGGATGGGTGCAGGTCTAGGAGGTCTCGGTTTCGGGGACTTGGACCTAGGAGGTCTCGGCGGCATCTCTGGATTACTGGGCGGAGGACTACTCGGAGAGGAAATTGATGAGAACTACACAATTGCGGACACAACAACAGCATCTGCGGCAATTGTGGCTGGTGCTGCTGCAATTCTCTTGCAGGCCTTTGATAGGGCGACTCCCCTAGTTCTCTCCAACGTCTTTCGTGATACTGCCACTCCAATTGCCTACGGAGCAAATGATGGCGGTGCGGGTCTGTTGAACCTTCCAGCAGCATTTGAGTATCTTGCATCTCGACAGACACCAATTCAACCGCACAATAGAACCACTGGAACTCCTTTGTTGGCACTTGGAATCGTTACAGCATCCGGAACTGACGCATCCACAATACTGCTTATGAGCAGCTTTGGAACAACGGTAGCTGGCTTGGACACACGAGCTGGACAGGATTCTAGTATACACATAATGATGGGTATGTTCGCGCTCAGATGGGGAAATAGAACTCCAACAAATCTCATGGAGTTTGCTGTTAAGAGTGAGATGCATCAGGTAGCCTTAGGATCAGGAGACTTTGGCTATTCACGATATGTGGGTGTATTATCATATAACGATGAGATCTACACCACTTTAGTCGTTGAATCCTACAATCTCACGGACTATTCAGACCAGCCGCTCACTGCCTTCAGAGTCACACCGTATATCCTCAATCTGGGAGGAAATCCTGTTGAGAATGTCAGCTTGTTTCTTTCATACAGTCTTGACCTATTTGGTGATAGTGAAAACGATCATGGAAAATATGACGTCACCGATCAGGAACTGTTTGCCTATAGCGTCAATGAGAACCTAGACAATTTCTATTTTGGATTGAACTCCAGTATTCCATTGGATGCATTCCAAGTAGGGAATTCTTCAGAAATCTCATCACATGTGTCAAATGACAATCTGACCGGTTCAACCACATTCGATGGCTCAGTTGGACTGGCTATGAAGTGGGACTTTGGAGTCTTACCCGTAAATCACCCAGCCAACGTGACAATCGCGATGGGCTTTGGAGAGAACAGGACTGTGATGGATGCAGCCATAGAGGCAATGTGGAATCTAGATCCAACTACGTCTGGAGCCCCTGAGAGTGACCTCATTGTTGTCGAGGCAGAAATACCTAGGATCGCTGAGATGGGAGAAACATACGAATCGTATGCGGTCGTGATGAACATCGGATGGAATGTCAGTGATGTGACTGCTGCCATGATCATACTACATGAAGAGGACGATGGAGAATCCTTGTATGGTCGTATCTTCTCATTTGATGAAGTGGAACCATTCCAGGCTGTCACAATGACCGCGGAATGGAGCCCCGAGAAGATGGGGATGAA
This sequence comes from Candidatus Thorarchaeota archaeon, assembly GCA_048884925.1. GTDB lineage: Archaea > Asgardarchaeota > Thorarchaeia > Thorarchaeales > Thorarchaeaceae > SMTZ1-83. The sequence goes on from JBHLQK010000068.1 coordinate 11,492, forward strand.
CACAGTTTATTGGGTCACAGCAGGTAATATCGATGATGCACTCTCATTGTCCACAGGATCACTGCTTGCTACGTCAATAGATCTCTCAGCGATATTGGGACTCCTTGATAACTTCATTATGCGGGACTTGTTCGTGGTCACACCAATAGCATCTTCATCAGTCTTTCCAAAGAAACTTCCATTTGCGCCATTTGACATTAACTTCCCTGCGGACTTTGGGCTCTACACATTCATTGTGTCGACTAATGTACCCTTGGGAAATCTCACTGTACAAAAGCACGGCAACGCAAGCGACTGGGGTAATGTCACCCTGAATAGTATGGACAATGTCGTCGGATACTATAACTTCTCATTATTCCTTCTTGCTCCTCCTATTACAATAGATGGATATCATAGATGCGATTATGTCATCGAAACTGACCAGGGCTGGACAACGAATCTCACTCTGGCAAGAGAGCTCAGGTATCCAAGAGCAATGTTGTTGCTTGATACCTCACATGGAGGCGGTCTATCCTTTGGCGGGCTTGCCGGAGAGTTTGACCTTGGAGCTGATGCTGGAGGCGGATTAGGAAGTCTTCCGGCCTCGATGCAGGATGATGAAGGGGACGAGGACCTGTTGAGCGGAGGCTTCAGCCTTGGAGACCTTAGTGACCTAGGTTCATTGACAGGATTACTAGACTCCTTCAGGATGACCACTTTCTCAGGCCTCTCAAATCTCAAGAAGGAAATGGGTGCTAGAGGCCTGGATCTTGTTGAAACTCCAGGGATGGAGATTAGTGAGGAACTGCTGACCCAATTCGCGGCTGTAGTGATGTTTAGTCCCACAGAGGGATTCAACAGCACGGAAGTCAGTATGCTGCGAAATTACACAGCTGATGGCGGCAAGCTAATCATCTTTGGTGATGTCGAGGACAATGCGAATCTAACTGGCATTAACCAAATTCTTACGCCGTATGGCTACTATATGCAAGGAGAGCATTCACAGGAAAACACAACAGATATTGTTCAAAGCTCTTTCCTTGGCTCAGGGGTGGATTCTATCTGGCTGGGAGAAGGAACCTTCATCATGCAGAACCAATCCTTAGCTTGTGCGAGAGTACAGGACAAGTCAGTGGTGCTTATCGACAGGACTCCGCCTGAACTGGTGCTCTTTGGTTCATCCAAGATTTTCATGAACAAGAATCTCATCAAGTGTAATAACAGCATCCTGCTGGACAACCTTATCGAGTATTTACTTCTGAACACTCTAACGGGAGTAGCAAGTCTTGCAGAGGACACTACGCGATATCCATCTGGTCAGAGTGTGTATCTCAATCTCTATGTTACAGACTATTACGACAATCCTGTAAATGATCTCTTTGTTGCTATTGCATTCGAACTTCCTAATGGCACACTGGCTTTCTTCATTGCAGGATTTGTCGGAGAAGGGCTGTATTCATCTCAATTCATTCCGACATACTGGAAAGGTGAAGGTGTTGTTCATGGAATCTTTATCATCTTGGGAGAGAAGGACTATGCTAACACCTATGCAGGGATCACTTTCGAGCTGTATGACCCTAATGTGACCCCAACTACACCAGGTCCAGGTTTCCTGTTGACCCTAGCACAGGTTGCAATGATAACATCTCTCGGTATTTTCTTTTCATTAATTGCGGGCTTGTTCTACAACCGACGAAGGCAGCGGAAGAGAATGCGTATTGTTGAGATTGACACAGAACTTGTTCGAGAGATAGACAATACTCTGAATACGCTTCTTGCAGCATTCACTCAAATCGAATTGTTGATTCAGAGGGAAGACCTAGACCGTCTTCAGAAGATAGAGGCACTTAGGGGTCTCATGGTCACTGTGGAAGAAGGACGCAGGCTGTTCGAAAGGGTCAGCGATAAGGTCGGAGGTGTTTGAGTTGTCAGATAAAGCGCCGCATCCAGAAAGAGAGATTGACATCCTCGACCTCAAGGTGGCTTTTGGAGATTTCTACGCACTCAAGGGCGTATCGTTCTTTGCCAATAAGAAGGAGTTCCTAGGCATAATTGGCGCCTCAGGTGCTGGTAAGACGACGGTTCTCAGAGTTCTTACTGGCCAGATTGGCCCAACAGATGGGCAGGCATTTGTTGGTGGATATGATGTAACGAAGGAAGAGAGGCTCATCAGCCTTCTTGTCGGATATGTCCCTCAGCTTGAACATCTGAGTCTTTACTATGACTTCACTGCATTGCAGAATGCGGAGTTCTTTGGTCG
>JBHLQK010000069.1:0-13569 GCA_048884925.1 Candidatus Thorarchaeota archaeon
ATGAGATGCAGTGACCATAACTCCAGCCGCACAACCAAGCTTTGGGACCATGAACTGAAGAGTGGGAGTGGGAGCTAGTCCAATGTCCACGACTGTGCAGCCAGTGGAGAGAAGACCAGAGATTACTGCATTATAGAACATCAGACCTCCATATCTGGAGTCGCGCGATATTGCAGCCTTCCCGGGTCCAAGGATAGTTCCAACCGCTCTCGCCAAATCGAGTGCCATATCCACTGTAAAGCCTTCATTAGTCACACCACGAACTCCATTGGTTCCGAACAGACGACCCATCCTCTTCACTGCATTCCGGAGGTCTCAGGTATTGACTTAAGAGTGTTGATGACTGGTTCAGGCAGGGTTACTCACATGCCTATCTTCGGACGAAAAAAGGACAAGGAATACCAAGAGGCAGCTAGACTACTAGCAGAAGACAAGCCTAAGGAGGCCGCTGAGAAGCTAAGAATCCTATACAAGAACCATCTCAAAGACATCAATGTTATGGTTTCTCTGGCGGTCGCACTCATTCAGGGACAGGAAGAACCCGATAAAGATTCACTAGCAACGCAGGAAGCCCTTTCCCTTTTGGACCGGGCTGCTGAGCTTGAACCAAAAGATGTGGTGCCTGTGTTCAACAAAGCAGTATGTCTTAGAAACCTAGGAATGTTGGAAGATGCCTTGACACAGTTTGATAGGGCACTGGAGATAGAGGATAGGCTTACTCTTGCGATTCTTCACAAGGCAGAGATTAACTACGAACTAAAGCGATGGCAGGAGGCTGTCGAACTAGCTAGGTTAGCACTCATTAGAGACCCCGGTATCGAGGGGGCTCTGAGCTGGGTTCCAGAAGCCATGGAAAAGGGCGGGATGATTGATCAAGATGGCAAAGTCGTCAATGCTCCATGGGATGAAGCGGCTCCAGATGGATAGGCTTATATTCACTCCCCAGGGAGCAGACACCGTTCTGAGTGGTCATTGTCCACTCCGTATACCATCTCCGGTGATTATATGTCACAGAAAGGCGAACCAATGTACCGCGGTCATAAGCTCACGGACCTAGTTCAGATGAACATGGACACTCTCATTGAGCTGCTCCCCTCACGCCGCAGAAGGACCCTCAAGAGAGGCCTTCCGCCCAGACAGAAGAAGCTCTTGGTGAAGCTCAGGGCCGCAAGAAAGCAGGCGAAGAAGGGAAAGGAAGTCATCGTCAAGACACACTGCCGCGACATGGTCATTCTTCCTGAGATGGTCGATTTGACAATTGGTGTGCACAACGGCAAGGACTTTGTTCGCGTCAAAGTCATTCCACAGATGATTGGGCACTGCCTCGGGGAATTCTCAAGTCCGATGAAACAAGTACGACATGGCAACCCGGGGATAGGTGCAACCAAGAGCAGCGCTTACGTGCCTCTGAAGTAGATTTCAAAGCATTTTATCGGACACACCATCTCCCTTCATCTCATCCACCAACCATAAGATTGGCAACGCGATGAGAGCAGTAGATGATGGAATTGGAGGGTAAACTGCTGTTGCGGTAATTGGAGTAATCCATATTATATCTATAGGCGGAACAAAGAGATAGAGCGGAACGATGATTTGTAAGAGAAAGATGGTAAGAACAGAAATCATTGCGGATACTCTATGCCGTGTATTTCCAGCAGAATAGAGGATACTAAAGGCCAGGCAGCCACCACATAGAATCCAGAAAAAGGCGAGAAACCCAACATCGACATGACCTATGAATCGGGAGTCGTAAGCAGCAGGAGTCTGATTCCATGAACCAGGGTCATATTCGCCCCACACGAAGAGCCACCTATGGCCAGAATCTATAGGAGTCATACTAACCCAAGACGCTTCTGCGAATGGAGCGAGGAATGTCAAAAGGACTACGATAACTGCTACAAGTACATATGCTCCTTGAACCAAAAGCTTCAAGCGCGAAGGTGTTTCCATAGTCGCACACCTGTCACACGTTTCATTCCTACTCTTACATCATTCTGGTTGCATATCAATATCAGCTTCTTCGCATACAGTTGATCTTTTCAATATGATTCTCTCCAACCCAAAGAAACAGGTACGACGTGGCGACCCGGGGATAGGTGCAACAAAAAGCAGGGCTTATACACCTCTCAAGCAGATTTGGCCTTTCAATCAATCTTGATGAGTGGCACCATCATTTCGTGAATAGTGTCAAACTCGCTCTATGACGAGCTTGTTCAGAGTTTGCGGCGCAGACCAGTCTGTAGTCCAAAGATTGTCCATGTATTATATTCATTCTATACATGTCCATTAACGTGATTAAAATGACTATAATTCAAATCATGGAAGAAAAATGGGAACAGCCAATCTTGAAGGTCGATAGACACGTATTAAGTGGGTATCTTTTCCTCATTGGTGGAATTCAATGGTTCTTTGGCCTACTTGCTGCAGAATCATGGTATCCTGGATATAGCAGTCGTATTGATTATGTGAGCGATCTTGGTATTGGACCTACAGCGTTGTTATACAATGCATCTGTATTTCTACTAGGAGCTTTCACAGTCATGGGATCGCATTACCTCTACAAAACTGATGAAGCCAGAACACTGTCGTTTCTACTTACGCTGGCGGGAATAGGCGCCATGGGTGTGGGCATATTCCCTGGATATCTTCAACCAATGCACAGTATTTTCACGCTAATAGCTATCTTATTTGGTTCATTCGCGACAGTTGCATCCTACCGACACCAGAAGAAACCGATGGCATATATCTCCATAGTCTTGGGAATAGTAGCACTTGCTTCTTCGATCGTGTTTCTGCCCTATCTTGGCCTGCCAACTGGTTCCACTGAAACGTTTCTTGGACTGGCAAAGGGATCAATGGAACGTTGGGCAATCTACCCCATTCTCGCGTGGATTATAGGTTATGGTAGTTATCTGGTTGGCTCAACTGATGAAACTAAATGATATTCTTGTTAGGGGTCCCTATTGGGGCTCCATCTTTCTTCTAGGAGCCTTATTATGGAGGTATTTGGGAATGAATTTGCTGTACATATCAGAGGTGAGGATTTGAGTCCAGAAGGTGTTAAACCAGACGAGAATATGGTTGAGAAGGTAAGACAACTCCTTCTACTCACGGATCTAGTTGACAGGTACCCGCTGGTTGTTGCACGGAGAGTATCAGGTCTAGTTTATCTAATAGTTGCTGGTGGTGTTTCATTCGCCACATTGGTCCTCATGTCACTGCAAGACATTTCAGGACCTGGAGATCCATTGCTAGTGAGTCTGGGGTTCGTCATATTCAGTCTCCTCTTCTCGTGGGTTGTTGCATTTAGACTGGTAGTGCCACTCACACGCTCATACCCCCAGGAACGCAATATGAATGAAACGAGGAACGTGGTGGTTGCGGTTTGGGGGATTCTTGCAGTGGCAATGGTACTGGTGTCATTCATCACACTCTCAGCAGGATTGGCCAGTCTTTTCCCACCGGCTCTGCAACTCATAATGGGAACCATCTTTCTGACCAACTACTTAGTGGGAAGAAGAAGCTCTCTTGAATTCCATACTCGGGAGCATCTCTATTTTGCAGTCGTAGTATTCCTGAGTATTATCCCTATGGTGATCTTGCCCAGCATCGCGTATGTGTCTCTGATTGTAGCAGACATGGGTGGCATCTATATGGTTGGAATCTATATGCTCGTAACCGCTGAACGCATTCTTCTGGGGAGCAAAGGACCGGGATAGATTTGAGTCTAGATGGGGACCTCCTAGCAGCATTAGTAGGACTCATGGAAGAAGACAGTGAGACCATGGTCCCCACACGACTCTCTGTATTAGTCTACCTCTATTTCACGCAGAATGCGACATTTTCAGTTCTTCAGAAGAGGCTTGGTCTGACTTCGGGTAATCTGTCAAGTCATCTGAGAAAAATGGAGGAGTTAGGTCTTATACGAATTTCAAAGAGATTTGTCGACCTCAAGCCCACAACCTTTGCTGTTCTGACAAGAGAAGGAGCTGAACGTGTGCGGAATCAGATGATTCGTATGCGCGAGCTGGTATCGATGGTCGTAGACAAGGAACACGATTCAGAGGAACCGCTATAGAAAGTAGAGCCTACCTGTTCGAGAATAGAATAGGAGGCTGCGTTCTCTTTCTCGTGAAAAGCGCGTTCGTAAGTATCGTGGGCCATCGATGCAGAACTTCGCACCAGCATCTCATTTATCAATGATTTCATCAAATAGAATCCACTCAGGAATTCTGTGTGTATCGGTGGAATAATAATGAAGAGCTGGATTGGCCCTCGAACAGTGTACATAGACTGCTATGATGCATTGGGATTCTTTGAGGAGAACCACGAGCGGGTCATGATTGTCATGTCCGCTATTGGCGAATCCGACCTCCTCAAGAGAGATTGGGTGTCGGGACGTGCAGGAGGAGGAAGCTGGGCTAGAACATTACGATGTGTGTTCAAGACTGACTTGGATCCGAAGCAAGTCAAAATCATGATGCTTGGATTGCAGTATCTTGATCCTAATGCCATACCGGAGGACCTTCCAATCGATGATGATACAGGCCTCTTCAGGTTCGCGACCTTTGATGTATTTGAAGTGACTGAGTCCGGGAATGAAGAGAAAGGTCGATTCCGTAAAATGCTGAAGCAGTCAGAACGGAAGATAGAGATGGCAGACTTGGAAGTCATCGGGGATATTTCTGTCTTCATAGCTGCATGCAGAAACCGTCTAATTGGCAATATTGATGACTCATCACGTGACAGACTGCTTGCTATTGAAAAGCAGATTCTCGAGAAATTACAGGCTCAAGAAAATATGAGGCGACGCTAGGAGATTGCGATAATAGAACTATATGAAGTGTTTTGAAATCTCATAAAGCGTTTAATCGGAAATAAAACCATATGAATATGCAAACAGCCCTATATTAAGTTACGAACTCGGCAGCAATATCTGAACTTGCTGCTTCGGTTTCTTGCCATTTCATAGTGTTGGGGTGCACAAACCGGAATCCCATGGCTAACGCCAATTGATATTCATTCCAGGTGGTACTAAATGTGGTGTTAGAAAGTTGGCATTCGCTAAGAATCGTCAGAAACCAAAGCCTGAGCCCTCCTTTGAGAATCACGAACGTCTGAAAACAAGCATGAGAGTTGAGATGTACCGAGTCTCTTTCCGGAGGTAGGTCTCTCTATCCCACTAAATACGATGGGATTTAACTTCACTCCTTTCGGCCGTGCCAAGAGCGCGGCCTCCATTTCTTCTTTGGATTATTTCCAATCGATTTCGCTAAGTAGCGATTTCAATGCAAGAGGGGGTTTCACTTTATTTAGTTTGGCGGACGCAATGATGCTCACCCCTGGATCTAAACCAAGCTGAACCAGATTTCGACAGTGATAAAGAGAGGACACATCCAATGAGGTAATCTCATTCTTGGTAAGTGTTAGGTTGCGAAGCTTCTTGCATTTCTTTAGCGGCGTGAAATCAATACTCTGGAGTTTGTTCTCATAAAGATGCAATGCTTTTAGCTCAGTGCATTGTTTTAGTGGTGTAAGGTCTATGGCTCGTAATCTGTTGAACGAGAGCCCCAGATGCATCAGTCCTGTGCATCCTTCCAAGAACGATAGGTCCAGAGTTTCAATCTGGTTTCCGCCCAGTGAGAGCTCTAACAGTGTTGAACAGCCTTGTAGCTTGGAAAGGTCAATGGTCTGAATCTCGTTCCCTGAGAGAGTTAGAACCTCTAGGTTAGGAAACTCATCGAGGACTGAGAGGTCCGTTGTGGCAATGCGTCTGTCGCTGAGATCTATCTCAGTTGTGTTTGTGTCAAATCGCTCCACAACTTTTCCGCCTGTCTTTGTTTCGCTCCAGATAGTGATTTCCGTCATGGATGACAAATCCTAAGGTTTCGTAGCGGCCATCCACTTAATAACTGCGATTGGAAGCTTGATTATCTCTTGGGAGAAACCTCAGCCTTCATTCGGAATAGTTTGTGGTGGATCTCATATCCTCGCTCATAACAGAGTGCTGCAAGGTCCTCATTGTCTGTAAAAGTCAATCGAACATAGTCAAATTCCGGTAGACCATAGGGCTTCAAACAAGAAATGAAATCATCAAAGCAATCAATGCTATCAATCTGAAATGGAAAGCATCCTGGGAATGCCGGTGTGAAACGGCACGCCCCAACAATATCCTTTTCCTTATTCTTGAGCACAAGAACATGGAAGTCGTCTGTTTCGAGAAACCGTCTAATCTGCGCAGCTGGGAGATACTCGCCATATTTCTCACCGACAGCTTCAATCTCGCCGTCTTGAATGCTTTCACAAAGATATTTCCCCGAGGAATTTATTGTTCGGAATGGGACGAAGTAGTGCCAAGTAGTTCCAATTATCTTGAACCCGAATTTCTTGTAGAGATGTTGTGCATGTTTGTTGTGGTCCTGTGTATATAGGATAGCGTTGGAAATCTTCTCATTTCGAAACCAATCCATCGCGTATTCCATGAGCTTAGCGCCCAGCCCTCTGTTCTGCACGGACTTGGAAACACCAATTCGACCGAGATGACCAGCATCTTCACCGAACTTGGCAAGGGAGAGCATGCCCACCATTCGATCATCAGACTCAAGGGCGAAAAAGGCGCCCCTATCGACTTGTGTAGTAAATGACTCCTGTCCGACCCTATCAGAGGGGAAGAGTTCCTCGTCTAGTTTCTCGAATTCCATCCAGTCATCATCTTTCATCGACCGAATTCTAGACCTCATACACTCTTACACATGTCTACTCTCTATTGTCTGTTGCGCAAAAGAGATTCTTCGGAGGCTCTATAGCGATAGCTTGAGCTTGAAGACTTTCTCAAATTTCTCAACCTTTGGCTTAATCACAAAGCGACAGTACTGCTGATTGGGATTATTTCTAAAGTAGTTCTGATGATAGTCCTCGGCGCGATAGAACTTTGTGAAGGGTGTTATTTGGGTCACTATCGGATTCTTCCAAGCTCCACTCGCCCCAAGCTTCTCCTTATATCGATCTGCAGCCTTTTTTTGGCTTTCATCATGATAAAAAATAGCTGAACGATATTGAGTGCCAATGTCATTCCCCTGGCGATTGAGTGTGGTAGGATCATGGGTTTCGAAGAACACCTCAAGAAGCTCTTCGAAAGTGATCTGTTCAGGGTCGAATTCTATTTGACATGCCTCAGCATGTCCGGTCTTCCCTGTTAGGACTTCATTGTAGGTGGGATTGTCTGTGTTTCCTCCCGTGTAGCCCGAAACAACCGAGGCAACACCTTTGAGCTGTTGGAAGACAGCCTCCACACACCAGAAACAACCTGCTGCAAACGTAGCAATTTCCATGAATAAACAACGTAGAATATCTAAATCAATTGCTGGGAAGAGGCACAAAGCGATTTTTGTCATTCCTTCTTTCTTGATGATAGCCAATGCTCGGAGAATAGAATGCCAAACAGGAGATCACCTGCGACGAAAGCGACTAGCAAGATGGATGCCTCTCCAATAAAGAAATACAGGAGGCCCACTATAAAGACCGTGACCTTCTCAAAAATCACTACTGGAATAAAGCCCTGACCGACTTGTGGGTTGATGCTGATTGTGTAGAGGAGCAGACCCACTACAAAGACCATTAGAAAGAATGAATCGAACCACAATAGTGTGGGCGGAGGAGGCACATCCCCAGCCAATGAGAAATAGCCGATATCAATTCTTGGCATTACAACAAAGGAAACAGCAAGAATGCAGTTCCAAAAAGCTGCGAGTTTGAACAAGATACTATGGTATCTCTCTCTGTTCATGAGGATTGCACCTTGGGACCTCCTCGTGATACGTTGCATATAACTCCCACGACCCTATCTTGCTCTCATTAAGGAAGTTCCTATATGGAGAGTTGTGCTTCGTTTCATCATGCAAGTCAAGCCAAATTATACCGGCGGAGGCATTGTGAATCTAATGAGTACTATTGCATCCGCAGTTGGAGCAAAGAGCCCATATCCTGAAACGAACAATGACTGGCTCTCTGGTGTAGAGGAGTCCAAGAACATAGTACTGATGGCCATAGATGGACTAGGTTATGACTACCTCATGGAACATGGAAAAGACACTATGCTGGCATCGTCGATGCGAGGTGCTCTCACGTCAGTTTTTCCGCCATCCACAGGCTCAGCAATTACGACTTTCATCACAGGCTTGGCACCGCAACAACATGCAGTGACAGGGTGGTATGTATTCCTGAAAGAATATGGAATGATGTCACGAATTCTACCCTTTACAAGTGTTGTTGACTGGAATGTGATAGATACAGACATAGCCAACGTTGTGAAGTTTAAGTCTCTTTTCTGGGAGATTGAAAGAGAACGCATAGTGGTTGCCGGAAAGCAGATTGTTGACTCTGCGTTCTCGCAGTACACAATAGGCAGAGGCGCTACAAGAATCGGATACGAAGGACTCCAGACCTTCTTTGGGAGTGTAGAGAAAGCCATTTCATTGACTAAGAAACCAAGCTATATCTACTCCTATTGGCCGGATCTTGATTCTATCGCTCATGTACTTGGAATGGAGAGTGATGAGGCACAAGAGCATCTCTATGTCTTTGATTACGCTCTGACTTCATTCATGGAAAGGATTGAGGGATCAGATACGACTGTCATTATCTCAAGCGATCATGGCTTGCATGATGTGAAGCCAGAAGGCCTCATCAGGACTGATGACCATCCTGAATTGATGGACACCCTCACGCTGCCGCTGTGCGGAGACACGCGATCTGTATACTGTTATGTGCGACCTTCACGTGTGAGAGAGTTCGAACATTATGTGAACTCAGAACTTGGATATGCATGCGAGATTCACAGGAGCGAGGACCTCATAGATGACAATTGGTTTGGGCTTTATGAGGCACACCAGATGTTAACCAATCGGGTTGGAGATTACACACTGATGTTTAATGAAGGCTATGCAGTTCTCAACAGCTTCCCAGGGCAAGAGCCCCCTTCTCTGCTGGGTCATCATGGGGGTACATCCAGTGAGGAGATGAGAGTGCCCCTCATCGTAATCAACAGCTGAAGTCGACAGTTTATAGGTGCTTAAAAGGGTCTGAATAGACGTATATTTGATGTGATGAGTCCGGTGTCATGGGGTTGTAGGCTGTCCCTTGTTGGCACCGGTTCTCTCCTCCTCTTTCTCTCTCAATGCTTCCATTGGATTGTCCAACTTGGCATTCTATAGCAGAACTTGCATCTCTTTTGCTGTTTCCATGTTCTTCCTGACTATGGCGAGATCGGGATTTAGTTCAAGGGCACGCCTGTAACATTCTACAGCGCGCTTGACATCCCCTTTCTCTCTTAATACTACACCCAGATTGTTCCATCCACGTGCATCGTCAGGGGAAAGATCGATATACTTTTCGAGTACTGGGATTGCTTCTTTCCATCTATCAAGAAACCAGAGAGTGGTTCCATACCTGAATAGGACATCAGGTTGATTCCCTTTGACTGAAAGACTAGGCTCATAGAACTCTACGGCTCTTGCATAGTTCTGAGCCTCATAACAAAGGTCCCCTACAGCGTTGAGGGAACTGGTAGCCCTTGGATTAAGGTCTATAGCAGCATTGAGACTTGTGCATGCAGCATTATAGCGGTTTAGTTGAGCCTGACACATTCCCCGCATCTCCCAAACTTCATAGAGGTCATCATGTGATTCCAGAATTGCAGATGTAGCTATGAGAATGGTTCGGCAGTCATTCACCTGTACCGCCGCTTTAGCCAATGCAAGGAGGGTGTCTAGCTCATCGCCGCCTAGCTCAAGATATCTTGTGAGAGTTTCTATTGATTGCTTGTACATCTCTTGGGAGTATTGAAGCATTCCAGAATTTTCAATTGGCTCAAACCATGTCTTGTCGAGTTCCATCGCCTTCTTGAAGCACTCGAAAGCCTTCTCATACTTCTCAGTTTCTTGATAGATAATTCCTAGGAGGTTCCATGCAAGAGCAAAGGTTTCATCCTTTTCTATTGCAGCCTTCAGGGATTCTTCAGCCGCGTCGAGCTCACCAAATCTCTGAAAATGCATACCACGACGATACAATGCCATTACTTCATCAGATTGGGCATTCGGCATCCTAAATCGCTTCCAAGAGATAACAACGACATCTTAGTAAAGGAATATTCCTCGGATACCAACCGGCTCCTAGACTTTTGAATCAATATCGGTCATACTGCGATATTGAGTGAAAAGAAAAAGGAGGGGATTGTCCACACATCTACATCGTGGTAGACCATCACCCTCAACCAGGTTGAACCGTTTAGGTTCATGCTATATAAGACCTCCAGAACGTTTCCAATTCTGATACGTCTACAATAATTTCACGTGTTTCTTTCTTCTTTCGGGATGCATCCTTATCGTCAACGTCATCTCCTTCAAAGGACTGGCCTTCAGGATGCGACTGATTCTTTACTGCTGTCTTGTCGGTTTCTTTTGCCACGTTCTCCACCTCAAGAGAGAGTTACTGCCTGCTGCACAGACCATTCATTACTGAATGAAAGCACCCTGTCCTAAGAGGACAGGCTTGAAGTCATCCGGTTTCATGTCATTGCTGATTCACTCCATGTCATTTGCTGTAGTTTGACAGAAGTGATGATAGATAATAGGGGTCGAAGCGAGGACTGAGACCGATGTCTATTCTTCTCGAATGACCATCACGTCACGCTGCAAATTAGATTCACGCACACTTTAGCTGACCTCCTCGACCTGACTATCATGCTAGTTGATAGAAGTCATCTTTAGTTGAGCTGGGCTTGGCTGATTCTTTATTATACCTTTCCAACTGCGCCATTTGAAAATGCACATAAGCGGTTCTTTGACAACGAATTGATGGAGAGTACTGATGGCGAAAACTATCATTATCTACGAGAGCATCTATGGAAATACAAAGAGAGTGGCGGAGGCTATAGCAGAGGGCATTAGAGAGTCAGGTATGATTGATTGTACTGTCGCAAAGACTGGAGAGGTACATCATACTGATGACCTAGCAAAATATGATGCAGTCCTTTTCGGTACCCCTAATCATAATCAGGAACCAGCACGAAATATGCTGAAGTTCATCGAACGAGCGAGTATTGTAGACCTTGAGGAGAAGAAGGGAGCCGCCTTTGACACCTATACAGGCGGCAACAAGGGGATTGCTGTGGGAAAGCTGGAGCAGGAGATTCGCCAGAGAATGGCCTGTGTCATGTTTGTCATTGATGGCTTTTCAGCTAAAGTGGAAGACAGGAGGGGTCCTTTGGCAGAAGGTGAGCTTCAAAGAGCTAATGAATTTGGAAGACAGGTTGCTTTCAAGATTCTGGGCCAGTAGCAAGTGCAATGACTCTATTCGATTTCAAAACGATTTTGAGCATTGGACAGAGATTTATTGCCCGAACTAGTTATGACGTAGGTGTCTTCGATTCCCAAGACCTCATGGCCAGGAGTGATGATTTTTGGCTCACAGGCAAGAACATTACCCTGCTCCAAATGGGGACCTTTTGAATAGAATATGGGCAATTCATCCAGCTCCAGTCCAACTCCATGTCCAAGGAAAGCAACTTTGTCTTTACAGACGCCCATGAATTGATCTTGTATTCCGAGCTCGATACTGAGTTCAATCACATCTCCATAGAGATCACCTAGACTGACCCCAGGTTTCATCTCCTTGAGCAGAAAGCTCTTGACCTGTGAAAGACTATCCAGCTTGGCACTTAGATTATTATCAAACTCGCCGCAGATGAATGTACGAGTCGTGTCAGAGTGGTAACCCTTCATATTCCCGCATGTGTCTACTAGAAATGGCCGATTTCTACCAAGCTTTTGACGTGTAGGTCCTAAAGGGTACTTCAGTGAGAGTCCGACTCCAGAAACCGGTGTGAAGAAAGTGTTTAACGTGGACCCGCTACTAGAAACAACGTAGGAATAAATTAGCATCTCAGAGTTGAATGAACGAGTTGTGATAAAACCGGCATGTCCATTCTCCACCATCCAGGCATCAAGCTTCATTGAGAGCTCGATCTCGGTCATCTCAGGAGTAGCTATCTCTGTACAGAACTCAAATGACTGGTCTACAAGTCTGGCAGCGGCCTCAATCAGTCCAATCTCAAAACTCGACTTCTTTGAACGAATCTTTCTGAACATATCACTACCATCTGAGAGTTGAATTTCGTCTGCTCTAGACTGAAGATAGCTCATCAGTGAATAGGGGATGACGTCAGCCTCCATCACAATCTTGGAGCCCGATGGAACGTTGAGTGTCTGGAATAATTGCGAGATGCGTCCCATGGGTCTAATCTCGGGTATCAAAGAGTATGACTCAACCAGTTCCATGTTTCGTTCAACTAGACGAATTGGACTACCCTCAACAGGCACGTAGACAATTCCCCCAGTGCCTACTCCCGAATAGTAGTATAATTCGGTAGTAGTCATCAAAATGGCACCGTCAAGCTCAGCACCTAATAGATTGTCTTTCAGCTGTGCAATCCGGTGGTCTATCTCTGCTTTCGGAAGTCTGGAATACACCTCTGACATAGCCCCCCCTGACTCATAGCTCAATATGACTTCTCCGACAGTGGTCGTGGTAGGAAAGAAAACCAATCCAAATGAGAAGGCGCGAAGTTTTTATGCATAATATGCCACAATATAGTATATTAGGATGTACTATTCTTATTATTTGACGGATGTTGAAAAGGGGCCGAGCAGATGACGGACGTCACACCTACAGCCAAAAACTCCAGTAAATCCCCATGTGGGCGCTGCGGTTGCATAATTGTCTATACTGGAAAACTATGCTTGTTCTGCGAGGCCGCAAAAGAGATCATTGGAGAAGCAATTAATCAGTATGGTGTTTCTAATGACGCGATCTGTCAGATTAATGTCGACGATGGCGAAAACGCTGGATGCGGTTGTGAGGATGTCGTGACCAGCTTGCCCACTATTCGAATCTGCGAAGTTGTACTCGAAGGCCTCCCGGATGAGGGGCAGGTGACAGATGCCGTCCTTCGTGCACTCATGATGGACTGCTTCTGTGACAGCCCGGCTATAATTTAAACGTGTCAGAATCAATTTTCCAGGCTGTGCTGTGTCAATCCCGATAGAGGGTTTGCTGCATGATCTCTGATGCTCTCTTCTTGCCCAGACGTTTCTATTGCACAAGACCGGGTTTTCCTGACAAAATCAATCACATCGACACCTTCGGTCTGGCCGTAGATGTAGATCTCAGCAATAGCAAGCATGGTTCCTGTCCGACCACAACCAGCAAGACAGTGAACCAGTACAGGCTTCTCTTGACTCATAGCTGTCTTCACAATGTCCACAAACTCCCTTACATTCTGCTCGGAGGGTATGTCAAAGTCTGGAATTGAGATTTGGTGATGCTCAAGGCCAAATTCTGAGAAGTCGGGAAACCCAAACCGCGATTCTAGTGAAACTACAACTTTGATGCCTGCATCTGCAATTTGTTGAAGATCATCACTTCTTTCAGGTAATGAAGACCCCCACAATTGACCAGGCCTATGTTCGAATAGCTGAAACACCAATTGGCACAACCTACGCCCTTCGTTTC
>JBHLQK010000070.1:0-13468 GCA_048884925.1 Candidatus Thorarchaeota archaeon
AATATGCCTCATTTTTGCGTGATATTCTATCATGATAATTAGCATAATTATGAAGCACTATCGCCAGATGAATCTTGTATATCTCGGGTGTTTTTTGAGCAAGATCTTCGATAATTGATAGAGATTTCTTGAATTGACGCTCTGCCCATTTCATTTCGCCAATGTCAACTAGAATGACAGCGAGATTGCATAGCAAATTCGAATAAAGCCCATTGTAGACCTCAGGTACCTCTTCCGATCGTTGCAAAGAGATTGCCATAGCTTCTTCGAGGATTGCTTTTGCTTCAGGTTGCCTATCTTTGAGCCGCAACAGAATTCCATAGTTGTTTAGAATTCCAGCAAAGAAAGCGTGCCAACGCGGCGGCATGTATTCTGATTCACGATATATCTGAATGGCTTCCAATAAAGCCTCTTCAGCTTTGTCGAACCTCCCGTCCTTTATGTACATGATCGCGGATGAATTGAGCTGGGCTCCCAAATACAACCAGTCCCGCGTGCCTCCCTCCAAGCGTTTTCGACACATCCCAATCGACTTTTCAACTGCTGAAATAGCCTGAGATATATTTCCCCGAGCGAAATGAACATGACTCAAAATGTAATGAGCCCCTTCTATCCATGTTCTATAGACTTCCGGAAATTCTTCGAAATTCTTTTCTCCCAACTCTAGATATTCTGTGAGGGTTTCTTCAGCTTCATCTAGTCTATGGAGCCGAAAGCTAAACATGCTTCGATTGAAGAATTGGCTTCCCAATTTGCTAAGAAAGACATCTGGCTCTTTTTCAGCAAGACCTCTGCGTATCTCAAATGCCTCACGAGAAAGCTGGTCAGCTTCTTTTAGGCCCCCCTCCATGTGATCAAGGAATACTGCCAAGTTATTTAGCATCGCGGAAAGCGCTGACTTTGCGCGGGAGTTATCTGGGTCGGACTCAACTACATCCCTTTGAAGCCCAATTGCTTCCCGGATGACCCTTTCTGATTCAGTCCGCTTGTTGCTGCGCCCAAGCATTACGCTCATATAATTTAGGGCGGTGGGTATCAATTCCTTGCAGTCAAATCTCTCATAGATTGCAATTGCTTCTTGTACATACGGAATCGATTCCAAAGGATGCATGCCACCGAGCCACCAAGCATATGCCAGTAGTATCCTGGCTAGTGCTCTAAGCTGTTTGGGAGATTCCTGCTCTGCAACTATTCTCTGGATTTCTAGAGCCCTTGAGATTACTTCCAGTGCCTCATCGTATCCAGTATACCTTAGCACTTCATGCAAATCAGCAAGGTATTCTGCTAGGCTATCCAGGTGTTTTGCAGAATCATCCTTACTCAGTTCTTCAAGAATTCGTATAGCTTCTCTAGCCGCATCCTCAGCCTCAGCAAGTCTACTGAGTCTACCCAAAACCTTTGATCTAAGTCCCAAAATCTCAGCCATACCCTTGATGGAGTGGAACCTTAGATTTTCAAGAATTTTCTGAGCATCGATTACTGCATCTTTCATTACGAGTTCATTAATGGCATCTTTTGCAGCCTGGATGGCCTCTTCCTCGGAAAATACAGCTCGAACAGAGAATGCGAGTCCCATTAGACTCAAATCTCCATCAGCTTCAGCCTTCTTCTCAAGCAGGAGAAAGATTTCATCCGCCAAGCTCTTCCCACGCGTTCCTAACTCATCGATAATAAGACCACTGGCAAGATTATGAAGCACATACAAACCATCATCACGGGCACGGACGAAACTCAATTGCAGAAGTCTTCGCCACAAGTCAGTTGTTAGAGTTGGAGCTACGATGTCCAATATCTCTCGGCTAAAACTCTCCAACAGGCCTGCCCTATTGATGATGTCCTGAAGCCCTGATGCCATATTGAAGAGTCTTCGCCAAGTTTTCAAGCGAACTTCATCAAGTGTGTCAGCACGGAGGCCTTCCACATCATCGAGAGAAATGGCTCCTTCATCCCTCATGTCACAGATAGCATCGATAACAAATGGGTTGCCACCACTGACACTCGCAATCCTATCTTGTATCGACTCATCCGTCACTCCTCTCTTTTCAAGCAGTTCCCGAGTGCTTTCTTCATCCAACTCAATGAGTTCTTGTACCTCTACATTATCCATGATATCTGCCGATTCTGGAACTGACCTTCTACTGCCTAGAACACCCACACTGTTGCTGAGTGAGGACAGAAACACGCACCACAGCTCAGTCTCGCTAATCTTCTTTCCTGCATATCGCCAAAGAGGGGTATAACTGTCTACATATTCAAAGTGATCAAAAAGGAAGAGAATTGGCTGACTTGGGTTGCTACGATTGTTCAAGTCCTCCAGCAGAGCATCGAGGAAGAGAATTTCTGCATGACGCGGCTCTTTCCATAGAATCTCCAGCAGTTTCGCAAGATAATCCTTACCCAGTCTATCCTGCAGCCACTGTCCCAATGAGCCAAATCTGTTCTTTATCTTGGGAGCCACCTCAGCTCCAATGGAACGAATCGCATTTCCAATGCTTGCTAGAGACCCAATAAACGGGATGGCCATAACGATCTCCCTAGCCCATTCCCTTCCCTTTTCTTTGACTGGTTCGACACCTTCCACAAATCGTTGTCGGATTTGCCATAGTACATCGAATCTCTGTAGACTTACGCCTAGCAAGACAGCTCCTTTTGCCAGGACATTGAGACGCTCGTAGAAACCTGTGTGCTGGTCACAGTCAAGACGGATTGTGGAATCTATTGTACGGTTCCAGTAATCAAGTAGAGAGCTCTTGCCAATACCTCCTATTCCTCTCAAAACTAGAACAACACTTTGATCCATGCAGCGCCTCAGCGCGTCGTCCATCCAGCTAAGGTAGACTTCTCTATCAACAAAGATTTGGTCCGATAGGTCGAAGCGCTCGTACAATCTATTGACTCCATGTCAGGTTAGGTCATGGATTAGGATTGGCCTCTCATAAGATAGTCGGTTGATTGTCTAGGCTTATGGGGGTCTGAATTGAATCTAAATCGATGGAGGCTGCCAGCCCCCAAATTTCTGCTCAATATATTTTGCTACTGCCAAAGCCACATCCTCCCGCCAAGGACGTGCTACTATTTGGATCCCGATAGGCAAGCCCTCAGGCGAAGTACCTACACGAACAACTGCCCCAGGCCATCCAGTCAGGTTGTAACTCATTGTGTAACTGAAGCCTGGGAACTTCTCAAACGATTCACCGTGTTTAGGCGCTGGAAAGGCACTAACAGGAGAAATGATAACATCATAGTTCTCCATGAAGGAATGCATAGATCTGCGGAAGTTAGTCCACTTCATCATCAAAGCGCTGAATTCTGCAGTTGTCACCGCACTATTTCTGCAAATCTCAAGCAACCCTTGCATAAATGGATGCATCTCCGTAGTTCCAGCCATCTTGAGCGTCGCTTTCAATCCAGCGCCGCCATCTGCAGTATAAAGACCCATTAGTATCTCATACGTCTGATTGATAACTTCAGGATAATCCTCCTCTACATTCATACCCGCATCTGAGAGAGCTTTTGCAGCTTTCTGCACCACATCAATGATTTCGGGTGTCGGTGTAACTATCCCATTATCTGTGTAAACTGCGACGCGTAGGCTTTTGATATCTATCTCATCGGGATTACCAAGTGGCATTGAAACAGTTGTTGGATCATGCCAATCTGGTCCAGCGATGATTGAAAGTATTAAGCCTAGGTCCTCAACATAACGCGCATTGGGGCCTGCTGTTTGGGTCAAAAGACCCAACCATGAAAGGGGCCAACAACCAGTGGCAGGTACGCGACCTTGAGTTGGTTTGATGCCGACAATTCCACAGCAATCGGCTGGTTGTCGAATACTCCCTCCTCCATCAACTGAAACTCCAAAAGGAGATCCCCCAGCCGCGATAATCGCCGCTTCACCTCCGCTGCTTCCACCGGGGATGCAGGACAGATTATAGGGATTATTGGTTCGACCATAGACCAGATTGTCTGTTTCAAAGGCAAGGCCAAGCTCAGGCATATTAGTCTTCCCTAACAGGATTGCTCCAGCATTTCGTAGCCGTGCCACAACAGTAGCGTCCTGTGTTGGAATAAAAGAAGCACGTCCTTTGGTGCCTGCTGCACAAATAGCACCCTTCGTTTCTACCATATCCTTTACTGTCATTGGAACCCCATGTAGGGGCCCTTTGATTTCTCCCCGTTTTAGAGCAGCATCCGCTTCCCCGGCTTGAACGCGGGCTTCTTCAGCTACTAATTGAACAACAGCATTGAGTTTGGGATTAACTTCCTCAATCCGTTGGAGATACACATCTACTACTTCCTTTGAAGAGATGTTTCCGTTGCTGATGGCCTGAGCAAGCTCTGTAGTTGATGCGTAAATCAATTTGTCCATAAAATCACAATAGCAATCTCGCTTATTACTAGTAATTAAATCATTTCCATTTTTTAGAATCTTATTTTGCAATTTAATTGAATTATTGGGTTATTATCAAAACGGTGTGGATTCCTCTTCATCTTCTGCAGACCACGTTTCCCGCTCCAAAGATATTGTGACATCATGTTCTTTGAGTGCATCAATGGCAATTTCAACTTCTTCAACGGTCTTACCGATTTCTGAAAGAACAATCTTGTAATTGCTCAATGATTTAGCAAGAAGATGCACAAAATAAGCACTCGATTTTTCAAACAGATTTCTCGAGATATCAAAAGCCTCTTTGAGAAAAGCCTCTGCTTGGTTGAGCCTATTTGTCCTCTTGTATAAAATGCCGAGATTATTCAAAATCGATACAAGGCCTGGAGAGGTAATTTCCAAAGCACTCTCCAAATCTCTAAGCAGTTCGAGAGCTTCGTTTAATGAGTCTTCAGCTTCAGACTGTTTATTCAGCTCACTTAATGTAATGCCATAATTATTGAGTGCGACCGCCAGGTGATAGTTGTATCTTTCTGGATTCTTCTCAGATAACATTCTTCTTATTTGAAGTGCTTCTCGAAGATGGCCCTCAGCATCCTGATGTTTCATAGTCTGTTGAAAGATCAAACCCATATTATTGAGAATCATCGCTAATAGGTCATTCACCATACTATCATCGGGTCTTTCTTTCACATTCAGCCTTTCGATTTCAAGCGCCTCTCTTAGATATTCTTCCGCTTCGGAAACCCTACCCATGTTTCGTAACAGACCACCAAGATTATTCAAAGCCATCACCTTGAATCGTGGGTTCGCTGTGGGTGATGTTTCAAGCTGATCTCTAAATCTTGCCAATGCTCCTGAAAGAGATTCCTCAGCATCTCTGTAATTATGCCTCTGTTTGCTCAAAGCAGCTAGACCCATTAGCGAGAATGCCTGACCATCCTTGCTGATGCCTACAGCTGACAAGAAGGTCCTAAATTCCGAGAACCGCCCCCTCTTCTCAAGTTCGTTGAAGAAGTGAAGTGCTTCTAGAAGTATCTCCTTGGCCTCTTCAAACCTAAGAGTCCTGAACAATACGTGCCCGAGATAAAGGAAAATAAATCCAAAATGATGCATCTCACCAGCAATCTCATTTCTCTTTGCGATCTCTCGATAGAGCTCTATTCCCTTTTCGAAAGCCGCCTCAGCTTCAATTGGTCTGTTTGTATGAAAATAAAGACCTCCAAGATTGAGATACGTCACTCCCAAATTATATTCATTATATAGTCGAAATTCAACCGGACTTCTATCAAGAATCTCATAATACAGTTCGATTGCACGCTTGAGATGTTGTTCGCTTTCAGCCCACCTCATTAAGTATAAGAAAGCACGTCCTTTCTCTACCAATAGAAGAAGTCGGCTTTCATCTGTATCGATTCTGATTGCGTTGAGAAATGCTAGCTCTTCAAGGAAATTCTGCTGATAGCCTAGGCTAAGCGAAACTGAAGCAATCTTGTCCGCGGCAGTCTTCTCGTTGGCAAGTGCTAGAACAGATAGAGCAATTCCGTAAATCGTGTAATCTGCATCAGCTATTGCTACTTCTTCTAGTCTTTGTGACATCTCAAACGCTAAATTTCTGAGTCGCTGCCCAAGCTCTGCCTTTACAAGTTCTCTCGCCAAATCATGCAACACCCAAGTTCCGTCCCCTCTGTCCTTAACGAAACTGAGGCTCACCATTCTCGTCCATTGGTCTGTGTTCATTGCTGGAGCGACGATGTTCATCACATTTCGGTTGAAATGTGGGAGTAATCCAGCTCTGTTTACCAACTCTAAAAGGTCTTGAACCTCATTGAAGAGCTTCCTCCATGTTTTCAGTCGCACTTCTTCAAGCTTATCTGAGCGTAGGCTCTCAACAGATGGCAGCGATAGCGAATTTGATTCAGCCATGTCACAGATTGTTCCAATAACAAAGGGATTCCCTCCACTCACACTGACTATATTCTCTTGAAGTTCTGAATTCGTTACTCTCCTTAGATTAAGGAGCTCGACACAGCTTCCTCTATCAAGTTCAGTAAGCTCGGATTCCTCTATGCCAATTTCTGGCTGACTGGCAATAGGTCTTCTGCTTGCCATGACTCCAACACAATTGGACAGAGATGACAAGAAGACACACCATAGATCTGCTTCAGTTATCTGCTTTCCAGCATAACGCCAATGAGCTTTTTCGGTATCAACATATTCGAAGTGATCCATTAGAAAGAGGAGGGGTGACTCCAGATTCTTTCTGCTATTCAAATCTTCAAGAAGTGCATCCAAATAGAGAAACTCAGCTTGATGGGGATCCTTCCAGAGTATTTCCAGAAGTCGTTCCACATGATTCTTGCCGAGGACTTCTTGTAGCCACTTGCCCAGACTGCTGTATTTCCCTTTCAGCTTGGGGGTGACTTTCGCACCCACTGCTTTTATTGCACTGCCTATAGTTGCTAGTGATCCGATGAATGGAACTAACGTGACCACTTCCTTCGCCCACTCACGACCCTCTTCTCTGACTGGTTCAACGCCCTCAACAAATCGCTGACGAATTTGCCAGAGAACATCGAATCTTGGGAGTCGTACGCCAAGAAGCACTACACCTTTGGCCAGGATATTCAATCGAGCATAGAACTCGGAATATTGCTGGCAGTCCAAACGAATAGTGGAGTCAATAGTATTTGTCCAGTAATCAAGCAAGGAGCTCTTCCCAATACCTCCGATACCCCGTAGATGCAGTACAACAGGCCTGTCTTTGCATCGCTTGAGAGCTTCATGCATCCATTCGAGATACTCTTCTCTGTCCACAAAGACTTGTTCTGATGGCTCGAAGCGCTTGTACAATCTCCTCGCCCCGTGTCACGTGATACCAATGCCGTGGCAGAGGTTTCTCATAAGCTAGTCGGTTATTTTCAATGAATCGAGAGGAAGTCAGAAGATTGGACTGATAACCATGAATTGGAAGCTAGGATTAGGTGCTAGCTATGATTTCAAATGATGCCTATAATACTCAGTTGGTGTGCTGATCAGCGAACCTGCGGACTTGTGGAAGTGCGATTCAACGAGGCGCCGCGAATGAAGAGGGTGAGGGGGATAAAGCAAATCAATCCCATCACAGCAACCACGAGAACATCAAGGAGTGCGAATGGTACTGCGGCGATTAGGGGTTGAATGATTAAGATGGCAATCAGCCCTATGAACAGCATACTGGCTTGGAAGAGCAATCCTAACGCAGTAATGTACCCGAAAGCTCTTCGACGCCATAAGAGCGCCCCACCAATGATCCACGTTGGAGTGAGCAAGAAGTCGGTAATTCTAAGTGCAAGATCCACATCGCCAACCGGCGTTTGATTGATGATGGCACCAATCATCGCGCTGGTGGTCAAAACCAAGAATAGCAATCCAAGACCAGCAAGCACCCCTCCGCTTGCCTTTTCCGGCACCCTGCCGGATAACCTTTGGTGTACGGCTTCTTGGTCAATTTGCGCTACCAATCCAATCAATGTGTACCCACTCAACATGACCACCGTTAGATACCCCAGAAATGCGAAATTCAACTGCATGCCCAGGACATATACCAAGTAGGTGTAGAATTCATAGAAGAGCGCCCCCGGCCAAAAGAGGACACCTACTAGATTACGCCGGTTCGTTAGCCACATAGAACCCAGCAAGATGGGCACTCCAATCAGTAGATTCACCACGTCATTGGGTAGAAAACCCTCAAGGAGCTCTGTTGTGGGATAAATAGCAGTCGGGTAAAGGATTCCTGCCACCGATAATACTACAATCAAACCAGCAATCAAAAGTGATAGCAAATAGACAAAAGCAAGACCACCCAGAACCGGCAAATCATCATTAGCCTTGTATGTCGAGTCCATGTTTATTGACCTTCATAAATAATTGAAAGGGAATTTTCCTGTGGTCTATTTATGGTTTATTCAGAATCATGATCAATCCCCATACCCGTAATCTCCAAAACTCACTTAGCATATTATGAAAAGGGGCGAAAGCGCTCATACATTCTCCTTACACCACTTCATGCGATGCACTGCAGTGTCTGAGGTTTCTCATAAGCTAGTCGGTTCTCTTTTGCAGAGAAAGGAAACTGCATGACTAGTAGATCCAGAAGTATGTAATTGACGCCCTCATTTCCTCCTCTGACCAGATTCCTTCCTGAAAAACTTCTTTGATTCCCAATCCTTTAGCCGCACTTTCCTCTTGAGTGGCAGCAGCTTCCTTGAATGCCTCATCTGCATTTTTCTGTTGTCCATCTCTCTTCATGACTAAGCCAATATTGTTGAGACAAGAAGCAATCCCCGGCAGAAACAGTTCTTCTGATGTATTCCTCAAATCCCGTCTTATTCTAAGACATTCATTGAGATTTTCCTCAGCTTCAGAATTCTTACCAGTTTCTGATAACGCCACCCCTAAGTTGTTGAGTATCGTGGCATAATGATGGAGGAAGAGATCTGGTGACTTATCAGCTAGAGGATTCAATCTCTCAATCGCTTCTCGATAGGATTTTAGTGCCTCTTGGCTTCTCCCTTTGTTTCTAAGAAGCACTCCAAGGTTGTTGAGAACAACTGCCTGCAGATCTTCTAGGAAAACAGCTTCTGGAAAATCGTGGACAAGTTGCTTTGAAATCTCAAGGGCTTCATTATAGGCCTTCTCTGCTTCTTGAGTCTTGCCAGCATAATTCAGATTAATGGCATAGCTGTTCAGGACGTCACAGAGTATGTCTTTGTATCGATTTGGAAATAGCTCTGCCGCTTGTCTGTAGAACTCTAGAGATTCAGAATACGCATTATTGGCTTCTGCGAATCTGCCATCCTTGCTAAGAAAGTCTGCAAGATTCCTTAGACTAAGTGCAGTCAGACTCTTCCCTCTCTCTGGTTCCTCTTCAAAAACCTCCTCGGCGATGTCTTGAGCTTCTGTTAGCAGTTCCTCTGCCTCTGCAAATTTCCCTACCTGCAACAGCAGAATTCCTAAGTTCACTAGAGGGTCTACTAAATACGACTTCAACTGCGTATCCTTTTCGACAAGTGTCCTTCCAATTGAGACGAAATCGCTGAAAACGGCTTCAGCTTCAGATACCCTATTCATTAATTTGAGGGTAGTCCCGATAATTGATTTGCTAAAGAAATCAGTTAGGTAGCTTCCCTCTATCTCAAGAGCTTTCCTAGCCAGTTCTTCAGCCTCGTCTGCCTTTCCCAATTGGAGTAGCACATTGGCAAAACCAGCAAGCAATACTTGATACATTCGAGAATTATGTTGGCCCTCAAATGAATCGGGGTCTTGAGGCGTATTCATAACCCTCTCTTGAATCTCCAAGGCCTCTCGATATTCCACTTCTGCTTCTCCATATCTCTTTGTAAGATGCAAGAGATCACCAAGCGTGGAACGCATCAACGCTATCGAGCTCAAATTATACCCAGGAGTCCTTTCATTAAGGCATGTCGCTCTTCTGATTCCCTCTCTCATAGCCTCCTCGGCTTCATCAAGTCTGTCCAAGCCTATGTAGAGCGAACCAAGACCCGCATGAGCTTCAGCTACCCAATAACGAATATCATCTGAAACCCCGCTTGGCACATGTTCTGCCATGCTCATTACTTCTCTATAGTCTCGTTCTGCTTCGACGACTCTCTTCAATGCAGTGAATATCCATCCTCTAGCTATGATTCTGCAAGCATGACCTCCCAGTGTATAGATTCTATTGTATTCATGGAACGTAAGGGCATCGGCAAGAGCACCCTTATACATTAAGTCAGTGGATGTCTGAGTCAGTTTAGTGATTGCCTCTCTCTCAGATGCCAGTGAACGAACTGCAACTGACAATCCAAGAAGAGCATAGTCAGATTCTTTCTCAAAGGCACCTTCAAGGCGGTTGGCTGCTTCTGTTGCTAATTCTGCGATTCTATGTTCCATTTCCTTGAAAATCAGGTCTCTTGCCAGATTGTGAAGCGTGAACGTGCCATCGCCGCGGTTTCTAATGAAGCTGAGATGGATCAACCTACTCCATTGGTCCGAGTCCATTTCTGGCGCAATGATATTCAATACGCGTCTATCGAAGAACGGGACAATTCCAGCTCGATTCACCAAACCTTGGAGATCTTGAACTTGACTGAAAAGCCTTCTCCACGTTTTGAGGCGAACGTCTTCGAGAGTATCCGCACGCAGATTCTCAATTGATTCGAGTGAGAGAGTTCCTGCATCTGCTACATCACAGATAGTGCCGATAACAAATGGATTCCCGCCGCTCACACTGACAATTCTATCCTGAAGGCCTGGATGTGTTATTTGTCGTAACTCAAGAAGCTCAATACAACTCTTTCTTTCCAACTCTGTTAGCTCAGACTCTTCAATTTTAATCTCAGTCTTGTTAGGAATTGCCCTTCTACTTGCCATCACTGCGACGCTGTTGGTCAATGACGACAGAAAAACCCGCCAAAGTTCAGGCTCAGCTATTTCTTTTCCATCATATCTCCAATGAGTCGACTCTGCATCCATGTATTCGAAATGATCTAGGAGGAATAGGATTGGCTTTTCCATGTCCTTGCGATTGTTAATGTCCTCCAACAACGCATCTAGGTATAAGAACTCGGCGTGATGAGGATCCCTCCAGAGGATTTCAAGGAGGCGCTCAACATGATTCTTTCCTAATGTTTCTTGAAGCCACTTTCCTGCAGTCCCAAACCTTTCCTTAAGTTTTGGAGCGACTTGTGCGCCCACTGTGCTGATCGCACTGCCTATGCTAACAAGAGAACCGATGAATGGTATTGCGGAGATGACTTCCTTTGCCCATTCCCGTCCAGATTCCTTAACCGGCTCAACTCCTTGAACAAACCTCTGTCGTATCTGCCACAAAACATCAAATCTTTGTAGCGGAATTCCCAACATGACGGCTTCTTTCGCGATGATATTCAATCGATCATAGAACTCTGTATACTGCTGACAGTCGAGGACAATAGTTGCTTCTACAGTCTTTTTCCAATGCTCAAAAAGGGAGCTTTTTCCAATCCCCCCAATTCCACGAAGATGCAGAACTACACTCTTCTCTCTACATCTTTTGAGAGCCTCATCCATCCATTCGATATACTCTTCTCTATCTACGAATATTCTCTGCGAAGGCTCGAAGTGTTTGTACATTCTCCGGATCCCTGTTATGCGATGGAGTGCACTCAGAAAGGCTGTACATAAGGTCGCTGGTCAATTGCCTACAGGAAGAATCCCGAGTAATCCGCTCTGGATAATTTCGGCAACAGACCGGCTGTTTGAAAATAAATGATTATTGCGGTTTCTAATTGCATAGTTTCCTCAAAACTCTAGAGGACGAGATACTTCGCTTTCAGGATAGAAATCAGTTCTTTAAAAGCGAAATCTGTCCCCCATCTACTATGCAACTGATGAATGAAGATTACGCTAGAATCTGAATTATGTGAATGCCAAAGAAAAAACGGCGGAAAACTATATCAGACCCTTCTTACGACTTCCAACACTAATTTCCCAAATGATTAGAAAGATTACCAAGATTATCGATTCACACAGGAAGATGGCAATCGTGTTGATAGGGAATGAATTCGTAGAGCAAATGAAAGCTCAATTTAGGTCATGTTGGCTGATGCTGCGCCAAGCAATCAGAAATGTTCCAGATGAATACTGGTCCATGGGACTGATCAGGCGCAACGAGCCCTGGGTTGATACAGAAGAAATGAATATTGAGTACTACTCGTATGTGGTTCTTCATTTGCTAGAAAGCGTCGAGTTCTATTCTCAAGATGACACAAACGAAATGATATGGGGCGCGGCGATAGGAGGTATTGACTGGAAGAAGGAGAGCCCTCAGGAAACTGCATCTCGAATATCGAAAGAGGCAATGCTGGAATATTCAAAGAAGATAGAATCCTTATTGGAAGCCAAGCTCAATTCCCTTTCTGAGAAAGACTTGCTCGAACCAGACGGATTCTCTAGGTCGTATCCCAATCGCCTTGCGAAATACCTGAATCTAATGCGGCATACTATGTTTCATATAGGAGAGCTCGCTCGAGTCCTGAGGAATTGCAATTGCGAACGACTGAATTGGGAATCCGAATAGTATTCTGGCAGGAAAACGGTATCATATCATAGGGTGAACTCCTCCAGGATAACCGACACTAATCATTGAATTAATACTGGATATTTATTATGAACTCTATTAATCGGAATCCCAAGATGCTCCCATCATATTGCACCTTTGTTTCTTCCATTCCAATATCGTTTCACTGATATTTCCCATTTTAGTTAGAGCTGAAACCAATTCATGACTCTCATAGTACTTGGCAATATTGATAGATGCATCAATGAAGCTGATTGCTTCATCATAGCTTTTGGTGACACATGCAACGATGGAGCCATTCTTTAGCTCCGCGTTAGGAATATTTTGACATGCAAAAGCATGCTCTCGGGAGTTGAATGTGATCTCTACCTTGTATTCATTCGGAAGTTGGAATGGTTTTATCTCCGCGAATCTTTTGGTAGCTCTAAAAGCGGCATCTTCTACATATAGTCTTACTGTTTCTAATGGAACGAGTGTACATCTATTCCGGCTCAGACTTCTCTTTGTCACTATATGTTCTGCATCAGGCATCAAAGATTCAGCCTCCTCCATCGCGATATCATCCCCCGTAAATAGAATAGTTGAGATATTGTGATTACTGGCCCATAAAACGTAGAGATAAATTTCACCAACTTCTATCCCATTGATCCAGATCCGAACAGGAGGATAGTGCATTTTTGTATGGCTCATGAAACCTTTTGCTTGTCTTCTTGCATGACATCCTAGCAGAACTGATGCATTGACTTTGGTACCTATCTCCTTTCGTAAGTTTTTCCGATCCCGTTTCAACATCTCTTCCTTTGTAGTAAGCTGAGCTGTTTGGTCCAGCAACTCGGGGCGAATATTAGGTGATGCATCATAACCATGCCCATCGATAACATACACTTCTTCAATTCCTCCTCTCTTGAAGCCTCTAATCGCAGCGTTCGTTTCCTCTGTGATGTAAATCTGGTACTGAGACGAAGCTGGGAAGACTTGAG